>DASYQR010000164.1:0-9315 GCA_036005325.1 Nitrospirales bacterium | reverse complement strand
CGCGACCACCATGATCTGGATGGCCTCGATGTTGGCCGGCCTGTTTCTCGGGATCACCATCCTCGCTCATATCTACGGGCTGGTGCCACGCGCAGAAGAGACCTTGATTTCCCAGATCGCCCGAATTTCGTCTGGCGGGGGGGCGTTGTACTATTTCATGCAGGTCGCGACCATGCTGATCCTCATCCTTGCGGCGAACACGAGCTACAACGGCTTTCCGCGACTGGCCGGTTTGCTTGCGCAGGACAGCTTCTTGCCGCACCAGATGCGCAATGTCGGCGACCGGCTGGCTTTCTCGAACGGGATTTTCATCCTGGGGCTCAGCGCGGCGCTGCTGCTGATCATCTTTCGCGGCGACACGCACGCGTTGATTCCTTTGTATGCCATCGGGGTCTTCTTGTCCTTCACCCTGTCGCAGACAGGTATGGTCCAGCATTGGCGAGACCTGAGAGGCCGTGGCTGGAAAAAGAAGTTTGCCATCAATCTGACCGGCGCGATCGCGACCGGTGTGGCCACGGTGGTCCTGGCGATCACGAAGTTCACGCATGGCGCCTGGGTGGTGCTCGTTCTGATCCCGATCCTGATCAGCATGTTTCGGAAGATTCGCTGGCACTATAATATGGCCGAGTGGCAGCTGTCGCTGACCATGTATGACCGGCCCAAGAGCCCGCCGCCGAACATCGTGGTGATGCCGATCGGGAGCGTGAACCGGCCGGTTATCATCGCCTTGGATTATCTCAGGAAGAGGGCGCAGGACATCCGCGCCGTCCATGTGGATGTGGACCCCGAGGAAACGGCCAAGGTCAAGGAAGATTGGGAGAAATGGGGTGCGGGAGTCCCGCTGGTGATCGTGCCGTCCCCGTATCGCTCGTTTCTGGAACCATTGCTGGACTATATCGAACGAGTCCGGCAGGAGAGTCCGGGCGGGTGGGTCACCGTGGCCCTGGCGGAGGTCCTCCCGGCGCGTTGGTGGGAGACTCTGCTGCACAACCAGCGGGCCTTGCTCATCAAAGCGGCGCTGCTGTTCAAATTCCGCGTCATCGTGACCGACGTCCCCTACCATTTGGGGCCGTATTAGCCCCCGCCTCCTGAGCCCTTTCGCATCCCTCTGTGAGAGTGTTAGAGTAAGTTCCTGCCTGGGGAGGATCCTGCCATGCGACGTTTTGTGATCGTCGCCTGTGCATTGGCGCTGGCTGTGGCGCTGGATTTCGCCACGGCGTACGCCGCCCAGGCTTCCCCAAAGCACAAGCCCGCTATTTCCACTTCACCGGCGATTGCCGCCGCACAGAAGTATGCCGGAGCCGTCGCGTCGGGCGATCGCGTCACGGCGGGCCGGATGGACTTCGCCTGCCAGTACGGCATGGTCGCCGCCAGCCCTGCTCCGCTCAAAGCGTTTCCGCCGGATTCCGATCCCATCTACGCCCGTTGTTGGGAGCAGATTGCCAGGGCCCACGAGACAGCGGTCATGCAGCGCGACGAGGGGATCACTGTACTGTGGCCGGGCAAGGGATCGTTGGTCTTCTTCAGCGAAGACCTCACCGAGTACGCGCCGTCTTTTTTCGTCATGGATCGCCTGGGCCTGTCACCGCCGGGGAGCGGCCTCCGGATCGAGCTGCTGGCCAGCGCGCCATTGCCGGCCGCCTCGTTTCGGGTCCGCGAAGGCGGCTCTGTGGTCGCCGCGCCGGCCACAATCGTCCGGTTGGGCGTGACCTACAAGGATCCGTTGACCTCGCCGGTCACCTATGCGCCCAGTGAAGACAACGTAACCAGGAAAGCGAAGAAAGTCCGTCAGGTGTTGAAGGGCGTGACCGTCAAGTGGGTGGTGCTGTCCGGGCTCCGCAAGCTGGGATTCCCCGGCGATGTGGCAGTCGTGAATCTGCCGGTCACAGGCGCCGACGGTCCTACTATTCCTTTTGTAACCGAGAAAGGCGGCTATGTTCACGACACGCGTGTGTGGTGGGGATCGGCCGATGCATTGGGGGTATTGATCAACGCAGTGGCAAGGGCTGCATGGTTGCCCGAGCAGCGGGATCGCATCGCGTTGCTGAATCGGGTACTGCTTGTCGATCCGGTCCAGTCGGGGGCGTTGACTGCGCTCTCGCGCGAGCTGTTCCAGACGCTCCTGAACACTGGCGCCACGGCGCACAAAGTACCGATCGGCGATGCGGTCCTGGCCGCTCGCTTCAACGAGTTGTACTGGAATGTCTACTCCCAAACCTCGAGGACGGAGATTGCGGAGTCGATGGAAGTGGGCCAGCGTTCCCACCCAACGCCGGCGGATTATCTGTACCGGATGCTTCCGGCCATGGAAAAACTGGCCAGGGTCAATCCTGAAGATCATGAGAACCGGCTTCGCCTGGGAATCGCCTATCGGTGGAGCAATGCGTATGAGAACGCGATCGCCGTGCATGAGGCGTTGATAAAGGAAATTTCCCCGGATCACGCTGCGCTGCGCACGCGCACCCTCCTGGAGCTGGCCTGGTCCCGCATCGCCAAGGTGGCGTGGAGCCGCCGGTTCTCCGACCCCGATCTCGTGTCCGCCTATCAGGAGGCCGAGGAGTCATTCAAGCTCGCGGAGGCGCCGCTGGACAAGTTCATGGCGTCCTACACGATGGCTTACAGTGGGGCCTTCATGCCGAATCGGGAGAATAAGGCGATGTTGGATCTCTTGACCGAAGCGCACCGCTGGTATTTACAAGTACCTGGCGCCACGCAGAACTCCTGGCAGTTCCTGCTCCGGAACGACACGCTCAAAGGCGTCATCGACGCCGACCCGTCCTTTCAATCCCTGTTTATATCGTAAACGTTATTGCGGCAGGGCCGCAGTATAGGCTGTCAGATCGCCGACGGCTTCCGCCACATCAAACCCGGCGGCTTCCACCGCAGTCCTTAATTCGAGATCGCGCAGACGAACCTCGCGGTTCGTCCGATAGGCATCCACGAGCTCCAAGATCCCGCGAGCTCCTTCACGGTATGCGGTCTGCGCAATCCGCAGCAAGCGTTCAGCCTTTTGCTTGACGGCACTCTGATATCGATCCCGCTCGGCCCGACGCTGCTGGTATACGGCGATAGCGCGAATGACTTCCGTGTGGATGCGGGTTTCCAATGCCTGCACGTCGAACCGCGCAGCGTCCGCCGTGGAACGCGCGGCCTGGATCGTGCCCTGCCCGCGGCGGAAGACCGGTATGGGTACTGACAGGCCCGCCAGGATATCCATACTGGTCGGGCTGGTGGTATTGAGCAGGCCCAGGCTGAAGGTGAGGTCCGGCACCGCTTCGCGACGAGCCAGAGTGGCCGAGGCTTCGGCCCCGCCGGAAAAGGCTCTGGCGGCTTTCAGATCGCCGCGCGAGAGGGGAGCCAATGTCAAAAGGGCGTCGACCTCCGCATACGACGGGCTCAGGTCAATGGGGGTTACCGCAAATGAGCCGGCAGGCGCGGCCGGCCCGATGGCCTTTCGCAATTCTTCGCGCACTCCCTTTTCGTCCGCCAGCGCATCGCTCAAGTCGGTCCGCACCCGCTCGGCCTCCAGTTCGCCGCGGACGAGGTCATACTGGGCGGCCGCGCCGGAGCTGACGCGTTTCTTGAGGACCTCGACCACTTCTTCGAGTGAGACGAGGTCCTGGCGGGCTGATAGGACCCGCTGCTGGGCCGCAAGCAGGCGCGAATAGGCCCGCAGCACCGCCATGCGAAGTGCGACATCGCGGAACCCGAAAGCTCCTTCAATTGCGTCCCGGTTGGCTTCGGCGACCTGTCGGCGGAGGCCGAGCTGTCCGGCGATCGGGACAGTCTGGGAAAGCGTATTGGAATAATAATGATCGCCAGTGGTCGGCGTTCCAGAACTATTGTGGCCTTGCGAATGGGAGATGGTTGGGTTTTCCAACAGGCCAGCGGCGCGGACCTGCTGGCGGGCCGCCTCAACCTGTGCCTGCGCGGCCTTGAGTTCAAGGTTGCCGTCTGCATAGGCCTTAAAGGCGCCCTCCAGGGTCAACGGGGGGACTGAAGACGCCGGAGGCGCAGGAGCGTCCTGGCTGACCTGGGCTGAGACGGTCGCCGGCATTGACAACAGGCCCACCAAGACCAGACACATGAGGGAAGTTGGAGCAGAATGCGCGATCACGCCGGGACGCTCCAGCTTCCAGAAAATGCGGAAGCTGAAGAGCACGGGGATGAGGAACAGGGTCAGCGCCGTGGAGGTGACGATCCCTCCGATGATTACCAGCGCGAAAGGCCGCTGGGTTTCAGACCCCATGCCATGCGAAACGGCGGCGGGGACCAGGCCGAGTCCGGCGAGCAAGGCCGTCATGAGCAGGGCGCGCAGCCGGATGCTGACGCCCTTACGAATGAGTTCGTTGATCGTCATTGGTTCCTCCTCTTGCTGCAATTGCCGGAAAGTGGCGACGAGGAGCACGCCGTTCAGCACAGTCTGACCCATGAGTGCAATCAGGCCGACGGCGGCTGAGACCGAAAAGATGGTGCCGGTCAGCCACAGAGTTACGATGCCGCCCACGAAGGCACAGGGCGCGACGAGAATGATCAGCAACGAGTCTCGGAACGAGCCGAAGGCGAAATAGAGGAGCGCCATCACGGCCACGAGGGCCATGGGAACCACCACCTGCAAGCGGGCCATGGCCCGTTGCTGATTCTCGAATTCGCCCCCCCATGTCAGGTAATAGCCTTCCGGGAGTTTGACCGAGGCGCCCACCTTTTCCATCGCTTCGGCGACGAAGCTGCCCATGTCCCGGTTCCCGATATTACATTTGACCGCGATAAATTTGCTGTTGTTCTGCCGCCAGATTTGGGCCTGCCCCTCGGTCACGCGGATTTTGGCGAACGTGTCCACGCGGATGCGGCCCCCGGCTGGCGTGCCAATCGTAAGCTCCCCGATGCGGGAAGCGTTGGCGCGGTTGGGTTCGGCCAGGAGCACGCGGATGCCGAACCGCTTCTCGCCCTCCCAGGACTCCGTGGCGATGCGGCCTCCGATGGCGGTCTCTATGGTCCGCTCGACGTCGGCGATCGTGAGACCGTACCGCGCGATTTGGGACCGGTCCACTTCGACGACGAGGTGCGGGATTTTCCCCGTACGGTAGACCGCAGGGTCCTCGACTTCACTGACGGTCTTCAAGACGGCGAGCACCTGGTCCGCCTTCTCCTGCAGGACGCCCTGGTCCTCGCCATAGATCTTCACGACGATCTGGCCGCGGATACCGCTGATGGCTTCCTCGATGTTGTCCGCGATGGGCTGGGAAAAATTGAACATGACGCCCGGGATTTGCGTGACCTGCCGACGCATGGCCTCCACCAGTTGCTCCTTGGTTCGGCCAGTCTGCCAGTCTTCCTGTGGATAGAGGTGAATAAAGGTCTCGCTCTGATTGGGCCCGATGGTGTCGGTGCCGTCCTCGGGGCGTCCCTGTTCCGAGAGGACGTCTATGACCTCTGGGAATTGCATGAGGAGCTTGCGGGTCTCCGCCAGGATCCGCTGGCCTTCCGGCAAGGAAATGGAATTCGGCATTTCCACGTACACATGGAGGTCCCCTTCGTTGAGTTCCGGAAGGAATTCTGTCCCCAGCCTGGTCATCAGGAAGGCTGAGAGAAGCAGGAGGACGACCATGCCGGCGATGACCACCGCCCGAAAGCGGAGGGCCTGCACGACAAGGGGGTCGATCGTTCGGCGAGCCGCCGCCAGGAACCAGGGTTCGCGCTCTTCGTGCGGGGCGTTCTTGATGAGCAGGGCCGCCAGGGCCAGGACGATCGTGAATGAAAACAGGAGGGCGCCGGCCAGCGAGAAGGCATAGGTGTAAGCCATCGGCTTGAAGATCCGACCTTCGACACGTTCGAATGAGTAGATCGGGATCAGCGCCGCCATGATGATCGCAATGGAGAACAGCGTCGGGCCGGCCACCTCTTTGGCCGCCTGGGTGATGACGATCGGGATCCGGTGCGGATCGGGGTGGCGTTCCGCAAGACGCCGGTAGATGTTTTCGATGAGAATCACGGCCCCGTCCACGATGATGCCGAAATCGATCGCCCCCATCGAGATCAGGTTGGCTGGAACCTTGATCAAGTAGAGGCCCATGAAGGCAGTCAGGAGTGAAGCGGGGATCACGACGGCGACGGCCACAGATCCGCGCCACGCGCGCAGGAAGAGCCAGACCACTCCCGTCACCAGCAAGGCACCTTCCAAAAGATTGGTGCGGACGGTGTGCAGAGTGCGTTGGACGAACGTCGTGCGGTCGATGAACGGCACGATCTTCGTCCCCTCCGGGAGGATGCCATTATTCAAGCGGTCCACCTTGTTGCGGACCAAATCCAACAGGACGGACGGATTCTCCCCGCGACGCATCAGGACGAAGCCTTCGATCGCTTCCATATTGGGGCCCCGGCCGACTGCTCCCTGGCGCGGCGTGTGAGCTTCCACAATGGCGGCCACGTCCCGGATGCGTACTGGGGTGCCCTTCTCGGCCGACAGCACGACTTCCTTCATGTCCTCAGGCGTGCGGATCAGCCCGAGCCCGCGGACGATGTATTGTTCCTGGCCATGCCGGATGTACCCGGCCCCGATGTTGGCGTTGGACCGGGACAAGGCTTCATAGACTGTCGTCAGCATGAGTCCATGCGCCTTCAGGCGGTCGGGGTCCACGAGAATATGCGTCTCCTTGCGGAATCCGCCGAGGACCACCACGTCGGCGACGCCCGGAATCTGCTTGAGATGCGGGACGACCGTCCAGTCCAGCAGCGTCCGCAACTCAGTGGGGGATTTGCCCCCGCCTTCCAGCGTGAATTGATAGACTTCGCCCAGCGGGGTGATCTGGGGACCGAGGACCGGAACCACCCCGTCCGGCAGGTCCACCTGACGGAGCCGTTCGGTCACCACCTGCCGGGCGAAGTACATGTCTACTTCGTCGTCGAACGTAACGATGATGTACGAAAGCCCGAAGACCGACACCGACCGAAGGTCAATCGCCTTGGGCAGAGCGCTCAGCCCGCGCTCCAGCGGGATGGTCACCTGCCGTTCCACTTCTTCGGCGGCCTGTCCGGGAAAGAGGGTGATGATATTGACTTGAAGGTTCGTGACGTCCGGATAGGCCTCGATGGGCAGGTTGAAATAGGCAAAGAGCCCGTACCCCAGGAAACCCAAGGCGAACAGGAGCGTTGCCATCCGGCGGTGGACCGCCAGGTCGATGAGTCGGTCGAGCATATGTCGGGAGTCTCAGAGCAGCTTGTGGAATGCGGAATCGAGAAGGATCGCGCCTTCGACGACGATGCGCTCGCCGCCCTTCAGGCCTTTGACCACAGGCACAATCGTGCCCATCTCGGGGCCCAGTGTGACCTCGCGGGGCGTATAGGTCCTCTGCTTCTCGTCGTCCTCGACGTACACAAAAAACTGATCCCCTTTCGTCACGATGGCGGAGGTGGGGATGAGAAGATCGACCTGGGGGCGGTGCAGTGTGACGTCCACGAACATCTCGGGTTTGAGACGGAGCTGGCCGTTGGGAATCAGACACCGGAGCTTCGCGGTGCGGGTTGTTTGATCCAGCAGTTCGCTGGCGTACTCGACGGTACCCGGAAACTTGACCCCGGGGTAGGCCTGAGCCTCCACTTCGACCGGTAGGCCAGGATGCACGCCCTGCATTTCCCGTTCCGGGAGATCCGCGAGGACCCAGACCTTCGATAGGTCCGCCACGATGAACAACATGCCGCTTCCAGGCTGGACCTCCGCGCCGAGGGATACGGCCTGATTTCTCGTGACCACAACTCCATTGATGGGAGATCGCAGATGAAATTCGGCGGAGAGGTGTTCCTGGCTTCCGCCCAGGGTCGCCAGGTCCGCTTTAGCCCGCTCGTGTTCGGCGCGCGCTTGGGTCAAGACGTCTTCCGCTTCGGTGACTTCACGCTGGGACGCCGCGCCTTCAGCGAAGAGACGTTGCGCGCGGGAAAAATTCTTTTCAGCGACGCGGAGGGCCGAGCGGGCCTTCTGCTCTGCCGACTCCACCAGCGTGAAATTCGGGCTGTGGATGACCAGAAGCGATTGGCCGTGCTGAACCCGATCGCCCGGCTTCGCCAGCACTCGGATCACCCGGCCCTCGACCGGTGACCCGATTTGTGCCGTTCGGCTCTCATCGAACGTGACCCGGCCGTTCAGCGCGATCGTGGAGCCTCCGGATGTGCGCCGAACTTCTTCCACTTTGATGTACTTCAAATTTTCCGCCGTTGCCGTGAATTGCTGGGCCGGTTTCTTCGCCGCCTCTGCGACCTTGGGCTTGTGAGTGTCGCCGCAGGCCAGGAGGGCCGCGCAGGCTGCCATCAGAAGGACTCTAAGAAACAGATGGGAGGAGAAAGGAAAGGGAAACGGTAAAGTGGCCGGTGCCGTTCGTGGCATAGGCATATTGTAACTTAGTGGTGCAGGTGCTTGAGGGTCGAGGCCATGAGGACGATGAAGATGCCGAACCAGAAGGATGCGCGGAGGAACGGGACGCCTTCGGGATCCATTTCTTCCTCCTCGGCCTGCCCCTTCTGCACGGGCTCCGGCGGGAACATGATGTTGTAGAGGAAGATCGTCATGATGCACATGACGAAGAACAGCTTGATGCCGAGCGCGATGATGTAGGGATTGGTGAAGCCCTCGCCGTTGTCAGATTTCATCAGCTTGTTGACGTAGGCGATGTTGATTCCCCCCGTGGCCAGGATGATCAGCATGAGCGCGCCGATGACCCGCTGGTACTTCCGGTAGATGGCGTTGGCGAGCGGCTTGACGAGCTCGCCGGGGACCGATTTGCGCAGGGCCGGTACGACCGCCATCATCAACAGGCCCAGCCCCCCGATCCACAGGATTGCCGACATCAGATGCAGCCAGTGGTTCACGATCGGAATCCACTGGTTGACAAATGCGTCGATGAACTTGTCCATCAGAACCTAAACACCGGTTTGTCGTTGCCGAAACGGGCCTTGCGGAGTTCCTCCATGAACTCGGGCGTGATCGTGGAGAGGCCGCGCTCGCGCGCCTTGGCCTCCACGCTCTTCTTGACCATCGCCTGCATGAAGTAGGGGATGCGCTTAAAGCGCGCGGTGGCCTCGTCGTTCCAGCGCACCTCGAAGGTTCCCGGGGCCTCATCCACGCCGATCTCGCTCACCTTGACCTTGGGGCCGCCCTTTGGGGTGTAGAGGCACCACTCATCCGCGTCCAGCCAGTCCCCATGGTCCGCGTAAGGACGGGCGCGGCAGCCGCCGCAGATGTCGGAGTACTCGCAGTCGGCGCACTTGCCCTTGAGCTTCGGCTCGCGGAAGGAATCGAACACTTCCGAGCGCTCCCAGAGGTCC
>DASYQR010000163.1:0-14014 GCA_036005325.1 Nitrospirales bacterium | reverse complement strand
CATGCAGGGCAAATCACAGAAGGGGTCGGTCTCCGAGTTAAACCATAAGCCCGGCATAGGCGCTCCGATGCTGCTGGGCCTGCAGGCGACGCTCGGCAGTCTGGACACCGCGATTCTGCCGACCGATCAGGTTGCGCTTCGCGAGGAGAATGGACAATACGTGCTGGATACAACCTCCATGCAGAACGGGGCGACCGTGGTGCGCCGGCTGTGGTTCGATCAGACTACGCTGGAGATCGTCCGCCAGGAGATCTTCGATGCGAACGGCGTTTTGCAGGCGACGATGGTGTATCAGAACTATCGCGCGGTCGGCACGACCGCGGCCGGTCCTCTGACTTGGCCGTCCCTCGTGCAGGCTGAGGACAGCCTCGGTCAGGCCAAAATGGTATTGACCTTCCGTGAGGTCATTCCGAATCCGGAATTGACGGCGGCGGATTGGGGGCCGGTGGGCTCGGGGCCGACGGGCGAACGCCCGAAGGGGGAAAACTGATGCGGTTGTTGGCCATCGAAACCGCCACCTCTGCGCAAAGCGTGGCACTCTGCGAGGAGGACGGGCTGCTTGCCGAAATCTCCTATGAGGCCAAGGCCCATAAGGGCGGGCAGTTGCTGCCGGCTGTGGACCGGCTCCTGAAGAAGGCCGGTCTTGCCGCTAAAGATCTCGATGCCGTGGCGGTCTCCGTCGGGCCCGGATCGTTCACCGGATTGCGTGTCGGATTGGCGACGGCGAAGGGCCTCGCCCTTGGGGCGGGGGCGCTGCTCGTCGGCGTGCCCACACTGGAAGTGCTAGCTGAAAGTTATCCGGTCCCGGGCGTCACGATCTGCGCGTTGTTGGATGCCCGTCGGGGCGAGCTGTTCATGGCCTTGTTCAGGCGTACGGAGATGCGTCTTGAACGGTCGAGTCCCGATGCGGTACTGACTCCTGAGGCGGTGCAGTCGGTGCTGGCGCATGTCGAAGGCCCGGTGCACCTGATCGGCGACGGCGCGGCACGCTACCGCGAACAATTTGAAGCGATGCTCGGAGACCGAGCGTGCATGACCGACGCGGGGCTTCGCGCGGTTCCCTCCGCCGCGGTGACCGGGCGTGTGGGTGTTCGGCAGCTCGCCGATGGGAAGCGACCGGGTTCGGTCGTGGAGCCGGTGTATCTGCGACGGGCTGAGGCTGAAGTGAATTGGGAGAAGGGCCTGCTGAAGTCGCCGTTGGCTCGCGTGACGCGGTGATCGAATCCGAAGAAGTCATACTGTCGCCGATGCAGGAAAGCGACCTTGACGAAGTCCTGGCGCTCGAGCGGACGTCGTTCACCGAGCCCTGGACGAAAAAAATGTTCCTCGGCGAACTGCGAGGCAACGCCTTCGCGACCAATCTGGTTGCTCGGGCGGGAGAGGGGGGGTATGGAGAAGGCATTGCGGCAGGTGCGCTCTTGGGGTACATCATGTTTTGGGTGGTCTTCGAAGAGCTGCACCTGATGAATCTAGCGGTCAGTCCAGACGTCCGACGCAGGGGGATCGGCGCGAAACTGGTTAACCACGCCCTGTCGGTGGGGGCGGATCGCGGCGTTCGGACGGCGCTGCTGGAAGTGCGAGCCTCGAACCAGGCCGCGCTTATAATGTACGAAGGACTCGGCTTCATCAGAAGGGGCGTCCGCAAGGGGTACTATGACCACCCCCGTGAGGACGCGGTGATCATGACTTTTCTCATGAAGAAAGGAGAAGCCACGATGTTGAACGAAGATCCGGCCATCTTGGAACTGGTCCGCAAGGAGTATCACGAGTTTAAAGCGCTGGAAGAGACCCATCAACGGCTCGAGGACCAGCTCAGCGCCCTCGCCCAACTGCATTTCCTGACGCCCGAAGAAGAGCAACAGAAGAAGCGCATCCAGTTCGACAAGCTGGCGAATAAAGACAAGATGGCGGCCATTGTCCGTCGCTTCAAACGAAACCGTTCCATGGCGGCCGGCCCGTCCTCTTGAACGTCCTCATGAGCGCCACGACGGTAAACGCGCAGGTGGGAGAGCCCGTCCGCACGCCCTTACAGCGCCATGTCTCCGATCTCAAGCGGCGGCTCTACTGGTGCGGGGCGACCTTTCTGGTGGCGTGCGTGGTCACATTCCCGCACGCCGATGCGATGATCGCCTGGCTCAAAATACCATACGCCGACGATCTCATCTTCTATGCCCCCACCGAGGCTATTTTTGCCGCCATCAAGGTGGCGCTGCTGAGCGGTATCACGCTCACCATGCCGGTGATCCTCTACCATCTCTGGAGGTTTTTCGAGCCGGCCTTGATGCCGGGCGAGCGGCGATGGATCGTGCCGTTTCTGGCCGTCGCGTCTGGGTTTTTCGTGATGGGTGTGGCCTTTGCCAATTTCGTGATCGTCCCGCTGGCTCTCCACTTCATGCTCCAGTTCGGCGTCGACCGCGCATTGGTGCCTCAGATCGGCGTGGGCTTTTACGTGGACTTCAACGTGAAATTTCTGCTCACGTTCGGGGTCGCCTTCGAAATGCCGCTCGCGATCACGCTGCTGTCCCGGCTGCGGGTGCTCACGCCGGACCTACTGGCCCGGTATCGCAAGCACGCCATGATGGTCAACCTGATCCTCTCGGCGATCCTCACTCCAACCTCGGACCTCTTCAACCTGCTGCTCATGGCGGGGCCGTTGATCATCCTCTATGAAATCGGCATCGTCAGCGCGCGGGTGTTCGGGCGCCCGCCGGCCCGCCCGCCTGCCGACGAAGAGGATACGTGTGCTGCTGCTCCTGAGGGAACGGCCGGCCGGAGAGTGGTGTAATGAAAGCACTGAGTGTCTGGAGCATCCTTGTGTGCGGTTTGGGTATGGGCGTGGCGCTCGCTCAACAAGATCCGCAGCTTGGCCCGGAAACGTTCGTCAGCATCCAATCGCTGGCGTTGGATGAAAAGCAAGCGGTCTATGCGGGGAGCTTCGGCCGGGGTATCTTCAAGAGCGAGGACGGTGGCAAGACCTGGCTGACCGTCAACGAGGGGCTGACCGATTCCTACGTGTACACAGTCGCGATCGGTCCCGACAGAGCGGTTTTTGCGGGGACGCTGCGGGGCGGTGTATTCCGGACCCTGAACGGCGGGAAGTCCTGGACGGCGATGAACGCCGGACTGGATCGTCTGGAAACGCAGGTGCTGGTTTCCCATCACGGTGAGCTGTATGCGGGGACCGGCTCCGGCGTCTATCGGTCCAAGGATAGAGGAGAGAAATGGATGGCGGACAACCAGGGCCTCAGCAATCTTCTGGTTCGCGCTCTCGTGGTGGACGCGCACGGAACAATGTACGCCGGAACCACGGGCATGGGGCTCTATCGCAAACCTGCCGGTGCCTCCCAATGGATGCGCATCACCCCGTCGCGGCTGTCGCATCCCCGGGACCAGATACCGGCGAATTTCGTACGCTCGCTGGTGGTGGACAAGGCTGGGAACCTCTACGCCGGGACCGCCGACAATGGCGTGTACGTGAGCAGCGACCAGGGAGTGTCTTGGCGGACCATCGGCGGGCAATTGGCGAACGCCTCCGTCAGGGGGATCGCGATCGGCGAGATCGAGTGGTTTGTGGGAACCGGTGTGGGGATGTACCGGAGCGACGATCAGGGGAAGACCTGGGGCCCCGTCAATAACGGCCTTACCGAGCGGGCGATCCAATCATTTGTGGTAGGCAAGGGTGGGACGGTGTATGCGGGCACCAGCGGCGGTGTTTTCAAATCGGAAGACCATGGGACAACCTGGGTCTCCGCAAACCAGGGCATCGGCACCTCGCGGAACCCCCTCGGCCCCCGGCATTGACCAAGACTAGTCATTTTTCGTGGAAATTCCTGTATAATCCCTCCTGATGTATGGGTGGCATGGAAAAGAAAGATACGCGCGCGATCATTGCGACCAAGCATGGCGAGATCGAATTGAAGTTCTATTTCGATGTGGCCCCGCGCCATTGCGAGAGCTTTCTCAAGCTGGCGTCGGTCGGCTTTTACAACGGCACTACCTTTCACCGTGTCAATCCGGCCGGCCTGAAGGTGATCCAAGGAGGAGATCCCAACAGCAAGACCACGAACCGCGCCACCCATGGGCTGGGCGGGCCGGGCTTCACGATCCCCGCCGAGTTCAACAGCCGTCCCCATCGCCGGGGGACGCTGTCCATGGCGCGCGGGAACGATCCGAACAGTGCGGGCTCGCAGTTCTTTATTTGCGCCGATGATTGCGGGAGCCTGGACTGGCAGTATACTGTCTTCGGGGAAGTCACCCGCGGGCTGGAAACGGTGGATGCCATTCTGAACATCAAGAAAGATGGCAACGACAACCCATTAGAGAGGATCGAAATGACCGTCACGACAAAGGAGAAGCCATGAACGCAAAAAGTGGCCTGTTGGGTCTGATCGCGGTGATGACGATGACGCTCTCCGCATGCGCCTTTGACCCGGCGCAGGTGGGACGGGACAAGGACAGGGAAATAACGGAACTCCGCCGCCAGGTCGAGCAAATGAAGTTGCAGGTGAAAGCCAAGGACGATGAGGCGAAGAAACTGGAGGGCCAGTTGGTTGAGGCCAAGAGACTGGAAGCGCAGGTGGCAGGTCTCCAGGATCGTCTGAAAGTAATGGACGATATGATGATGTCGAAATCTGAAGACATTGCCAAGCTGGAGGCCGAACTCGCGGTCGCGAGGGAAGTGGCCGCAAAGGAAGCGGCGGCCGCCAAGGGGAAAGGAAAGAAGGGGAAGTCGTCCAAGGGCAAGGAAGCTCCGGTAACCCCTGAGGCCCCTCCCCCCTCACTGGAAGCTCCCGTGCCAGGGCCGGAGGGCGGAGCCCCAGGCAAAGGTATGCCGTGATCCACGCGTTCTTTCAGCGGGGCCTGTTGCGCCTCGTCCTTTTTGCTGGCCTTGCCGTGATGGCGACGGCCTGTGATTTTCAGTACCGTGCGGCCGTTGATCCGGTGGAGGATGAGGTGCAGGTGTGGGTGGTCCCGAACGGCCAGACGGACTACGATCATCCCGTCCATCTCTCCTCGCAGGAGATGACGAGCATTTTGCAGGCGGTCCGTGTTCAGTTCAAAGCGAATTGGCTGCAGAGACTCATCACCGGTCCGCTCGATTCTGTTCCACTCTTTCAGACGCCCATCATGGCCCGTGTAGCGTTTCCCCTTGCCGAAGCCTTAGAGAAGGCCGGGCCCCGACAACGAATCGTATTTTACGTGGCCCAGCGGCGAACGAGCGATCACCGTGATGTCACGTCTGGATCGCTCTTTGTGCAAGGACGCAACCTGACCATCATGCTCGCCAATTATCAGAACCGGGTGGATGTGATCCCCGGGCTCCGGGTGTATGACCGGGCGTCCCCGGAAGTGGCGGTAGCGCCGCAACAGTTCGCCCTCGCTTTCAGCAAGGCCGAGTATGTGGTCGACCGGAAACATAATTTCGTGGAAGGCGTG
The DNA here is from genome assembly GCA_036005325.1 of Nitrospirales bacterium. Classification (GTDB taxonomy): domain Bacteria; phylum Nitrospirota; class Nitrospiria; order Nitrospirales; family NS-4; genus SCTG01. The sequence continues at coordinate 8,578 of DASYQR010000163.1, read as the reverse complement.
CTGGGCATGTTCGAGGACGCTCCTCCCAGGCTGACGGTGGATTATGCGCAGTTCCTTCGAGATAAATCCCAGTCAGCGGCAATGTCTGGACGCTAGACATCCACCACACATTGCGCCAACCATACGCCGGTTTCATCGTGCCGCACTGACAGGTCGGTATAGGTCGCCCCTTTGACTTCGACAGTAGGCTGGTGCCTGGCCACCTCGGTTTTCTCCCCCCATGCCGTCGCGCGCAGATGATACCCTTCGATGCGGACCGTGAAACGACTCCAGAGCATGCGGCGCGTCCCCATTTCATAGATCAACGCATTCAGCCATTCGACCAGCAACAGTTCGTCATCGGGCGCTTCGCAGGCGATCGCTACCGCCTCCTCCGGCCGTACGATCTGCGGGTCGGTGACCACCGCCGCCAGCGCGAGAGCAGCCTGTTCAAAGGCCTCTTCCCGCGACGCTCCGATCCCGCGCACGCCGATGTCTGCCTGGTGGGAAAAATGTTCCCAGCGGCCTAGTCCTGCCATTGCTCGGAGACCTACGGGATTGGGGGAGAGCAGACGCGAAGAGACAGTTCCATGCGCGGCGACGTGACGTCTTTTTCTTTGTGAAGTATCACCTCAACGATCCGGTTGTCATTGATCCCGAGGGCTTCGCAGATGGCGTCCTGCGTGATCTTGAGCCCGCCGTCGATATCGCGACGGATTTCCGAGATGAAATAGAAATGTAGATCGAGTCCCAGCGGGACGCCCGCAGGAATCGCGTTCGACGGAGGTCCGGCTTTTCGCTTCGCGAGCGCGCAGAGCACCTCCTGCCCGACGAGAGTTTTAAACCGGCGCCCTTCCGAGGAAAGCACCCGCCGGCCCTGCACGGTGGCATAGTGGTGATTGATACTGGGAGGCAGCGGCAGCACCAGGAACAGAAAGCCGTCGGGCTGCAGGGCCGGTGCACGGACGGCGAATCCGTTCGGGATAAAGGCAGCGGTGGCGCGGAGCCGGCGCGAGCGGCCGGTGATCGTGGGAATGCGCGTGACAACGGGAACTGCAGCGCGTTTCGGATCGGGAGAGCGGAAGGACGACAGTCGGACGACGGTGGGATGCGAGCGTGGAGAGCGCGAACGCTTCACGGTAGCGTCAGAGGAGGTCCATGATCTTGCTCATGGAAGCCTCGTGATGGCCTTCCGCCTTGGCGAGATGGCGGCGGAAGTCCGACGGGTTCCAGATCTCGAGGTATTCGTACATGCCGACGAGGACGATTTCCTGATCGTCGGCTAGGTTGATGTGCTTGCGGAGCTTGCCGGGAATAAGGATGCGGCCGGCCTTGTCAATGTCCGACGTGGCGGTCTCCGACACCACGTGATGCATGAATAAGCGGCTCTGGTCCTCGTCCAGCCTGGCTTTGGTCTTTGTGAGGACGTTGGCCCACTCGGTCAGCGTGTAGGCCCGAAGGCAGGCGGGCTCGCTTCTCTTTAAAAAGACGACGCCCATTTCCCCGGTCTGACCGTCGGGACACAGGAGGTCACGGACGGGAGGGGGAAGCAGAAAGCGGCCCTTCTCATCGAGCTTGCAGAAGTGTTCCCCGTAAAACACGAAGGCTCCCTCACTTCCTCCGAGTCTGTTCGCGGCTTTTCTTGCGCAGCCACATATCCAACTCGGACTTCACGAACCGCCAATCCTTGCCGAGCTTAAAGGCCGGGACGCGCTTCTCCTGGATGTAGCGGTAGAGCGTCCGCGGAGCCACTTTCAAGTAGCGGCACGTCTCGGCGGTGGTCAGGACTTCGTCGCGTACCGCTCTGGCCATCGAATCGTCCGCATTCGGGCGCCATCCTAGAGAAACAGGACGGATTTGTCAAGTTTTTCATTGTGCCACTGCCTGCCAATCCTTGCCACTGATAGCAGTAGTTTGTCTGTTTCTGCCGGATCATCAGATGCGCCGGGCCAGCGTCAGGACGCAGACCGATTGGGCGCCCGCACGGCGCAGTGCCCTGGCGCAGTCGTTGACAGTTGCTCCGGTGGTCAGTACGTCATCGACCAGCAGGACGCGCTGATTCGCGAAGCCAGCCGGCTCCCGGACGGCAAAAGCGCGCCGTACGTTCCGTGTCCGCTCCCGGCGGTCCAATTCCGTCTGGGGCTGGGTGTCTCGAATCCGCACCAGGTGCTCGAACGACAGGGGTAGGCTCAAGCGGCGCGCGATCCGATCGGCTAGGAGGAGCGATTGATTGAACTCGCGGGCCCTCAGCTTGCGGGGATGGAGCGGAACGGGCACGACGAGATCCACGGGAGGGAGTCGGTGCGCCCAGACGAGGATAAGGTCGGCCAGGGGAGTTGCCAGGGCATCCCGACGACGGTACTTGAAGAGACGGAGCGCCTGCTCCAGAACGCCTTCGTACCGATAGGGCGACAGCGCGCGGTCGAACCGCGGCGGCTTGTCTCGGCAGGGCCCGCAGAGATGCCCCGGACTATGCGTCAGTGCGAGTGGCGAATCGAATGGTCGCCCGCATCGTGGACACAGGGGGTCTTCGATGGGCCGGATCGACGCCCAACAGGATCGGCAGAAGAAGGGGAGCCGGCGCTCGGTGGCCGGGCCTCCGCAGGCGGCGCAATCCACCGGAAAGACCCAGTGCAGGATGGTATCGAGTATGTCCGCCATGGAATGTCCGTATTCTTTGACACCGCCATGGCGCGGGTGGTCAAATCATTGTCGCAACTTATGACGATATGTTATAGGTGATCGGGCGTTGCGTGAGGGAGCGTGGTCCGTCTGGAAGGAGTGTCCAAGGTCTATCAACGAGGTGCCTCGACCATCCGGGCGGTGCAAGGAGTCTCCCTGGAGGTGGCCAAGGGGGAATTTCTGGCCGTCATGGGACCGAGCGGCAGCGGGAAAAGCACGTTGCTGAACCTGATCGGGGGGTTGGACAGGCCGACGGAAGGGGACGTCATCATTGACGGGCGCTCGACGCGGAAATTTACGGAGAACGACTGGACGAGGCTCCGGCGCGAGCGGATCGGCGTCGTCTTTCAGTTCTTTAACCTGCTCCCCGGGCTGACCGCGCGCGAGAATGTGGCGCTCCCCTTGTTGCTGCGGGGCGATCCTCATCCGGAGAGTCGGGTGGAGGAATGCCTGGCGGCCGTGGGGTTGGCGCATCGGGGCGAGCATCGCCCCTCGGAGCTATCGGGAGGCGAGCAGCAGCGGGTGGCGGTGGCACGGGCGCTCGTGCATCAACCCGCACTCCTGCTGGCGGATGAGCCGACCGGGAACTTGGATTCCAAAGTGGGGCGTGAGATCGTGCAGTTGATTAAGACCCTGGCGCGACAAGGAGGGCAAACCGTGGTACTGGCTACGCACAGCCGGAGCGCGGCGGAGGAGGCGGATCGGATCCTGCTGATGCGAGACGGGTCTGTGGGCGGGGAGGGACTGGCGGAATGAAAAAGTTTGCCGGCGCCATCGTGAGCGCCATGGCGATATGGATTGGAGCAGCGGGCTGGGCCGTAGCGGCGGAGCCAGCGCAGTCCAAGCATCCGTTGGCGCAGGAACATCCGATCGAGTTTGATGCGAAGGCGCTGCTCCCTCCGACCTACTGGACCATTCCGGGGGTTACGGAGCCGCTCCAGTCGGTGCGGGATCGGTTGACGACCGATAAGGTCACGACCCTGAAGCTGAGACCGGGCCGCTACATGTACATGACCACCACCTTCGCCTTTGAATTCACGGTGAACCTGGATGGCGCCGTGAGCTATTCGAAGCTGGTGGATCACTGTGTCGGCGGGCGCGGTACGGCGAAAGTCGTGGTGAAATGTCGGCAAATGGGACAGGCGATGGGGTCGAACTGATGCGCCCGCCGGGAGACATGACGCCCGATCTCTCTTGCACCATCGCGGGTGTCCGGTTTCCCTTGTGCCTCATGAATGCCTCCGGAGCCTTGTGCGTGACGCGCGAGGAGCTTGAAGCCCTGGGACGGTCGCGCGCGGGCGCCATCGTGACCAAGTCGATGACTCTGGAGTCGCGCAAGGGGAATCCGGAGCCCCGGTATCATCCCTTTGACGGCGGCTCCATCAATTCGATGGGGTTGCCGAACCTCGGCTATCAGACCTACGCGGAACTGATTCCCTCGCTCAAGGCGTTCAAGAAGCCGGTGATCGCGAGCGTGGCGGGTCTGTGCGAGGACGACTTTCCGGAGATCGCCCGCACGATCAACAAGGCCGGGCCGGACCTCATCGAAGTCAACCTCTCCTGTCCCAACCTTCCCGGCAAGCCGCAGATTGGGTACGACTTCGAGGCGTCCGAGCGGCTCATCCGACGGGTCCGATCCGTCGTGGACCGGCCGATGGGCGTCAAGCTCCCCCCCTATTTCGATCCCGCCCACCATGCCGCGATGGCCGAAGTTTTAAAGAAGGCGCCGGTGGACTTTCTCTCCCTAATCAACTCCGTGGGGAACGCGCTGGTGATCGATCCAGAACGGGAATCGGTCGTGATCAAGCCAAAAGGCGGATTCGGCGGTCTCGGTGGCGCTGTCATCAAGCCGGTGGCGCTGGCCAATGTCCGCGCATTCTGGAAGGCCTTTGAAGGCCGGATCCCCATCATCGGAGTGGGCGGCGTGCGGTCCGGCACGGACGTCTTCGAGCATCTGCTGGCGGGGGCCTCAGCCGTTCAGGTCGGAACGGCTCTCGTGGAAGAAGGGCCCGTCGTATTCGACCGTATTACCGCTGAGCTTCAAGCCGTCCTGAAAAAGAAGGGCTATCCTTCCGTAACCGCCGTCGTAGGTCGCCTCAAGGAACTGTGACCGTCTTCCGTCTTCTCGTGTGGCGCCATGTGATCGGGGATCTCCCGCGCACGGCCCTCACGGTCGGCGGCGTGGCGTTGGGCGTCGCTGTCTACGTGGCGGTGGCGACGGCGAACGTCGAAATCCTGCGCTCGTTCGAGCAGGCCGTTCTCGGCGTGGCTGGCCGCACGACCCTCCAGATCTCCAGCGAGTATCACATCCCCGGCGGGTTCGATGAGACGATCATCGAGGCCCTTTCCCATGTGGATGGTGTCAGCGTCGCCGCGCCGGTGCTTGACATCACGGCGACCATTATAGTGGGAGGGGAAAATGTGCCGACTGTACTCCCGATCCTGGGCGTGGATCTCCTGGCCGAGTCCTCCGTCCGTGACTATCGTGTCGTGGACGAGGACTCGAAGGACCCAGATTGGGAGCGCTATCTAGATCCCGATGCGATTTTCCTTGGCCGCAGGCTGGCCCAGCGCCATGGCCTGTCCGTGGGCGCGACGTTGGATGTGAGCGCTGAAGGGCTCGTGCGGCGTGTCATCGTCCGCGGAATCTTGGAGGGGGAGGGGCCGGCACGGTCCACGCTGGAAGAGCTGGCCGTCATGGACATCGCGGCGGCGCAGGTCATGTTCGACCGGCTGGGTCGCCTCGACCGGATTGATGTGGTCACCGCCCCCGCCCGTTCCGTGGATGACATGAGCCGCGCGGTGCAAGCACTTCTTCCGCCCGGCCTGGCGGTCAAGCGTCCCGGGCAGCGGAACATGCAGATCGAGCGGATGACTCGCGCGTTCCGATTGAACGTGGGCCTGCTCAGCGTGATGGCCCTGTTGGTCGGGCTCTTTCTTGTCTACAACACCGTATCCTTCGCGGTGCTCCGTCGGCGTCGTGAAATCGGCATCCTCCGCTCGCTGGGTCTGTCGTCCGGCGATATTGCACGCCTCTTCATGGCCGAGGTCGCGCTGCTGGGGGTCGTCGGCGCGGTAGTCGGCATCGGATTCGGAGTGGCGCTCTCGAACGGCGTCCTCCGGACGCTCGCGGCCACGGTGAGCAATCTCTATGATGTCGTCCCGGAGCCTTCTCGGTTGATGTGGGTGCTTCCCAGTGTGCTGCTGCAAGGGCTGGTGATTGGCGTCGGCGTGGCGGTGGTGGGCTCGCTGGGCCCGATCCGGGAAGCCGTATCGGTCGAGCCGACACGGGCGTTGGCGCCGAGGGGGTACGATATCGCCGGGGACGTGCACATTGCGCACGCGCTTACGGGCGCGACCGTTCTGTTTATCCTGGCCGGGCTGGCGGCCTTGCCGGATTCCGTTCAGGGCGTTCCGGTCTTCGGCTATCTGTCGCTTTTCCTCATCATGCTGGGGTTCGCCTGGGTGAGTCCCGTCGTGATTCGCATGGTCGGGCCCTGCCTTCGAGCGGTGCTGCCCTTGCGCGCCGGCTGTCTCGCGCGTTTGGCGGCGGATGAACTGGACCGGGCGCCGGCCCGGAACGCCGTCGCTGTCTCGGCGCTGACCGTAGGGCTGGCCTTGATGATCGGTGTCAGTGTGATGATCCACAGCTTTCGTCAGACGGTGGATCTGTGGCTGGAGCAAACGGTGAAGGCCGACCTGATCGTGGCTCCGCCCACATGGTTGCAAAAGGGACCGGACGAGACCCTGCCGGAGTCAGTCTACCAACGCCTGCAAACGGTCGCCGGCGTCGTGGCGGCGGACAGCTATCGCGTGGTCAGAATGGAGTTCCGCGATCTGCCGATCGAGGTGGTCGCGCGCGATCTCATGTTGCACGCCAAGCACAGCCGGTATCTGTTCATGGAGGGAGAATCCTCCGCCATCCTCGCCGAGGCCGTTCGGGGCGATCAGATCATTGTGTCGGAGACCTTCGCCCGGCAGTTCAAGCTGTGGCGGGGCGATCGTCTGACGCTACCGGGGCCGCACGGCCCCGTCGGCTTCCCCATTGCCGGCGTGTTCTATGACTACTCGACCGATGGAGGCAAGGTCGTCTTGGATCGGTCTCTCTACGCGCGTATCTGGGGAGACCGGAACGCGACGGTCGTGCCGTTGTACCTCGCTTCCGGCGCGGAGCTGGAAACAGTCCGGCGCGCTGTACTCGATCGGCTGTCGGGCGAGTCGGTGATGATCGTGACGAACGGGGAGCTGAAGCGCGAGGTGCTGCGGATCTTCGATCAAACCTTTGCCATCACGTACGCGCTGGAAATTATCGCGGTGATCGTCGCGCTGCTGGGGATCGCCAATTCCCTGCTGGCGGGCATTCTGGAGCGCCAGCGCGAGCTGGCGGTGCTCCGTGCCATCGGCGGGACGCCGGCGCAGATCGGACGCTTGATTTTGTGGGAATCCGGACTGCTGGGGCTGGCGGGTACCGTGCTCGGCGTGGCGGCGGGACTGGTCGTGTCCATCCTGCTGATCGAAGTGATCAACAAGCAGTCGTTCGGCTGGACCATCGTGTTCCATCACGAGCCGTGGCTGTGGGTGGAGGCGGCGGGGCTGGCGTTGCTCACAACCCTGCTGGCGGGGTACGGCCCGGCCAGACGGGCGGCGCGCCTGCCGGTTGCGGAAGGCTTGCAGTATGAATAGGACGCTCGCGCTGATTGCGTGGATGCTTGTCGTCGCAGTGGGCATTATGGTGGGTGTGGGAGGGGCGCCTCGGGTATCCGTTGCTCTTGCAAATGCAACGGGTGATGGGCCCGCTTCCACTACGATGGTGCCGGACGACCCCTTACTGGAGGCGCTGCTGCTGATCGACGAGAAGTACGTCACGAAACCGCAGATCGCGCAATACCGCGGAATGGTCGGACAGGGATTTCTACGCATCACCAACGCGATCGGACGGTCCACAGTGAGACTGGAGGACGCGCCGGAACAGTGGACGCTCCGATGCGGAAGGCATCCCCTCAGGAAATCGTTCGCGAAGGACATCATGACATCGGTGGAAGCGGTCTATACGGCGCTTCACGAGGCCATGTCGCTCGGAAGAATCTGCGCGGAGGGCGCGCCGGTCCCGGCCGATCTGGTGTACCAGGCGATCAAAGGGGTGGCCTCGGTGCTCGACTCGCAGAGCTATCTGATCGAGCCCGTCACGTACGAGCAGATCCAGAGCGAATCGAAGGAAGGCGTCACGGGAGAGGTCGGCCTCGAGTTGGAGGAAAAAGGCGGCGCGCTGGTCGTGGCGGATGTGAAGCTTGGGATGTCGGCCGACGACGCGGGGATCAGGATGGGCGACCGCGTGGTGCGGATTGATGACCGGCCGGCCGCCGGGCTGTCTGTGGCTCGTGCGGAAGAAGGGTTACGCGGTCCGATCGGTTCGAACGTGGTCCTCGCGGTCGAGAGGGCCGGATCGTCCGCGCCGGTGACAGTCACCCTGGCGCGGCAGGCGGGCCGCTTTCAAAGCGTGAAGTACCGGCTCATGAACGGCTCCGTCGGCTATGTCCGCATTGTGCTGTTTCATGGTCAGACCATGGAAGATCTCAAGATGGTCTTCGAACGGTTGCAGGCCATGAAGATGCAGGTCATGATCCTGGACCTTCGGGACAATGCGGGAGGGCTACTCAGTTCGGCGATCGGCGTGGCCGAATACTTCATCAAGCGCGGCGGGCTGATCGTGGTCGTCAACGGACGGGACGAGCGCCGCGATGAGCACTTCTCCCAGGCGACCGCACCTCCCTTCACCGCTCCGCTCACCGTGCTCATCAATCAGCGGACGGCGAGCAGCGCGGAGATCGTGGCGGGCGCCTTGCGGGACTGGAGCCGCGCCATCCTGGTAGGGGTACGATCGCACGGCAAGGGGTCCGTGCAGGCGATCTATCCGCTG
>DASYQR010000162.1:0-12531 GCA_036005325.1 Nitrospirales bacterium | reverse complement strand
TCCCGCTTCGATGATCGCGTGACCGGCAAGGTCACCGAGTTTTGCCCCGAGGCCAAAGTCATCCATATCGACATCGACCCCACCTCGATTCGCAAGAACGTGCACGTGGACATCCCGATCGTCGGGGACGTCAAAACGGTCCTGCGGGAACTGAACGCGATGTTGCGGGCGACGCCCAACGGCAACGCCGTCGAGCAGCGAAAGCCGTGGGCCAACCAGATCGACGAGTGGAGGACCAAGCACCCGCTGGCCTACACCCAGCCTGCCGACGCCCTGATCAAGCCGCAATACGTCATCGATCGGCTCTGCCGCCTCACCAGAGAACGGGACCCAATCGTCGCCACCGACGTCGGCCAACACCAGATGTGGGCCGCGCAGTACTTCATGTTGAATAGGCCCCGGCGGTGGTTGACCTCCGGTGGTTTGGGCACGATGGGCTTTGGGCTTCCCGCAGCTTTGGGCGCGCAGGCGGCGTTCCGCGATCAGTTGGTGCTCTGCATCGCGGGGGACGGCAGCGTGCAGATGAACATGCAGGAGATGGCGACCGCCATGGTCTCGCGCCTGCCGGTCAAGACCTTCATCTTGAACAACCATTTCCACGGCATGGTGCGCCAGTGGCAGGATCTGTTCTATGAGGGACGCTACGCCTCCTCCTACCTGGATACCGTGCCGGATTTCGTGAAGATGGCCGAGGCCTTCAACGCGGTGGGGCTCCGGGCCACCAAGGCCTCCGAAGTGGATGACGTGATCAAGGAGTCGCTGAAGACCGACAAGCCGGTCCTTGTGGACATCGAAGTGGACGCCTACGAGAATTGCTACCCGATGATCCCGGCCGGCGGTGCCAACCACGAGATGATCCTGGAGGACCCGCCGGAGATGAAGCGCGGAGAGAAGCCGGCGTCTAAGGTGGCCGGCGAAGATAAAGATACGGTTCTGACTGCGTAACACGGGAAAGGGACGCGTCGGGGCACCCATTGCTCTTATCGTGCACTGGGTCGATCGGCCCGGGGCGGGCGGGTGAGAAGGAGCTGCTGTGGAGCACATCATCTCAGTGCTGGTGGAGAACAAGTTCGGCGTGCTGTCGCGCGTGGCCAACCTATTCAGCGGCCGCGGTTACAACATCGAGACCCTGTCGGTAGCCCCGACGCTGGACCCGTCCATGTCGATGATGACGATCGTGACGAAGGGCGACGACCGGATCATCGAGCAGATCGTGAAGCAGCTCAACAAGGTCATCGACATCATCAAGGTAGTGGACCTGAACGAGACCGAATTTGTTGAGCGGGAAACGGCGCTGATCAAGATCCATACGCGACAGGAGGACCGGGCCGAAGCGCTCCGGATCGCCGACATCTTCCGGGGGAAGGTGGTGGATTCCACGCAGACCACCTACACGATCGAAGTCACGGGAGACGTCAAGAAAGTCGAGGCAGCCATCAATCTGCTCCAGCCGCTGGGCATCAAGGAAGTGGTCCGCACGGGACGGGTTGCGATCGCGCGCGAGCAGTTCCGGGCGGCCGCCGCGCAACCCAAGCGCATCCTGAAAGAAGAAAAGTAGAAGGGAACCGATCATGTTGAAGATCTATTACGATAAAGACGCCGATCTCAAGGTATTGAAGGGCAAGACGATCGCGATCATCGGATTCGGCAGCCAGGGCCACGCGCATGCGCTCAATCTCAAGGAGAGCGGCATGGACGTGCTCGTCGGCTTGCGGGAAGGCGCGTCCTGGCAGAAGGCCGAGCGGGCAGGGCTGAAAGTCATGCCGGTGGCGGACGCCGCGAAGCGGGCGGACGTGGTCATGATCCTGGCGCCGGATGAAATGCAGGCGGGAATCTATCGCGCCGAGATCGGCCCGAACATGAAGAAGAACACTTATCTGGCCTTCGGCCACGGGTTCAACATCCATTTCGGTCAGATCGTCCCGCCGCCCACGATCAACGTATTCATGGTCGCGCCCAAGGGCCCGGGACATCTCGTCCGCTCGGAATACACGAAGGGAAGCGGTGTGCCCTGCCTGCTGGCCGTGCATCAGGACCCCTCCGGCGACACCAAGCAGATCGGTCTGGCCTACGGCTCCGCCATCGGCGGCGGCCGCGCCGGCATCATCGAGACGAACTTCCGCGAAGAGACGGAGACCGACCTCTTCGGCGAGCAGGTGGTGCTGTGTGGCGGGCTCACCGCGCTGATCCAGGCAGGCTACGAAACGCTGATCGAGGCGGGCTATTCGCCGGAGATGGCGTACTTTGAATGCCTCCATGAGGTGAAACTGATCGTGGACCTGATCTACCAGGGCGGCATCGCCAACATGCGGTATTCGATCAGCACGACGGCCAAATACGGCGACGTGACCCGCGGGCCGCGCATCATCACCGACGAGACTAGAAAAGAGATGAAACGCATCCTCGAGGAGATCCAGAGCGGGCGTTTCGCCAAGGAATGGATCCTCGAGTGCCAGGCCAATCGACCGCAATACAACGCTCTGCTCAAGCGCGGCGAGCAGCATCCGATCGAGGAGGTCGGAGCCCGTCTACGTGCCATGATGCCCTGGCTTAAAAAAGATCAGCTGGTCGACAAGACCAAGAACTGAGCGATGGCTGACCGAGCGCGGGGCTGGCCGATCGCCCGGGAGGGCGTACCCTTCCTGGCCGCCGCTGCGATTCCCACAGTTGTCGCCTGGACCCTCGGCTGGATGGTCGCCAGCGTGCTGTTCGGCACTGCAACGCTCTTCATCGGGTGGTTCTTTCGCAATCCTCTCCGCCGGGTGCCGGGCGGACCCAACCTGATCGTGTCGCCTGGCGACGGCCGCGTGCTGGCGGTGGTGGAGGAAGAGGAGCCCCGCTTTCTCAAGGAACGGGCGGCGCGGGTCAGCATCTTCCTGAGTCCGCTGAACGTGCACATCAACCGCACGCCCTGCGCGGGACTGGTGCAGACCGTCGCGTACACTCCCGGCAAGTTCCGAATGGCGAACCGGCCGGAGGCGACGCTGGAAAACGAGCAGACGGCGGTGCTCTTCGAAACGGAGGCCGGACGCCGTATACTATGTGTACAGGTCGCCGGGTATGTGGCACGGCGCATCGTCTGCTGGTTGTCCGAAGGGGAGCAGGTGGCCCGGGGTGAGCGGTACGGGTTGATCCGGTTCGGATCGCGCATGGATCTGTACGTGCCGATCGGGACCGCGCTACGGGTGAAAACCGGAGACCGGGTCGTGGGGGGGGAGTCGGTCATAGGAGTGCTGTCATGAGAATGAGAACATCGCTGCGGGAGCGTCGCCGGCAGGTCATCTACGTCGTGCCGAATCTGCTCACGACGGGGAACTTGTTTTGCGGCCTCTATGCGATCATGGCTGTCTTCGGCGCCAATTACGTGAAGGCCGCCATCGCCATCCTGGTGGCGCTGATCTTCGACGTACTGGACGGCCAGTCCGCCCGGTGGACCAAAACCACCAGCCAGTTCGGTATCGAATACGATTCCCTGGCGGATTTGGTGTCGTTCGGCGTCGCGCCGGGCGTGCTGATCTATTCCTGGGCGCTGAATGAATACGGCTTGCTGGGACTCGCCATGATCTTCGCGTTCGTGGGCTGCGGCGCGCTCCGGCTGGCCCGGTACAATGTCCTGACGGGCACGACGGACAACCGCTATTTCATGGGACTGCCGATCCCGGCGGCAGCCGGCGTCCTGGCATCGCTCATGCTTCTGGACCACCACATTCTCAGGGTGGGCAAGGAGGTGAAGCCGGTGCTCACCCTGATTGTGACGCTCGCCCTGGCCTTTTTGATGGTCAGCACGGTCCGGTACACGAAGTTCAAGGGGGTGAAATTCCTGGCCGGGGAAGGCTTCATGTACTTGGTCTGGGGCGTGTTGGTGATCATGCTGATCGCGGCGGCCCCTCAGATCGCGCTGTTTGCCTTGTTCGCCGGCTATGCCTTATCCGGCGTGGTGATGCTGGCGTTCGGCCTGGTGCGACGCGCCGTCCGGCGCGGCGGTGAGCCGGAAAGAATGCCTGTAGATTGGAAAAAATAAAATGAGTCGGCTGATCAGCATATTCGATACGACGCTCCGGGACGGTGAGCAGTCTCCCGGCGCGGCGATGAACCTCGACGAAAAGCTGATGGTGGCCAAGCAGCTCGCGCGTCTCGGCGTGGACATCATCGAGGCGGGGTTCGCCTACAGCTCGCCGGGCGACTTCGAAGCCGTGCGCCGGATCGCGCACGAAGTGGAAGGGCCCACCATCTGCAGCCTGGCTCGCGCGCGACCCGAGGACGTGGACCGGGCCTGGGAGGCGTTGAAAGGCGCGCCCAAGGTCCGCATCCATACCTTCATTTCGACGTCGGACATCCATCTGAAGCACCAGTTCCGGCTCACGCGTGACGAGGCGCACAAGCGCGCCGTTGAGATGGTCACTCGCGCCCGCGGCTACGTGGAGGACGTGGAGTTCTCGCCGATGGACGCCACCCGGTCGGACCCCAAGTACCTGTACGAGGTGCTGGAGGCCGTCATCGCGGCTGGAGCTTCGACGGTCAACATTCCCGACACTGTGGGCTATGGCACGCCGCAGGAGTTCGGCCGGCTGATCCGCGGGATCCGGGAGAATGTGCCCAACATCAAGCAAGCCGTGATCTCCGTCCACTGCCACAATGATCTCGGTGTGGCGGTCGCCAATTCCCTGGCGGCTATCGTGGAAGGCGCCGGCCAGGTGGAGTGCACGATCAACGGGATCGGGGAGCGGGCGGGTAACGCGTCGTTAGAAGAGATCGTGATGGGCCTCCGCACGCGCAAGGACTTTTACGGCGCGGACACCCGGATTGTGACGGAGGAGATCGTCAAGACCAGCCGGCTGGTGAGTAATATCACCGGTATGGTGGTCCAGCCGAACAAGGCCATTGTCGGCGCCAACGCCTTTGCGCATGCCTCGGGCATCCACCAGGACGGGCTGCTCAAGGAGAAGACGACGTACGAGATCATGCGGCCCGAGTCCATCGGGCTGGGGAAGAGCACGCTGGTGATGGGGAAACTGTCCGGCCGGCACGCCTTCAAGCAGCGGCTGGAGGAGCTCGGCTACAAGCTGACCGACGAGGAGCTCAACAAGGCCTTCGAGCGGTTCAAGCGGCTGGCCGACCAGAAGAAGGAAGTCTACGAGGAAGACCTGGAAGCCATCGTCGCGGAAGAGCTTCAGACCATCCCGGAGACCTACAAGCTCAAGGCCCTGCATGTCGAGAGCGGGACCGACATGACGCCCACGGCGCAGATCGAGCTCGAGATGGACGGAAAATTCGTGAAGCAGTCCGGCCAGGGCGACGGCCCGGTGGACGCCGCCTACCGCACGATCGCGCAGATGACTCAGACCAAGAGCACGCTGATCGCTTATGTCGTCAAGGCTATCACGGGCGGCACGGACGCGCAGGGCGAGGTGATGGTAAAGGTGGAGGAGGGGCCGAAGACGGTGACCGGCCACGGCGCCGACACCGATATCATCGTCGCCTCCGCCAAGGCCTACCTCAACGCGCTCAACAAGCTCGCGTATTGGAAATCACGCAAAGACGACACTCCGAAGATCAACTACATCTGATTAGAATGGTTCGGCCTTATACCCCTAACACTGTAGCGCCGAATTGGAGCTTCTCATGCGTATCTTCTTGATTCACGTCCGCGACCCTCAATTTTACGCGATTCCGGCGGCGACCCGTGCGACCAATGGGAATATTCGAGTGATGGGATTCCCTCCCATCGGCATCATGTCGCTCTCAGCTGTGCTCAAGCGTGCAGGGCACGAGTGCTTTATGTTCGACCAAGCGAATCCGGAAACGCCCAACGAAGTCATCATCGAAGAGATACACAGACTCCAACCGGTTCTCGTGGGGCTCAGTTTCTTGAGTACCACCAGTTATCCCCATGCGAAGATTCTCGCCCGGCAGATCCGCGTCGCGGATACACACGTGCGTCTGGCGTTTGGTGGTGTGTTCGCGACACTCAACGCCCAACTGATCAAACTCCAGTGCCCTGAAGTGGATTTTGTCTGCCGTGGTGATGGCGAACAGCTCATTCTCGATCTGGTGGAGCATCTGGACGATCCGGCGGAGGTCGGAGGGCTGACCTGGGCGAAGGACGGCCACGTCATGCACAACCCTAACCGCACGATGGAGCGCAATCTCGATCAGTGGCCGTTCCCGGATCGCGACAGTCTGCCGTTGGACTTTGTCGAATCGATGCCCCTCGATGTGCCTGCGGTCTTGTCCATGGAGCGCTTCACGAGCATGCAGACCTCACGCGGTTGCCCCTGGCCCTGCGTGTTCTGTGACATCCCGATCTTCAATGAGGGGAAGTGGCGCTCCCGCAGTCCGCAGCACGTTGTGGATGAGTTCACTCACCTCCAGCAGCTCGGCTACGGCGCGGTGGCCTTCGTCGATGATCACTTTCTTCTTCAGCCCAAACGGATCGCAGCGATCTGCAAAGGTATCAACGATAGGGGGATCACGATCCACTGGAGCTGCGAGGGGCGGGTAGACTCGGTGGCGCAGCATTTGTTCCCCGCCATGGCCAAGGCCCATTGCCGGACAGTGATGTTCGGCATCGAGAGCGGCAGCCAGAAAGTGCTGGATCGATTAAAAAAGGAGCAGACACTGGCGGAGGTCGAGACCGCGGTCACGAACGCCAAGCAAGCAGGGATTGATATTGTGCACGGGTTTTTTGTCGTCGGGAATCCGGACGAGACCGCTGAGGACATGCGCGCCACCTTCAGGTTTGCGTCCACGCTCCGTCTGGACACCTTCGGGTTTAACCGGCTGTGTGTCTACCGCGGCACGCCGCTCTGGCAGGAATACGTGAAGCGGGGATTGGTGAATGAGCGGAGCGACTGGTACAAGTACTTCAAATGTTCGGAGATCGATCCCACCTGCCTCTCCGGCGAGATGATCACCTCGGAGCGTCGTGCCGGCCTGCGGCGGCTGTTTCTGTATAAGCTGACGCATTACCCGATTCAAACCTTTCGTCTGTTGCGCCGCTTTCTCCGCTACATGCCGGTGCGTGACGTCGTGTACCTCATTCTCAAGCCGTTCCTTGGGAAGAAGCAGGGGGCGACGAAGGCTGAAGAGCTGTCGCGCGCCGTTGAACACGGCGCGCTGAAGGATACGGCGGCCGAGCTGACGCAGGTGAGTGACGCTCTGCTCGAACATGTGATGAATGAATCGAGGGCCGAACGCCTCAGAATCCAAAGTGAAGCGGACAGGTCACGCGAGATTCCCCTCATTAGCTCTCTGGAAAAGCATTAGGATAGAGAGCCGGTTAGATGGCTGTGCTCATTCTCCATTTCCGAGTGGTGCCTATCCCCTTTGGCCCTCTTCTGTCGGCTTAACTCTTAACATAGGACAAAGATGGCTGAACAACCCATTGTGGCGTATATCACTCACCAAAGAAGTTTTACTGTGGTATGTCCTCATTGCGCTCAGCCGCAAGTATTCAAACTCGATGACATCCCGCAGAACTCGCGCAATCCATTCCAATATGAGTGTCCCTGCGGTGTGCGCACCAACGTCCTATTGAATGCTCGAAAGAATTATCGGAAGCGTGTCAACCTGGGAGGTGTTTTTACGGTAGCATCCGAATTGAAGAAATTCGAAAGACTCTGCACTGTACTGGATATTTCGGCTACCGGCATGCGCATAGCAACCGACTCATGTAAAACCATTCATCAGGGTCACCTTCTTCATGCCAAAGTCGTCTTAGATAATCATTTGCGGTCTAGATTAACATTGAGTTGTGTCGTGCGAGGGATCATTCCCGATAACGCCCGACTTCTGCTCACGCTTGAATTCGAGAACTTAAATCCTCACGAGGAGGAGATTCTGAGGGTCTACCTTATGCCTTAGTTAGTCATGGAAAGGGGACAGGCATCTCGCGGAGCCAGCCCCCTTTATTTGAACAGCTTCAGCATCCCGCTCAGATAGCCTGCTTTCTGGGTAACCAGTTCTAACTCGCCCGCGTCGAGCCAGATACCCTGGCAATTCATGCAGCGGTCGATCTTGACCCCCTTGTAGTCGAGCTCCGCAAGCTGCTGCCCGCATTTGGGGCAGTGCATGTAGTGAAGTGCTTTGAGCTTCTTCTTCTCCTCTTCGGCCATCTTGGCCTCGCGTTCGGCGGCTTCCTTCTTCATCCGCTCAACGGCCTGCCGTGCGAAATACTCTTCTTCTTTCTCGCTGGGTTTCCCCATGGATCCTGTTGCCATGCTGTTCCCTCCCCGCTAATGATGTCAGGTGTCGTGCTTAGTCCGGCTCGCACGGATCGCCAGATAGATCGAGCGGCCGGCCTGCACAGCGACGTAGACGAACACCCCAAAAAAGACGGCATTCCATCCCATCGCCTGCCAGCGCTCAGGCGAAGGGTTGTGCAGCACGAAGCCCAGAGCCACGTGGCCGCCGAGGCCGAAGCTCAGGGCAAAAATGATCCATTCCCGCGCCAGGGCCGCCTTTCGCGCTTGGTTCATGGCCTCCCCCATATCAAGAAGCCTTGCAGGTAGTCAAGGATAGCCTGAAGCAGATCCGGCAAGTGGAGGAAAGGATAGTCCTGATAAGGGGAAGAACCATTCACGTCCAGCATCCTCTTTTTCGTAAAGGAAAACATATCAACGGATTCTGCTTGCGTCCTGACGCGGGAGGGCCTGGCATTGGGTTTGCCTTATACAAATATGTTGAATGATCGGTCGGTGACTAAACGGTGTAGGGGGTAAAGGTGTCATACAGGATGAACCACTGGTGGCAAAAGGTTCGGCGGCTTTACGTCGTCGTGCGGTGCTGGTGGCTCAAGCAGCAAGTGAAGCTTCTTGCGAAGCGTATGATGTTGATGTGAAAGGAGGAACCCCCATGCGGTGCTTACGGTGTCGTGGGTTAATGGTGAGGGATCAATTCTACGATATGTTCGATGACAGCGGGTTTCTCAGCTTCTACGGCTGGCGCTGCATCTGCTGCGGGAATGTCTTGGACCCGCTGATCCTCAGGAACAAACGAGGGCGGCCCGCGCCCATGGCCCACGCCTGAGGGTTTTTCGCAGCCTGGCTTGCCCGGCAGAGTCTCGAGCTTGCCTGTATAATTAAGGCGGGTGAGCTATGAAAACCTCCTGGCAGTTCGTCATCGCAGTCTTGATTTCAATCTTTGTGCTGTGCGGTCTCCCTTCCTCGAGCTCGGCTCGGTTCTTCGGCGAAGTTGTCACGATCGAACAGCTCGGTTTTCATCCCGATACGCTCTTAGTCCCCGGCGATAACTTCGCTGTTCTGGTGGTGCAGAACCGGGAAGACGGTCCGGTACAGCACGAAGTCCTATCCCCCAGTCTCTTCGAGGCGGGGACATTCATCCAGGTTCAGGGAACCGGCACGGTCGAATACAGCGAGAAGCGCGTCTCCCGCGTGCTGCTCGATCCCGGCCAAGAGGCCGTGATCTGGTTCTACGCCACGAAGGGGAAGACCTATCCCTTTCAATGCACGCTCAACGGGCATTCCATGCTGGGAATCATACGCGCCGATTGACCGTCTCAGTGGAAATCCATTCTGGCTTGGAGTAGGATGAGAGCGGGATTGCGTGAGGGCTCCCATGGACTTCGATTTCCCTGCGAGCGATCTTCTGCATAACGAGGCCAATCCTCCCAGCCAGTCGCCCTCGGCGTCTCCGGGCGAGCTCTGCGACATCTGCGGCTGTCCCATGCTGGATGTGCATTGCAAGCTGATCTGCCGCAACTGCGGGTTCATGCGGGACTGTTCGGATCCATAGAGCGGGGAGCGCGACATGGCGAAAAAACCCAAAGACTCCGAAGAGCCCAAGCCGAGCGAGCCCAAAAAGAAGGAGCTCACCGTAGTCCCGCATCCGTCGGAGCAGGAAGATATTTCCGACGAGATGGCGGACCTGTTCGACGAAGAGACCGTCAAGCACCAGCACGGCCACGCCGAGCCTGAAGGCGACTAGCCGCTCTCATCCATGCTCAAGGAGATGATCGAGGAGGTCTCGAAGGCAAATGAGGCTTTTTACAGTGCCTTTGAGAGCCTCGACATCAAAAAGATGGATGAGGTGTGGGCGAAGGAGGATTACGTCACCTGCATTCATCCCGGCTGGAGCCTGCGGTCCGGGTGGCCAGCAGTCCGCGACAGCTGGGTTATGATCTTCAACAACACCTTCGCGATGAAATTCCACCTCACGGATATCATGATCCAGGTGGCGGGTGACGTGGCGTGGGTGCTCTGCATGGAGAACATCACAAGCAGCACGGACGGCGAGGAGCAGGAATCGCGCGTGCTCGCGACAAATCTCTTTGAGCGGCAGCAGGGGCGGTGGTTCATGATCCACCACCACGGCTCGCCGGTCGCCTAGGCGGGTCTTGCCGCCTGCGGCTCCGGGGTCCTGTCGTAGGGGCGACCCGGCGGGTCGCCCTCAGAGGGCGAGGCAACGCCTCGCCCCTACACGGATGCCACCGCGTTTTACTCGACCCTCAGCGCCTCTCTTAGTTCCTTCATGATGTCGAGCGCTTCGCGGGCGTCCTTTTCGGTGGGCAGGCTGCCGGCCTGGCTAGTCGGGACGGCATCGGGGTAGGTCAGCGGGATCAGGTATTTGTCGAGGGCGTAGCAGCGGTCCTCGAACCGGGACAGGTGCTGGTCGGCTTCCGCGCAGAGCGCCAGCAATTCCGCCAGATGCCTGGCCGGCGGGATCGGCCGGTGGCGCTCGGTGAGAAAGGCCTTCAACAATTTGGCCGCGGCCTGCTGGGCGTGCAGGCAGACCTGGTTCCAGAGCCCCAAGCCCTGCGCAGCCTCCGCCATGGCCACGTCCTCCGCCGCGAAGGCGGCCCACCTATTTTCGGCGCTCATACGCGACGGCTCCCTTATAAATGATTTCGTCCAGCACGAAGACCCGCCGGTCTGCGACCAACTCCTCCACTTCCTCGGGGGTATAGACCAGCACGTCCAGCCCGACTTTCGGACGAATCAGGCGAAGGACCTCCTCGGTCCGCTCCAGCAGAGGTTTCTCGGACTTTTTGATCACCACCAGGTCGAGATCGCTCCACTCGTGGATATCGCCCTGCGCCACCGATCCGAAGAGGATCAATTTTTCGGGCTGGTAGTCCCGGATCAGAATCTCGGTCATCCGGTGGAGCTCCTGCTCGAGACGCAGTCCACGTTGTTCGGCGGCGGGAGTCATAGAGTGGGGCAAGTCTACGAGCCTTTTACGAACGGCAGTGGGTGGACCGTGGCGGCTTTGCGCTGGCCGTTGATCTCCACGGTCAGCGGGGTGCCGGGGGGCGTGAAGTCGCGGAGCGGAAAGCCGAAGGCGATGACTTTGCCGAGCGACGGCGATCGAACCGCACTGGACACCCAGCCCACTTCGCGCTCCCCGCTGAAGAGCTTGGCGCCTGGAGGAGGGATCATCGCGTCCTCCAGGACGAGTCCCACCAAATGACGACGGACCGACCCGTAGGTGTCCATCCGGGCGACCACTTCCTGCCCGGGATAACAGCCTTTGGTGAGGCTAAAGGCTTTCCCTTCCAGGTTGGCTTCCGGCGGAACGATGGTTTCATTGAGGTCTGGTCCTGCCTTGGGAAGACCTGCCTCGACGCGCAAGGTATCCAACGCATGCGCCCCGAACGGCTTTAAGCCCATCGCTTCTCCCGCGGCCCACAGGCGGTCCCATGCTACCTTCAAGCCATCGGCCGGAACGAGAACCTCCACATCGGTCTCGCCGGTTTCTTCGGCGCGGATCAGCAAGGCCCCATGCCCTGCAATGTCCATGGGCAGGAACGAGAGAGGTTTCAGAGAATCCAAGTCCGCACCCAATGCGCTCTTGACGAGATCAAACGTCTTCGGGCCGCTGATCAGCAGGAGTCCCCAGGTCTCGGCGCAGTTCTCCATCTTGGCATTGGTGCCGTACAGCAGAAACTTGCGCAGAGTCGAAAAGGTGGCGTCGCCCAACTCTCCGACGTCCTCCAGCATCAGCGCTTCGCCGAGCTGATACACCCGGAAGTAGGAGAGCATTTTCCCCTTGTGCGTGAGGAGGCTCGAATACGTGCCTTGTCCTGCGGCCAGGGGCAGGATGTCGTTGCTGATGATGCTCTGCAGCCACTTCACCCGGTCGTCGCCGGTGATCTTGATCTTCCCGCGCTGGGAGAGGTCCATGATCCCGATGCCGCGACGCACGGCCAGGTGTTCCGCGGCGGCGTCTCCGTAATGCGCGGGCACTTCCCAGCCGGCTTGCTCTGTGAACGACGCGCCGCGCGTTGTGTGCTCGTCGTACAGGCGCGAACGCTTCATGCTGAAAGCTTCCCTTCTGTGCCCACTACCTCTTGGATCAGTTGCAGAGTTTTGGACGAGAATTCATTGCGGGATACGATCTTGGTGACTCCCAGTTTTTGGGCTCGTTTCCAGTTGTCCACTTCTTCGTGGTTGGCGAACGCCAGGACCGGGATGGTTTTCGACCGCTCGTCGCCTTTGAGGGCTTCCAGCGCCTTGAAGGCGTCCAGCGTTTCATCGTTGATGTTGAGGATCACCGCCGCCGGCTGCAGCGCGC
>DASYQR010000161.1:0-2479 GCA_036005325.1 Nitrospirales bacterium | reverse complement strand
ACCAAGGCTCCCGCGAAGCACTGAGCTCCTTGTGTCTGACCCCTCCTTGCGCTTCGGCCGAACGGGCAGTACGCTATAATACAGCAGCTACGTTTTGTCAGTATGGGCGCGTCGCGTGCGAGGCGTCCCGATGTCGACACTACACATCCGCATCACCCCTCCTGGTCCTCGGGCTCGCGCCCTCCTGCGCCGCAGCAGCCGGCACGTCGCCCCTTCTGCCACCCAGGCTTATCCCTTGGTCGTGGATCGCGCCGCCGGCTGTCACGTTTGGGATATAGACGGCAATTGCTATCTCGACTTCACGGCAGGCGTCGCCGTCAGTGTCACCGGGCATGGTCACAAGCACGTGGTCGGGGCCATCACGGCGCAGGCAGACCGCCTCGTTCATTTTTCCTTCGCTGACTTCTTTTACCCTTCGTATGTCCGTCTGGCGGAACGCTTGGTCGGTCTCGCTCCCGGGCGCGATTCGAAGCAGGTGTATTTCTGCAACTCGGGGACGGAAGCGACGGAGGCGGCCATCAAGCTCACACGCCACGCGACTCGACGTCCATATGTCCTGGCATTTTACAACGCGTTCCACGGGCGGACGTTGGGGGCCGTCTCACTGACCGCTAGCAAAGCGGTTCAGCGCCGGGGTTTTGCGCCGCTTCTTCCGGGAGTCTTTCACGCGCCGTATCCCGATCCGTACCGGAGCCGCACGGACGATCCGGCCGGTGAATGTCTGCAGCACATCGAAGACGTCCTGTTCCGCACGGTGCTTCCGCCGGAGGAGACGGCCGCCGTCTTTATCGAGCCGATCCAAGGGGAAGGCGGCGTGATCGTGCCGCCTGATCGTTTTCTCACAGGACTCCGTCGTCTGTGCGATCGCTACGGGATCTTGCTGGTGGACGACGAAGTGCAGGCCGGCATGGGGCGGACCGGCAAGTTCTTCGCGATCGAGCATGTGGGGGTTGTGCCCGACATCATCTGCATGGCAAAGGCCTTGGGCGGGGGGTTACCGCTGGGCGCCATCATCGCCCGCAAGCGCGTGATGTCGTGGGAGAAGGGATCCCACACCTCGACGTTCGGGGGGAACCCCGTAGCATGCGAGGCCGGGCTTGCCACGATTGAAGTGATCGAGAAAGAGGGCTTACTGCGGAACGCCGCCGACCAGGGGGCGTATATTCAAGAGCGATTGCGTAGTCTGCAGCGGCGGCATCGAATGATCGGCGACGTACGGGGTCGTGGTCTGATGATCGGCGTTGAGCTGGTGCGCAACCAACGGACCAAGGAACGGGCGGAGGCCGAACGCGACGCCGTCGTGCTGAAGGCGTTCCAGCGGGGTCTCCTGCTTCTTCCGTGCGGGAGGAATTCTTTCAGAATCAGCCCGCCGTTGAGCATCACTCGCCACGAGGTGGACGAAGGGCTGGCGGTTCTGGAGGCGGTGCTGCCATGAAAACACTGGTGAAGAATTTTATCGGAGGGAAATGGGTCGGTGCTCATTCCGGCCGAACCTTTGAGAGTCGTGACCCGGCGACAGGCGACGTAGTGGGACGGTGCGTGGACTCGGGGCCGGAGGACATCGACGACGCGGTGAAGGCCGCAGCCGAGGCTTTTGAAGGGTGGCGGTGCATGCCCGCGCCTCGGCGCGGCGAAATTCTGTTTCGCGTGGCCGAGCGGCTGCTGCGGGACAAGGAGACGTTGGCCCGCACGGTGACCCGCGAGATGGGCAAGGTGCTGGCCGAAGGCAACGGAGACGTTCAGGAGGCCATCGATATGGCCTATTACATGGCCGCCGAAGGGCGACGTCAGTTCGGCCAGGTCGTGCCTTCCGAGCTTCCGGACAAATCGGCCCAGTGTGTGCGGGAGCCGGTGGGAGTCGTCGGTCTGATCACCCCCTGGAACTTTCCGATCGCGATTCCCTCCTGGAAGACCTTCCCGGCGCTGATCCTGGGTAACACCGTGGTGCTGAAGCCTTCGCCGGAGACGCCGGTCACGGCCGCGCTCTTCGTCAAGGTCCTGGAGGATTGTGGAGTGCCGGCGGGCGTGGTGAACCTGATCCTTGGGAACGGCCCTGAACTGGGAGAAGCGCTGGTACGCCATCCCAACGTCGCGCTCATTTCGTTCACGGGCTCCACGACCACCGGCGGCAAGGTGGCGGTGGAGGCGGCGTCGCGTCACAAGCGGGTTGCGTTGGAGATGGGCGGCAAGAACGCCATTGTGGTGCTGGAGGATGCCGATCTGGAGCTGGCCGTGGACGGAATAACATGGAGCGCCTTTGGGACGACGGGCCAGCGCTGTACGGCCTGCAGCCGGCTCATCGTCCATAAGGATGTGAAGGAAAGACTGAGTCGGATGCTGCTTAACCGGATGGGGAAGCTCTGCGTGGGAAACGGGCTGAAACCCGGCACCGACATCGGGCCGCTCGTCAACCACGCGCAACTGGAAAAAGTGCAACAGTACATCCAGGTGGGGCAGCAGGAAGGGGCACGGCTCGTGA
>DASYQR010000160.1:0-5039 GCA_036005325.1 Nitrospirales bacterium | reverse complement strand
TTCGGCGTCTCGAAGGTCCGGCCGCATGATTGGCAACCATAAGCCTGTGCGAACCGTAAACGGTCCGCGCCGATGATCTCCACGGCGCAACGTCCGTGCCCTTCGCGAAAGGCCGTCTCGACCGTATCCACGAGACGCGTGCGGTTGTCCGGGCGAAGCACGAGGCGGTCCAAGACGACTTCGAATTCGCGGACGCCTTTGAGTCGGGTTGCGATCGCCGGCACGGCCTCCGGCGTCAAGTCCACGATGTCGTCGCCAACATGGAGCCGTACGAACCCGCGGCGGATCAAATCTTGAAGAAGCGCGAAAGGTTCTTGATCGGGACTGAGCGCCGGGAACAGCACCATGGCCCGTCCTCCGGCATGCTCGGTCAGGAGCGTCTCAGCGACGTCGCCCGGTTGGTAAGCGCGAGCTTCCCTGTTGCAGGTCGGGCAGACAGGGTGTCCGATCTTGGCGAACAGGAGCCGGAGAAGATCGGCGATCTCGGTCGTGGTGCCGACCGTGGAACGCGCGGTGCGGACGGGATTCTTCTGTTCGATGGCGATGGCCGGCCGGATGTGCTCCAACCGGTCTACGTCCGGGCGGTCGAGCTTCTCCAGGAACATCCGGGCGTAGGTGGACAGCGACTCGATGTAACGCCATTGACCTTCGGCAAAGATTGTGTCGAAAGCCAGGGAGGATTTGCCGGAGCCGGACACGCCGGTGATGACGGTGACCTGGTCATGGGGGATGCGCAGGGAGATATTTTTGAGGTTGTTCTGGCGCGCGCCGGTGATGAGCAGCTCGTTCTGGGAGGCCATAGTTTTAAGCAGGCGCCTGTGTGTAAAGACGAATCCAACAATGGTAACAGGGGTAATAGAAGTATGACAATCACGGAAAATCTCTTGGCACATTTCTTGACAAAACATGAAATTCCTGATCAGCTTTACCGGGCAATGCTTTTGCTTGATAGCTTCTCGTCGGGTCAGGAAAGAGGGGGGCTGGTCATGCAGGTACGATTCTGGGGCACACGCGGGTCCATCCCAGCACCTGGCCCCCACACGACCAAATACGGGGGCAATACCTCCTGCGTTGAACTTCGACCCTCCGACGGCTCCGTCATCATTCTGGATTGCGGGACCGGCATCCGGGAATTGGGTCAGCATCTCATGGACACCGCGTCCCAACCCTTCCGGCTCCATCTCTTCATCGGCCATACCCATTGGGATCATATCCAGGGCTTCCCCTTTTTCGGCCCGGCTTTCCTGCCCGATACCGAACTGAACATCTATGCACCGTCGGGCTTTCAGCGTCGTGTCGAGGACGCGATTGCAGGACAGATGCAGCACTCCTACTTTCCAGTCACGCTCCGCGACTTGCGCAGCCGCATCAATTTTACGGAGTTGGAGGAAGGGTTTTTCCGTGTCGGCGACATGCTCGTTCAGACGCAATACCTGAACCATACGGCGCCGACTCTCGCGTACCGCATCACCAACGATGACACGACGGTGGCGTACGTGACCGACCATGAGCCGTTCTGGAAGACGGCGAACCAGGTCTTTAGCCACCCCGGCGACCGGCGCCACGTCGCGTTTCTGAAAGGGGCGGACCTCGTCATTCATGACGCCCAATACAGCGATGCGGAGTACGCCGACAACAAAGTCGGGTGGGGGCACAGCCCTGTGGGGTACGCCACAGATGTTGCGTTGGCTGCGGGGTGCGGGCGCTTGGCGCTGTTTCATCATGATCCCACACACGACGACGCGACGGTGGCCAGCTTGGAGGCGGCGGCCAAGGAGCGCGTTGCCTCGCGCGGCCGATCGCTGGAGGTCTTTGCGGCCGCGGAGAGGCTTGAAGTGGACGTGCGGGGCAACCGGCGCGCGGTCCCTATGCCGAACGTGTCGGCGATACGGCGTCCTCCCATCGCAGGCAAACGCGTGCTGGTGGTGAGCTCCAGCGAGACCGACATTGCGACCATCGGACAGTTACTGTCAGAGGACAACCTGGTGCTGCTGCCGACGTCGGACAAACGGACTGCCCTGTCATGTGCTCCCGATATCCGGCCCGATCTGGCCATTATCGACGGACAACTGCCGGACGGCGACGGCGCGGCGTTGATCGAGCCGTTGCGGGCGCGCTTGGATTGGCCCGACTTTCCGATCATTCTCCTCACTGAGGGGTTAGACGCCGCGGCCGACTTGCGCATCACCCAGACGACCGGAACCGACTGCCTGCCTAAACCGTTCAGCGCGCCGATGCTGCGGACACGCATCTTGGCCTGGCTGACCCGCGCCATCGTGGCGAACGGCAGCAATCCAAGCGATCAGGTTGTCCCCGACACAATCACCTTGCGGTCTGCCGAGAGTGCGCGCGCCGCCGACAATAAAGGCGCTGCGGATGTTGCGGCCGCCGCGCATGCCGATACGCTTGCGATGATGCCCTTGTTCCGGTCGCTCGATCGGCAACAGATTCTGCACTTGGTGGGACAGGCGACCGAAAAGGTCTTCACGGCCGGGAACGTCGTCATCCATCAAGGCGAATCTTCTGCCTCCCCTTATGTGGTGCTTTCAGGGCAGGTGCGTATCGTTCAGGCGACGTGTGAGAGCCAGTTCGCTGGCCAGGGGTTGGCCGAGTTCGGCTATGGAGAGATATTCGGCGAACTGGGCACGCTGACAGATCAGCCGCGTTCAGCGACGGTCGTGGCGGTGGAAAATACCCGCTGCCTGGTCCTCTCCCCGGAGCGCTTCATGCAGGTGCTTCAGCGGTCGCCGGAGCTGGCGATCGGCGTGCTGCGGATGATAGCCGTGAGGCTGTACAACGGGGACCGCCTGCTTGCGCGTCATGCCCCGGACCCACTGACTGGGCTTCTTGGCAGACGGGCGTTCCACGATCATTATCAGCGTCTGGCGGCCGGGCCCCGCCGCCGCCATAGCGGCGTCATCTTATTGGTCGTGGACATCCTGCATCTGAAGACGATCAACGATCGCTGCGGGTATATGGTTGGAGACGAGGTCCTGCGGGTCGTGGCCGACGCGCTCAAGGAAACCGCCCGCGCCACCGATCTCGTGGTCCGCTACGGGGGTGACGAATTCGTCGCGCTCTTGGTGGATGCTGCGCCCGGCCACGTTGATCTGGTGGTGAACCGCTTGCACGAAAAGGTCTCGGACTTGGCCGCCCGACGCGGGCTTCCTCGGGAGATCCAGTGCAGGGTCGGCATCGCCAGCAGCCAGGAACCGCCCGAGACTGCCGACGAACTCTTATGGGCGGCGGATGAAAATCTTCGCCAAAAAAAATAAGTCCTGCCAGAGCAGACCCGCTCGTTTCCGATCAACTCGCCGAACGCTTGAGATTATTTGACAAAATCGGTCACGTGACTTAGAATCCAGCTTTCCCCAGGTTGTTCGGATTTTCCCAGTTCGCGTGGCTGAGGAGGCGAAAGTTGGACGAGAGCTTCTTTAGAATCAATCGGTTACCACCCTACGTGTTTAACGAGGTGCAAGCCCTCAAGCTCCAAGCACGTCGGCGCGGAGAAGACATCATTGACTTCGGTATGGGCAATCCGGATGAGCCCACGCCTCCGCACATTGTAGACAAGCTCA
Source organism: Nitrospirales bacterium (assembly GCA_036005325.1). GTDB lineage: Bacteria > Nitrospirota > Nitrospiria > Nitrospirales > NS-4 > SCTG01. Next base: position 1,461 of record DASYQR010000160.1, on the reverse strand, counting down.
TCGAAGCTGCCAAGAACCCAAGAAACCACCGGTATTCCGCCTCAAGGGGGATTACCAAGCTTCGTCATGCCATCACCGCGTGGTATCAACGCCACTATGGAGTGGAGTTTGATCCTGAGACGGAAGCGATCGTCACCATCGGCTCCAAGGAGGGATTGGCGCATTTGGCGCTGGCGATGGTATCGCCGGGTGACGTGGTGCTGACCCCCACGCCCACCTATCCCATCCATCCCTATAGCGTCATCATCGCCGGCGGCGAAGTGCGCGGGATTCCTCTGCGGCAGAACAGCGATTTCTTCGAAGACCTGATGGAGGCCTATCGCCGGACACTGCCGCGGCCCAAGATGCTGATCATCAACTTCCCGCACAATCCGACGACTGCCGTCGTGGACGCGGCGTTCTTCAAAAAGATCGTGGCGTTCGCGAAGGAAAACAACGTCTACGTGATCCATGATCTGGCGTACGCGGACATCGTCTTCGACGGATACAAGGCGCCAAGCTTCCTCCAGGTCCCCGGCGCCAAGGACGTGGGTGTGGAATTCTTCACCCTGTCCAAGAGCTACAACATGCCGGGTTGGCGGGTAGGGTTCTGCGTGGGCAATCCCAAGATGATCGAGGCGTTGCAGAAGATCAAGAGCTATCTCGACTACGGAATCTTCCAGCCGATCCAGATCGCCGCCATCATCGCCTTGAACGGGCCTCAGGACTGCGTGCAGCAGAACGTCAAGCTGTACCGGGACCGGCGCGATGCGTTGGTTGACGGACTGAACCGGATCGGATGGAAGGTCGAAAAGCCGCTGGCGACCATGTTCGTCTGGGCTCCCATCCCGGATGCATATCGCTCCATGGGATCTTTGGAATTTTCTAAATTGCTCCTGCAGAAAGCCAAAGTCGCGGTCTCGCCGGGGATCGGGTTCGGCGAGTGCGGGGACGACCACGTGCGGTTCGGCTTGGTCGAGAACGAGCATCGCACCCGGCAGGCGATTCGCGGTATCAAGAAGGCCCTCAAGCTCTCCGGCGGGGAAGAATAGGGCGACTTCGTGAAAAACCGCATCGCAGTCGGCTTGATCGGGTTTGGGACCGTGGGGACCGGTGTTGCCAAGGTGCTCGCTGCCAATGCGGCTCTGATCCGTCAACGCCTGGGTGTTCCGCTTGAATTGGTCAAGGTCGCCGATCTCGATCTCACAACCGACCGCGGTCTCACCCTCCCATCCGGGGTGCTGACGTCCAATGCTCGCGAGGTCATCGACGATCCCACGATCGACATCGTCATCGAGCTGATCGGCGGCTATGATCCGGCCAAGCGGTTTCTGCTCGACGCGATCGCCAAGGGGAAGTCCGTCGTCACTGCCAACAAGGCGTTGCTGGCCGTCCATGGGGAAGAGCTTTTCCAGGCGGCCGCGCGAGCCAAGGTGGACATCGGTTTTGAGGCGAGCGTCGGCGGCGGCATTCCGATCCTGC
>DASYQR010000159.1:0-38722 GCA_036005325.1 Nitrospirales bacterium | reverse complement strand
CAGGATGTCGTGGGGAACGGCCTCTGGGAGGCTGCGGGTTCGATCAAGGGCGGCTGCTGCACGGGCCCCACGTGGCGCGTCGTGTACAAGCGGGGGTTGACGACATCGGATCCTAACGATGTGCAGTTCAAGGCTGGAGCTGCGGTTCCGGTGGCCTTCGCTGTGTGGGACGGTCAGAACGTCGAGCGCGACGGTATGAAGGGGATTTCCACCTGGTTCACTCTGCAGATCCCGTAAGGTAAATGGCTCAGAAGAAACCCCGGGGGTGGAGGGTCGCCTCTCCCCGGGGTTTTTTTATGCCCTGTTATACCCGTTTGGGGGGCGTGTGTGGCAGTTGCATTTCCTCACATGCTGGGTGTATAAAACCCCTAGGGCCGGAAGGAGGAACGAGGTCTTCCGGATGTGCCTGTGCTTTCTTATTTTGCAATAGTTTGCGCTAGCGAGGCGCGTTAAATGAAAACGGTTTTATTGTTTCCCCCGACATGGCATCCTTCCCAGCCGTACCTGAGTCTGCCGTCGTTGACGGGCTTCCTCAAACAAGAGGGCGTCACCGACGTGGTGCAGCGGGACCTCGGCATTGAGGTCCTCGACGGTTTTTTGACCCAGTCGGTCGGGCTTGAGACCTACGAACGAATGCAGGACAAGGTCAGGACTCTAGAGCGGACGGGTACACAGGGGGAAACCGGCCATGCCAGCCAGGAGCACCTGGCCCGTATGAGGGAAGCCCTCGACTGGTTCCCGCCGCTCTACGACCAGGTCGAAGAGGCTAAGCGAACCTTGCGGTCCGAGCGGTTTTACGATTTGGAGCAGTATCGGGAGAGCCTCTTCCTCATCGATCGGTGGCTGGCCTTCATCTCGACGCTGTATTTTCCGACACGCATTTCGGTGGTGGACAATCAGTGGCGGTATTCCATCTATTCATCGAAAGAAATCCTGAAGGCAGTCGCCGACGAACAGGAAAATCCCTATCTGGAAATCTTCCGGGACAAATTGGTGCCGGACATTCTGCAACAGGCCCCCGACCTCGTCGGCGTCTCGATCACTGCGACATCACAGATCCTGCCGGGCCTGACCCTCTGCCGATTGATCAAGCAGGCGAATCCCGATCTGCACCTGACGGTCGGCGGCAGCATCTTCACCAGGCTGGTGGACAATCTGCGGCGGGCCGATGCGATGTTCCAGTTCGCCGATGATTTCGTGGTGTTTGAGGGAGAAACCGCCTTGCTGGAGCTGATCCATCAGCTGGAGGGGAAGCGCGACTACAGCAAGGTGCCAAACCTCATCTACCGGCAGAACGGCAAAACGATCGTCAACCAGCCGTTCTTTTCGGAGAATATCAATGCACTGGCCGCGCCGAACTTCGATGGGTTCCCGTTCCGCCAGTACCTCGCGCCGCAGTCGGTCCTACCCATTCAGTTCTCCCGCGGGTGCTACTACAAGGACTGCGCGTTCTGTGCCTTGACGCTGGACCACCAGAACTTCCGGCAGCGGTCGCCGGAGAAGGTGGCGGAGGACGTCAAACTGCTCATGGACAAATACCAGACGCCCTTCTTTTTCTTTACCGACGAGTGCTTTGCGCTCTCACCGACCAAGCGTCTGTGCGCCCAGCTTATCAACGCCGGCGTGAACGCCCAGTGGACCTGCGAGATGCGCTTTGAGAAGAACCTGACGCGGGATCTTCTCAAGCTGATGCGGGATGCTGGCTGCTTGAAGATCGTGTTCGGGTTGGAATCCTACAACCAGCGGGTGATGGATTTCATGAAGAAAGGGATCAAGCGCGAGCACGTGAACCGGATTGTGGATGACTGTCTCGCCCTCGACATCGCGGTGCACTGTTATGTCCTGATCGGGTTTCCCACCGAGACAGAAGCCGAGGCCATGGAGACGGCGGAGTTTATCGTCGGTCATACCAGGCTGAACTCGTCGTACGGGTTCTCCTGCCAGCCGTGTCTCTTCGACCTGGAAAAAGAGGCTCCCATCATGAGCGACCCGGCCGGCTACGGGATCCGGCGCATCATGCGGCCGGCGGCGGAGGACCTCAGCCTCGGCTATTTCTACGAGGTGACGGACGGGATGACGCCCGACGAGGCGGAGCGGGTCTATCAGCGCGTGTATGAGAAGATCAGCGAAGTCGTGTGCGAGTTGCCGTTCAATTACTCGATGGCGGACGGGCTGTTGTTTATCGCCCGCGCAAAGGCGCACCCGGTCGCGACGGCCTAAGCTATGTCGGAATTTGCCCTTGCCCAGAAAAGTCGAGTCAGTCCGGAGGCCGGGAGCCTGCTGCTGGAATATTTTCTGAAAGCGCTGCTGGTCGCCGGCCTGTGCGAACTGATCTTCTATCGGCTGATTTCGCGGCTCGGGATGCACCTGTCCAAAGTGGCGCAAGAGTACGTCGCCGTCGAATATTTTCTACGGGGGGCGTCGAATATCGGATTTGCCCTCCTGAACTTTTCCGCGATCCTCGTTTTTATCGTCCTGCTCGTGTTTCTCTTCTATAAGATGAATGGGTTGCTGACGCGCCCGGGAGACGGAGCCGTTGTGCCCATGGTGTCGCTGCTCCTCGCGCTGACGGTGGTATTTCTCTTGTTCCCGGGGGGCATGCCGGGCGCCATTGCATACAACATGCTGACGGCGCTCATCGTCTGGACGCTGGTGCTCCAGTACTGCCGGGCCCATGCTTCCCCGACGGCTCGTGCCATGATCCTCTGCTATGGCCTTGGCGTGTCGGGCTGGCTGTATTATCAACTCTCCACGACGACGTATGGGTGGCTGAGGATTGCTGCGTCCCCGCCGTTGGTCCATGAAATCAGTCGCCTCGGCGAGGCCCTGATGGTCGTGGCGACGGCGCTCGTGTTCGCGGTGTATTCCGGTTTCACCTTCCGCACCAAGAACAAGCAGCAACGGAGGCGGACGCTCCAATTCGTCGCGACATGGGCCACGCTTTTCGTTACGTTGCTGGTCATGGACGGGGTGCTCGAGCTCTTCGATCCGGCGATGGCGAAACACGTCCGTCAGGCGAGTCAGGGCATCGGGTGGATTTTTCAGATGGGCATGGGCTATACCTTTTATCTGCCGTTCGCCCTCTATATGGCCGGCTTGCTGTTCTGGTCCTACGCAGTGATCAAGCAGGTCAGCATGGGGCGACGCGCCGGCTATGGCCTGGCCTTGATGTTCATCGCGGGCTATGCGCTGCAGTTGTCCCACCTGACCCTTTTCGTGGTGGCGGGGTTGCTGTTGGTCGTCAATGACGGGAGGCTCGATGTCCGGGAATCGGTCAGTCAGGTGTTCCCGGTAGAGATGCCGGATCGTCCGGCGGTGCACGCATCAGGTGCCTCTTGAGCCGGACCGATGATGAACGATGAGGATATGAGCAAACATGGATGCTGGAACTGAACAAGGCGCCACGCCGGAGGGGCAAGCCGCGGAGCAGGCCGTTGACGCGCCGCTGAGCCTCGACGATGAGATCGTCGAACTGAAAAAACTGCTGCAGGAGGATCCGGAGGACTTCCAGGCGCAATGCCGGCTGGGCGAGGTCTATTTCGCCAAAGGCATGCTGGAGGAGGCGCTCGAGAACGTGTCGAAGGCCATTGAGATGGCGGAGTCCATACGTAAGCAGATGGACCATTCGCTCGCGATGTACTACGCGAACCGCGGCACCATCCAGGCCACCAAGGGCGACATGGATGAAGCCATGTCCCAGTTTCGGAAAGCCCTCGAAATCAATCCGAAGGATGTGCTGGCTCTGTTCAATCTGGGACGGGCGCTGTACGATCGGGACGAGTATATGGAGGCGATGCCTCTGCTGGAGCGGCTCGTCGACGTCACGCCCGACGATCCGATCACCTGGTTCCAGTTGGCGAAGGTCTATGAAAAGCTGGATCTGCGGCATATTTCCGACTTGCACACGATCGATAACGCGATTGCCGCCTACCGTCGAGTGCTCGAGCTCGACCCGCGCAATCTTGAATCGGCCTTCGCGTTGATGGAGGTCTTCCTGCATCTGCGAAAGGCCGAAGAGGCCATTCTCGTGATGGAGGCGGCGGTCGAGAACAATCCGGATGAGCCGCTGGCCTACTATAACCTGATCAGCACGTATGAGAAGGCGAAGCGATTCACCGAGGCGGATCAGACGCGCGAGCGGCTTAAGCAGCGGTTTGCCGCTCGGCGGCCTACCGAGTCCAAGGGTAAGTAAACGGGTCACTTACAGGAGAGCGCATGCTATGTTTGGGAGTATGGGTATCACCGAGCTGGTGCTGATTCTGTTCATCGTGCTGATCATCTTCGGGGCCGGGAAGCTGCCCCAGCTTGGTGAAGGGCTGGGAAAAGCCATCAAGGGATTCAAAAAGTCGGTGCATGAAGCCGACGCCATCGAATTGGAGGCGCAGCAGGCTCAAGGCCAGCAGCCGGGCGCGCCGCCGTCGCCGGAAGCGGGAGGGCAACCGGCTCCGCCGCCGGGTACTCCCGGTTCGCCGCCATCTTCACAGCAGCCGCCCGGGGCTGCGCAACCGCCGAAGGTGTGAGGTCGGGCAAGTCGAACGTGAGGTGAATTCCATGGAAAGCAGCGTTATTTCCGTCGGCGTCATCGAAACCTTTGCGGGCAACGGGAAATCCCGCAGCACGGGTGACGGAAAGATCGCCACCAAAGCGGGCATGCCGCTGCCGGTGAGCGTGGCCGTCGATCCGCAGGGGCAGTACCTGTACTTCGCGGAGTCCGGCTCCGATCGCGTGCGCCGGATCGAGTTCGCGACAGGCATCATCGGTCATGTGGCCGGCATCGGTGAGACCTGCTACAGCGGGGACAGCGGTCCGGCTGCGGAAGCGGGACTGTACCTGCCGCTCGACGTGGCGTTCGATTCGAAGGGGGACCTCTACATCTGCGATTCCGGCAGCAATCGGGTCCGCCGGGTCGAGATGAAGACCGGCGTCATCGACACCATCGCCGGTACCGGCGAATTCGGGTTCAACGGCGACGGCCCGGCGCTCGACGTGAACCTCACGTATCCGAGCGCGATCGTCTTCGATTCCAAGGATCGGATGTTTATCGTGGACGGTCAATCCCACCGCATCCGCATGTACGACCCTCAGACCAAGCAACTCACGACCATCGCCGGTCGGTGGTCGAAAGAGGATGACGATCGGGACAGCCCCTTGATCGCCAAAAACCTCGTGGTCCTCTCCGGGGACGCCATCGGGATTGATTTCAGCGACGACCATGGGTGGTTGCGTCCCGAATGCTCGCCGGATGGGATGGACATGGGCGTGTATTTGGACGACGGCAAGCCGGGACCGGAGGTGCGGTTCCATGATCCCGTCGCCGTTGCCGTTGACGAGCACGATGATGTGTATGTGGCGGATAAGGGGAGTAACCGGATCCGGAAGATTGACATGAAGACGGGGCTTGTCAGCACGGTCGCGGGCGCCTGCTTCTACGGCTATGACGGGGATGGCAAGCCGGCCGTCAGGGCCATGCTCAATGCTCCGGAAGCCGTCGTCTTGGATCCCTTCGGCAACATGTATATTTCGGACGCGATGAATCATCGGGTGCGGCGCGTCGAGGCGGGTACGGGGATCATCACCACGATCGCGGGGACCGGCGACAGCGGCTACAAGGACTCGGGTGCGATGGGCGGCTGCGGAATGGCCAAGTTCGTCAAGGCCGTGGACAAGGAGATGATCAAGCATGGAGATGGCCGCGTAGCCGTCGAGGCGGTGGTCAATTCTCCTGCAGGCCTCGCATTGGATCCCAACGGGTTCCTGTACATTTGCGAACGGGGCGAGAATAAGATTCGCCGGTTGAAGCTCTACTAGCGCCTGTCCTCCCAGACGAGGGAGGCCTCATGCATGCTGAGGATGGAGGGGAGTATGCGTCGTCGCGCACAGGTTCTCCTTGGGCTCACCTTCATTCTGGTTCTTGGCGCCTACGCTTTAGGCGTGCCGGTCGTCAGCTCGCAGGGCCTCTACATCCGTTCCTATTATGTCCCCGGCGAACTTCCCTTCGAGCCCAAAGCGCCGGAGTGGGAGAAGGCGACGCCGATGGTGCTCCCGCTCAGCGGCCAGGTCATCACGCGACCGACCCTTCCTGACCCTACCATCAAAGGCCTGACGGTCCGATCCCTCCATAACGGCAAGGAAATGGTGTTCCTCCTGGAGTGGTCGGATCCGACGAAAAACGATCGGCTGACGCCCGGAACCTTCCGCGACGGGGCGGCGATGGCATTCCCGTTGGGGGACGCGCCGGCCTTCTTCTGCATGGGCCAACTGGACCACTACCTCAACATCTGGCATTGGAAGGCGGACTGGCAGACCGATATCGAGCGGCGGAAGGCCAGCGAAGCAGAGCGAAAAGCAAAGGGGTCTGAAGGCGAAGTGCGGCGTTTCGAAGTCATTCCGCGGAGGGCGTCGTCGGTGGAGGACCTCCTGGGGGGAGGCTTCAGCACGCTGACCAGCAAACGGGGACAGGGAACCGTCCAGGGTAATGCGCTTTGGGAGCAAGGGCGCTGGCGGGTGGTCTTCAAGCGGGCCATGGAGACCCGCGATCCGGACAATGACGCCGTGTTCGGCCCCGGCCGTATGCAGACGGTCGCGTTTGCCGTGTGGAACGGCGAGAACAAGGAGCGCAATGGCCAGAAGGCTATCGCGCCGTGGATGCAGTTGATCGTCGATCCGGTGCCCCCAGAGGCCAAACAAGGATAACGTGCGCATGCGTATGATCGGTATAGCGCTAGCGGTGCTGTTGACTATGATGAGCGGCGTCACGGCGATGTCGGCGGAGCCGTCGCCCGATCAGAAAGGCGCTGCGGTGCCTGCGGGCAAGTCTTCGGACAAAAAGGCAACCCCCCCCGTGGATAGAGACGGGGATGTAAAGGCTATGGCCGAAGACTTCGGGATCATCGTTGGAGCCGTGACCGAGGACATCCGCAAGGAGCTGAATTTGCGCTCGGCCGAAGGCGTGGCGGTGTTGGATATCATCGGCGATACTCTTGCGGAAAGAGCGGGTATCAAGGTCGGCGCGGTCATTGCCGAGATCAATAAGAAGCCGGTCCGCAGCCTGGACGACTTCGGGCGGCTGCTGCCCGAGTGCCTGAAGGAAGGCAATTGCACTGTCGGCACGTGGGAGCCTACGAGTCCTGACAATCAAGGCCAAGGCGGACAGATGAACTTTCATTTTGTGCCCAAGAGCTCGGATTAGAATGCGGAAAGCGGGACTCAAGGGCGGGGTGTTCGGGGCGGGCCTGGCGGCTTTTTTATTGGTGGGGATTGGCACCGCTCTGTTTCAGGAAGGCGTCGGGCAGGATAAGAAGGCCCAGAAGGAGCCATGGATTGAAGAGATCGAACGCGTGTTTGTGCGCTCGGAGGTCTGCCGCCAATGCCACGATCGGCACTATGAGGAGATGGCCGGCCTTCGCGAAATGACGATGGACCTCAAGCTGATGGGGCGGGTGGACGCCGCTCTGCTGCATGGGACCGCCTTACCGTCGCCGGTCTTCCGAGCCGTGATGGGCATCTGGCTGCAGACCAACCCCAGCGCCGCCAAGAAGCAGCAATGCCTGTCCTGCCATGCGCCTGCCGTGATGGTGTTCCCGCAGCACACGGACCGGATCATTGGGCAGGTGATGAGCGGCAAGGTTACCGTCGAGGGCATCAGCTGCGCGTCATGCCACCTGGTCGAGAAGCTGGCCGACGATCCCAAGAAGGTTCCATCTTTCCAGCTGACCGCGGGGAAGACCATGTACGGCCCGTTCAAGGATTCGGAAGACAACATGGTCCATACGTCTTTCCACTCTCCACTATACAAAGGAGCGAATTTCTGCGCATCCTGCCATTTTGAAAAGGTCCGAGACTTCCGAAGCCCAACCATCGACAGCGAGATTTTGGAAGGAGCCGTCTGTCAATCCTGCCACATGGAGCAATCCACGGGGAGTTCGACGTCGAAGCGTGGAGCGATGACCCGTGAGATCGGCCGGCATTATTTCCGTGGCATCGTGATCCCCGGCTTAATGCTGAAGAACCGGAATCTGCAGGCCGAGTGGATGCCGCGCCTTGAGGTGGAGGCCAAGAAGAACGGCACCCGCGTGGAAGGCCAGGTGGCCGTCATGAACGGGGCCGTGCCGCATAATTTCCCGGACGGCGATCCCGTCCTCAAGCAGTTCTACATTACGGTGTCCGTCAAGGATAAGAACGGCCGCCTGCTGGGCTCGTCCCAGAAGACCTTCGGCACGCAGTACGAACAACTGTTGGAGCAACCGCTGGGGGATATCCTGGTCAAGGGCGGCACGACCAAGCGGGTACCGTTTGAATTGACACTCAGCGGAGAGGGCGAAGGCCTGCAGATCGACGCCGTGCTGACCTACAGCCTGATTCCCAAGCCTACCCCCGCGCTGCTGGAAGGATATCTCAAGACCCTTCCGACGGACGCGGAACGTGACCGTGTGAAACGTCTCATCGCAGATTATGCCGAACCCCGTGTGTTGACGTTCAGGACGAAGTCCCTCTAAGCCACCCCGCCTTGCGTGGCAGGACATCGTGAGACAGGGAGCATGCGCGCTATGGGATGGACATCTCGGCAAGTGAAAACGCTCACAATCGGTTTGACTGTCCTCGGTCTGATCATCGGCATCGGGTGGTTCCAGGGCACGTTTGCCGCCAAGGATGAGGCGGGACCGATGACCCCTGAAAAGGTCTTTCCGGCCTCTTCCAAGTGCAAGAAGTGCCATATCCGGGCCTTCGAAGAGTATGAAGAATCGACCATCGCGCGGGCCATCGTGTCGCCGACTTTCAGGGCCATGCTGGAGGATTACGCCGGTAAGGGAAAAGACAAGCGCTATTGCCTCAACTGCCATGCGCCCCAGTCGGTGGTGTTCCCGGACCTGGTTGGGTCCATGGTCAAGCAGATCATCTCGGGAGATCCGACGTTCGAAGGTGTGGGCTGCATCCAATGCCATCTCGTCAAGGCCGTGGATCCGAACGTGAAAGGTCATCCTCCGGTCAAACTTGAGCCGGGCCGGACCGTCTTCGGCGGGTACAAGGACTATCTCGAAAGCAAGGCACACGACTCGCAATATCTTGACCTCTTTAAGAAGTCAGACCTCTGCCTCAGTTGCCATACCGTCGCGCCGCTTGGCGTCCCGACGGCCGAAGCGATCGGCAACTGGAAAGGCAGCAAGGCGGCCAAGGAAGGCAAGTCCTGCCAGACCTGCCATATGCCGCAGGGTTTCGACATGTCGGCGAACGAGGAAAAGAAGCGAGACATCGCGGGTCATGAGTTCAATGGAAAGTCCCCGGCCCTTCGCAAGCAGGCCTTTGACCTGGACTATGAGACCGACGTCCAGGGCGCCCAGACTAAGTTGACCGTCAAGGTGAAAAATCTCGTTCCTCATAATGTACCTACCTCGCACCCCATCTGGAACCAGGTGTATCTCCAGGTCTCCATACGAGGGCTGAACCTTAAGGAAGTGTTTAGGGAGAAGCGCATGTATGGGCGCACCTTCGCCGACGCGAAGGGCAACAAGACGCTCATGGACCACGATGCGGTCAAACTGCTCGAGGATACGACCCTCAAGGCGGATGAGACCCGCGTGGAGACTATCACCTTCCCCACTCCGCAAGAGACCCCGTCCTTTGATGTGGAGATCTCGCTTCACTACGCCACCCCCGGCGAGTTATGGCCAAAGGCGTTCGCCGACCGCGTTGCCTTCTTCACCTCCCGCGGCATGAACGACCCGGTGTTCAAGTCGTCGGAGATCACGAAGCGGTGCGGTAACACGAGAGTGGCGGAGGGGAAAATACAGAAGAGGCCGTGCCCGTAACTGAGGACGTTAAACGTAAAACGTTAACCGTTAAACGACTCAGGGCCGTTTAACCTATAACGCATAACGATTAACCTTTTTACTCGAAGATGACGGTCGAGCCTGGCGACTTGGTGCGGAAGATCTGGATGGCGGCGTAAATATTCCTGGCGGGCTGATTCAGGATCAATTCTGACTCTGTGATGTGCGTATCGATCAGCTCGAAGGGGCCGCCGCTGTAATAAATCCGGCATTTGTCCATCTGACAATTCTTGTAGACGTGGTTGTCCAGCACCAGGTCTTCCTTGGTGAAGGTCTTCTGATCCACCACGATATACTGCTGGTCCATCGCTAATCCTCTTGCACGGCGCCTGGAAACCGTAACAACGACTATACCAGCCTCAGCGTTCCCAGGCAAGTGGCGCGCGTGCGGTCATCACGGGACGACCTCCTTCACGAACCGTCTGATGCGTTCGAAGTAAGGGGCGCCTCCGATATAAATCAGGTCATTGTGGTCGGCTCCGTGAACGACATACCAATCCTTCGGCGGGTGCGCCGCGTCGAAAACCATCTGGCCCATCTGAAGCGGAACGGTGCGATCGCGGTCTCCGTGGATGACCAGCACCGGTCGATGGATCTCGCGCAGGCGGTCGGCGAGGTTGAACTGCGCGTTCACGAGCCAATGTCCGGGGAGTCCCCAATAATGGAAGCGGGCGAGGGCCTCGACGGAGGGAAATGCGGACTCGAGGATCAAGCCGGCCGCCGGGCGCTGGCTTGCCACCAGGCCGGCCACGGCTGCGCCGAGGGATCGGCCGAAGAGCACGATCCGTTCCGGCGGCACCTGTTTGGTCTTGGTCAGGCAGTCATAGGCGGCCAGGGCGTCCTGGTAGAGTCCCTGTTCGGATGGGCTCCCTCCGCTCCGTCCGTAGCCGCGATAGTCGAAGAGGAACGCGGACAGGCCGATCCGGTGCAGGGCAGTCAGGTTCTCCAGTCTGTGAATGATGTTGCCGGCGTTCCCGTGGCACCAGAGCAGCACCCCCGGGCTGCCTGCGGCTTGGACGTACCATCCAAACAGGCGTGTGCCGTCTGCCGCGTCAAACCACACGTCTTCCAGGGGCAGCCCGCTCAGGCGGGCCCAGTCTCTGTCCACCCACGGCGATGGATGATAGACCAGGAGCTGATCCAGCACGGCTCGTCCCCTCAGAAGTAGACTTGCATCGAAACCAGCACGTCGTTGTCGTGCTCGCGGTGATTGAATTCCAACCGGAGGGCCAAGTCCTTCTGCACCGTGAACCGCTGCTGGAAGGAGACCCGCCAATCGTCGGAATCCTCCCCCACAGGATACCGGAGATACGTGGTCGAGAGTAGGACCTTCCAGCGCTCCGTCAGGTCGGCCAGTATTCCGATGGTGCCTCCGCCGCCGATCCGGTGATTCTGCTCGAACGCATGGCTGTAATTGGCGTCCAGCTCGGCAAGGGCGAAGTATATCTCGTGGCGCAGCCCATGCGTTTCCGCTGCCACACCGATGCCGCCGTTCAGGTAGGCATTGCCGCAGTAGCGGCAGTCTTGACGGTTGACCGTCTCATAACCGGCGTTGATCTTCCACGAAGCGGGTTTGAACAGAGAATCCATCGGTGACAGCGACACGATGTCCGCCAGTTTGAACCGTTCCACTCGGCTCTGATTGCGCCTGTTGTAATGGCGTAAACTGACCGACAGCAACTCGATCTGCGCTCCTGGTGTGTAGCCGGTGTCGGGGTCCAGCAGGTCATGATAGCCGGCGCGGATGGACAGCTCTTCGAAGAACTCATCCTGCCGCCAGCCGGCACCCAGTCCAACCCGTGAGGTCTTGTGGCCCAGTTCGGGGCGTTCGGTGAACGGCGCGATCGGGGTGTCTTCGGATTGGACCTTGATTCGGCTTCGAGTGACGAGGAGCGCGCGCTGCCGGTCCCGGTACGGAGCGGCGCCTTCGGATCCCGTGGCGCTTTGGTACCGTACGTAGTCCGTTGCCAAGTCCAGAAGGAAGGCCTGCCGCTCGGGACGCAGACGGATGAACTCTTCGGACTCGGTCACACCTGGGTTGTCAATCAAGCGCTGGAACACTCGGTCCTCACTTTCGGGCAGCATCTCGCGTTTCCGTCGAATCTGCGTGCTCCGTGCGGGCCGGTAGGCGATCTCCCCGACGAGGCCGGACTGTTGCGTGATCACTCGCACGGTATCGGCAGGGACAGTCCAGAAGACAAACTGATCGGTCAGGTGAAGCCGCGGGTCGGCGACCTCCAAGAGCGAGAGGATGTGGTACGAGCAGTTCTCCTTGAAAAAAAAGTAGTCGAAATAGGCGTTGTCCAACTCCCAGGCATGCATGAGCATTCGCGTGATTTGTTCGGGTGAGAAGTTCAGGCGGTATTCCCAGATGTCACGGTTTTCGAAATCTCGATATTCCTGGACTTTGATGTAGTAGGGGATGGTCGAAAAATAGCCCTTGAAGCCACCGGTCACGCCAAGAAACGCGAAGGCGAAGTCGTTCGCAGTCGTCACCTGCGCGGCATAGTTGATTGTGTAGGCCAACAGGCGTGTCTGCTCCGTCTGGCCTTTCTGATCAAGACGGAGAAAGGTATGGCCGAACATGGAGGAGGGGTTGTTCAGGAACGCCGAGGCGAAGATGAGTGTGATGGAATGGGAGTTTATCTCGGCGAACCATGACTGAAACCGGTCGCAGGATTGCGGCGGTAGCCGGCGATCGTCGATTGCCAGCTCTGATTTGAGCCAATGATAACGGGCCACAAAGGCGCACTGCGCCAGCTGGCGGGACCGGCCAACCAGCTCATCGGAGAAAAACTTGGCGAGGGTGGCTTCCAGCTCGGCCTGTGGGTCCGTCTTGCCGGTTGGGGCCATGAAGAACCCGGGGTCGTCCGCTTCGCTGGTATAACCTTCCCCGAGATTCTCGCGGTAGTGCAAGAGCAAGTGCCAGTGCCGTTGCTCAGCGAGCCGTGCTTCGCCTGCCCGCTGGATCAGATCGGCAAGATAGGCATCGTCTCTGCCTTCAGCGGCTCCCATGGTCGTGAAGACCAAGAGGAGTGCCAAGAGCCATTCAACGTGTCGTTGCGAGAGTGCCGTGTGTGAAACTGAAATGAAGGGCTCCCGGCGTTTCTGCCGGGAGCCCGTGCGTTGCTTAGCGGTTGGTTGAGACCAGTGCGAGGACTGGACGTTCAGCCATGGCCGCGTTGAGTGCTTTGAGCATGGCTGCCGGAGCGTTCTCTCCGGATTGGATCAGGGCGGTATACTTCTCCTGAGTTAGGGCAAAGAACTCGGCGTGATGCTCGGCCGGAATTCCCATGAGTGTCGCCAGCGAGGCAAGATGCTCGCCGCGTCCCTGCGCCATCTCCTGCGAGAGGTCCTCGAAATTGATTTCGGCAAAGAGCGTCGTCTTGTACTCCCCAAACGCCTTGCCGTCATTCGTGCACCCGGAAGTGCCGGAAGAGATCCCGAAGGTCTGGCTCCCGAATGTTCCATTCGTCGTTGCCATCATGACCTGAGGCCCGATACTCTTCTGGTGGCTGTAATCTCCCCACGCAAGCTTGCCCAGGCCACAGCCCGGGCCGTTGTCGGGGTTGGCCGCCAAGGCCGTGGCGGCAGAGAAACAAACCAGCGCGACAGCCACTTGCAGGAAAACAAGTTTCTTTGTCATACGCCCCCTCCTTGTTGGTTGGATTAAGAGTCGGCCCATACCAAAATTTAGAAGACCAACCGCGAACGCGAGTATAAGCGTGCGAGAGGAGTCTGTCAATCGTTCGTTGTCACAAACTTATCACACTTATCATGTATAGGACATGGTTTACCCAAGATGTCCGAGCCGAGGCCAATCCCTTGAATATTCAAGGGCGTCTCTATACAATGAGCGGCCATTTCATCATCCACAGCTGAGAAGCATCAGCGCTGTCTAAAAAGGAGATTGGTTGCATGGATCGGAGCGCGGGGATTGTGCTGTTTGCCGTCGTGGCGGCGTTTGTCGGCATCGCCTATGGCGTGCACTTGATTCAGTGGATCCTGAAACTGGAGGAAGGGTCCGACAAGATGAAAGCCATCGCCAAGGCCATCCAGGAAGGAGCCAATGCCTACCTGAACCGTCAGTACAGGACGGTGGCCTACGTGGCCGTGGGCCTGTTCGTGATCCTCTGGGCGGCCGGGTTCTGGTCTGAGAAGTTCGGCTTTCTGACCGCGATCGGGTTCCTCATCGGCGCGGTTACCTCGGCTTCCGCTGGCTATGTCGGCATGAAGATCGCCGTTCGGGCGAACGTCCGGACCGCGCAGGCGGCGCACGGCGGCCTCAACGCCGCGCTGCAAGTGGCCTTCAAAGGCGGCGCCGTGACGGGCCTGCTCTTGATCGGGCTGGGACTGTTCGCCGTTGCCGGATTCTATTATGTGGCCTCGGCCGTTGCGAGACCCGACAAGGCGATGCATGCGCTGCTGTCCCTTGGGTTCGGGGGCAGCTTGATCTCGGTCTTCGCGCGGGTCGGGGGCGGAATCTTTACCAAAGCGGCCGATGTGGGTGCCGACCTGGTGGGGAAGGTCGAAGCGGGTATTCCTGAAGACGATCCGCGAAATCCGGCCGTGATCGCCGACAACGTTGGTGACAATGTGGGCGATTGCGCCGGCATGGCGGCCGATCTGTTTGAGACCTATGCCGTGACGACAGTGGCGGCGATGGTGCTCGGCTACACGCTCTTCAAGGGTGCGCCCGAGCCGTTGGTCTATCCTCTGCTGCTGGGCGGGATCACCATCTTTGCGACGATCCTCGGCATCTGGTTCGTCAAGGTGAGCGAGGGCGGCAGCATCATGGGGGCTCTCTACAAGGGACTGTTCTGTGCCGGCGGCGTCGCGGCGGTGGTGTTCTATCCGGCGACGGTCTGGCTGATGGGCGGAGTCGGCGGCGTGAGCGGCACGGCCTACTTCGGATGCGCGTTGCTCGGGCTGGCGGTGACCATCGCATTGGTCTTCATCACCGACTATTACACGTCCAAGAACTTCAGTCCGGTGCAGCAGATCGCCAAGGCCAGCGAGTCGGGACACGCCACAAACATCATCGCGGGGCTGGCGGTCGGCATGCAGGCAACCGCATGGCCGGTGGTGGTGATCGGCGCGGCGATCATGGCCAGCTATGCGCTGGCGAACCTCTACGGCGTCGCGGTGGCGGCGGTCTCCATGCTCTCGATGGCGGGGATCGTGGTCGCGATCGATGCCTTCGGCCCGATTACGGATAACGCCGGCGGCATCGCCGAAATGGCGCATCTCGGCAAAGAGGTCCGGAACATTACGGATCCTCTGGATGCGGTGGGGAATACCACCAAGGCCGTCACCAAAGGCTATGCCATCGGTTCGGCCGGGTTGGCGGCCATCGTGCTCTTTGCCGAGTTCGCACGAAAGGTGGCGGAAGGAGGAGGAGGACAGGCCGCCAGCAGTTTTGACCTGTCAAACCCCAAGGTCCTGGTCGGCCTGTTCATCGGCGGCATGCTGCCGTATCTGTTTGCCTCGATGTGCATGAAGGCGGTAGGGGAAGCCGCCGGCGAGGTCGTCAGGGAGGTCCGCCGGCAGTTCCGCGAGATCAAAGGTATCATGGAAGGGACCGGCAAGCCGGAGTACGGGACCTGCGTGGACATCGTGACGAAGGCGGCGATCCAGAAGATGATGATTCCTGCGATGATTCCGGTCTTGTCACCGATTCTGGTTGGCTTTATTCTCGGGCCCATTGCGTTGGGAGGGGTGCTGGTCGGAACGATCGTGACCGGCCTTTTTGTCGCCCTCTCTATGACCAGCGGTGGCGGTGCGTGGGACAACGCCAAGAAGTACATCGAAGAGCAGGGCAAGAAGGGCAGCGATACGCACAAGGCCGCCGTCACCGGCGATACGGTCGGGGACCCCTACAAGGATACGGCCGGCCCGGCCATCAATCCGATGATCAAGGTCATCAATATCGTTGCTTTACTCATCGTGTCCTTGATTGTCTGAGTAGAAGTGTAGGCCTCCGGTCTTGACGAGTTTTCGGTCGTAGGGTATGCTGAACGTGCGAGTACGTTGTGAGGCGCCCACTTGAACCTCATGGCGCTATCGGGTGAGGGAGAGTTGCATGGAGAAGCAGGAAAAGAAAGCAGACGTCAAACGCGGCGGCGCGCAGCCCAAGGATGAAGCCAAAGCAAGCGCCAAGGTCGTGGAAGGCGGCAAGAAGCTCAAGGAAGACATGGATAAGCTCATGGACGAGATCGACGACGTTCTGGAAGAGAACGCCGAGGAGTTCATCAAGAATTATGTGCAAAAAGGGGGCGAATGAAAGCATTCGCCCTCGCGTTCGCCCTCGCCATCGTTTTTCCGCCCGTGTCCTCCGCCCAGTCAACGTCTATGCCGGCCCCTCCTGATGACAAGAGCGCCTTGGAAGATCGGCAGCCGGCGGGGTTGTTTGCCTCAATCGTCACGGCTCATGGCCAGGAGATGGTCATGGGACTGGCGCGCAGTTTTCAGATCGTGCCGGTCAATCCGAGCGAGACCTTTTCCACCGACGTCCCTGAGATTTTCGTCGTCTTCCAGACGCATCAGCACGATAGCGAGTTCAAAGTCTATGGCCGCTGGATCGTCGAGAAAGGGGAAGGGGCGTCGCCGAACCACTTGCTCGGCACCGACGCGATGATTCTGACGATTGAAGATGACTCGGGGTATGTCTCGCTGAAGCGGCCCCCGAGCGGCTGGCCCGTGGGAGACTACAAAGTCCAGATGTTTATCGGGACGGGGAGCGTGGACATGAGCCCGATCGGCGCTCTTCGATTTAAGGTGCTTCCCTCCAAGAAGACGGCGTCCTGAGGGCAATCCGCCCGGCTCTGCTTGAAACCTTCACGAATTTGTCCTTACGTGTGGCGCTCCGCTTGGTTTGACAAGGGTTGCCCCCTCGATTATGATTTGCCAAGCTGTTGGTAAAGGAGCCTGCGTGTCCTTTACGAGGAGAGAACGTGCCCGCTCCGCTCTTCAAGGAATGGGTGATGCGGCCTTCGGATCCGGAGGCGTGTCGAGTGCTGGCCGATACTCTGGGGCTGCACCGCCTCACGGCGGCTATCCTGGTCGCGCGAGGGCATCGGTCCTTGGAGGAGGCGCGCGCGGTCCTCGACGGAGAGGAGATCCTCGGGCCTGACCCCTTCCTGCTGGCTGGGATGGAGCAGACCGTCGACCGGCTCCATCGCGCCGTCCGACAGAGAGAGCGGGTCCTCGTCTACGGAGATTACGATGTGGACGGGGCCTCTGCGACGAGCCTCTACCTGGGCTTTCTGAAAGGGCTGGGTCTTCCCGCCGAGTTTTACATCCCCCACCGGATCAAGGAAGGGTACGGGCTCAACGCCGAGGCCATCCGGCGGATCGCCGCTTCGGGCGTCTCCGTGCTCATCACGGCCGATTGTGGAACCACATCGATCGACGAAATCGCGCTCGCCCAGGCTCTGGGCATGGACGTCATCGTGACGGATCACCATTTGCCGGGCGATACGTTGCCGCCGGCCTTCGCCGTCTTGAACCCCTGCCGTTCCGACTCCGGCTATCCTTTTTCGGGGCTCTGCTCCGGGGGCCTTGCCTACAAAGTGGCGTCGGCGTACCGGACGAAGTATGGGGCCGCGGAATCGGATCCCGACTCCTACCTGGACCTGGTCGCGCTCGCGACGATCGCCGATGTCGCGCCCCTCCGGGAGGAGAACCGGACGATGGTCCGGCAGGGGCTCCGTCTGCTCTCGCGAGGTGACCGTCCGGGCATCCGGGCTCTCAAGGCCGCAGCGGGGGTCATGGGAGCCTGCGGAGTGGGCACGGTCGGGTTCATCCTGGCGCCCAGGATCAATGCTGCGGGCCGCCTCGGGGATGCGGCCGACGCGGTGCGGCTGCTGGTGACTCACGATGAGGGAGAGGCCGCGGAGCTGGCGGGCATACTCAACCATCTCAACCAGGAGCGGCAGCAGCTGGAAGAGCGGATGACCGCCGAGGCCCTCCAGGCCGCCGACGCGACGCCGACCGGTCCCATTGTGTTGGCCTCGCGCGGCTGGCACCAGGGCGTCGTCGGAGTCGTCGCGGCGCGGCTCGTAGAGCGGTTTCATCGGCCGGCCGTGCTCATCGCGCTGAACGAAGAAGGCATCGGAAGAGGATCGGCCCGCAGCATTGCCGGAGTGAATCTGTACGAGGCGATCGCGCGCTGTCGGGACCAGTTGCTTGCCTTCGGAGGCCATGCTGTGGCCGCCGGGCTGACCATCACGGAAGAATGCGTCCCGGCCTTTCGGGATCGCTTGGCGGAGGCGCTTGAAGGGCCGCTAAGCAGCGCCGCCGCGCGCCCCCAGTTGTTCTGCGATGCCGAAGTAGAGCCACACGGCTTCTCGCCGCGCTCCGTCGGTGAGCTGACCAAGCTGGGGCCGTTCGGCGCGGGGAATCCCGAACCGACGTTGGTCCTCAGGAGCCTTCGGATCGCGTCGGCGAAAATCGTCGGAGCCAATCATCTCAAGCTGACCGTGCAGGGGAGAGGCGGTCCTCTGTTCGATGCGATCGGATTCCGGATGGGATCGCTGGAGTCGCGCGGCCTCTCGCAGTCCCTGCCGGTTGACGTGGCCTGCGCGCTGGACGTCAATACGTGGAACGGGGCTGAGCGGGTGCAGCTCCGCTTGAAAGACGTGCGAACCAGCGTGAACGGGTAACGACCATGGCGACCACAGCGGCGACAAGCGTGCATGATCTGATCGAACAGGTCCAGCGCTACAACCCGAATGCGCAGGTGGACCTGATCCGACGGGCATACGATTTCTCCGCCCGGGCCCACGAAGGCCAGGTCCGCCGCTCCGGCGAGCCGTACCTCAAGCACCCGCTGGCCGTGGCCGAGGTCCTGGCGGCATTGAAGCTGGACGTGCCGGCCATCGTGGCGGGTCTTCTCCACGACACGGTCGAGGATACGGTCTGCACGCAGGCGCAGATCGAGGAAGAATTCGGCAAGAACGTCGCCCGCCTCGTGGACGGTGTCACCAAGATCGGCCAGATCCACTTCAAGAGTTATGAGGAGAAGCAGGCCGAGAACTTCCGCAAGATGCTTATCTCGATGGCCGACGATGTCCGGGTCATCCTGATCAAGCTTGCGGACCGCCTGCACAACATGCGCACGCTGGAGCATCTGAGCCCTGCGCATCAGCAAAAAGTCGCTCAAGAGACCCTCGAAATCTATGCCCCGCTGGCGAATCGTCTCGGGATCGGCTGGATGAAGGCGGAACTGGAAGATCTGTGCTTCAAGGCGCTGAAGCCGGACGTCTACGCGGCGCTGGCCGAGCGGGTGACCCAGCTAGTCGAGGAGCGGGAGCAGTACATTCAGGAGGTCATCGGTGTCCTACGGGCCAAGCTGGCCGAGCATGGGCTTGTGGGTGAGATGGCCGGCCGTTCCAAGCACCTGTACTCCGTCTATCAGAAGATGGAGAAACAGAAGGTTTCCTTCGAAGAAGTCTACGACCTCACCGCTATCCGGGTGATCACCGATACCCAGATGAACTGCTATGCCATCATGGGCCTCATCCATTCGCTCTGGCGGCCGGTCCCCGGCCGTTTCAAGGACTACATCGGCGTTCCCAAATCCAACCACTACCAGTCCCTGCACACCACCGTGGTCGGACCGAAGGGCGAACACGTGGAGTTCCAGATCCGGACCCACGAGATGCATCGGATCGCCAAGGAAGGCATCGCGGCGCACTGGACGTACAAGGAGCAGGGCGAGATCGATGAGACGGAGAAGCGCGTCTTCACGTGGCTGCGTCAGCTCCTTGAATCCCATCAGGACCTGACCGACAACCGCCAGTTCATGGAGTCGGTCAAGCTGGACCTCTATTCGGACGTGGTTTACGTCT
This sequence comes from Nitrospirales bacterium, assembly GCA_036005325.1. Lineage (GTDB taxonomy): Bacteria > Nitrospirota > Nitrospiria > Nitrospirales > NS-4 > SCTG01. The sequence continues at coordinate 19,044 of DASYQR010000159.1, read as the reverse complement.
TTACGCCCAAGGGCGCGGTCAAGGAGCTGGTCAAGGGCGCGACGCCGATCGACTTCGCCTACGCCATCCATACCGAGGTCGGCGATCACTGCAGCGGGGCCAAGGTCAACGGCAAGATGGTTCCGCTCAAGCATCAGCTGCGGAGCGGTGACACGGTCGAGGTCATCACCGCCTCCACCCAGGTGCCCCATCGGGACTGGCTCAAGTTCGTCAAGACGCCGCGTGCCAAGAACAAGATCAAGCATTGGCTGCGGGTGGAAGAGGCCAAGCGGAGCCTGGAAGTCGGCAAACGGCTACTGGAGCGGGAGCTGCGGCGGCATGACGCTGCCTTGGGCCCGTTGCTCAAGACCTCCCGAATCCAGGACGTCGCGAAGGAGTCAGGCTTGCCCGGCGTTGATGAATTGTTCACGGCCATCGGCTATGGCCGGGTCTCCGCCATCCACGTTGCCAACCGGTTGTGTGTGGAGGAAGGCGGGCGGCTCGTCGCCGCCGGCGCGGCCGCGGAGGTCGAGGAGAAGGCGGGCGCGAAGCGCGTTCCGACCGCCGATGAAAAGGGCGTCAAGGTTAAGGGTGTCCACGACCTCATGATGCATCTGTCCAAGTGTTGTGAGCCGGTGCCGGGCGATCGGATCATCGGGTATATCACCCGTGGGCGTGGGTTGACGATTCACACTGCGGACTGCCCCAACCTGGATGCGCTTGACTATGACAAGGCGCGACTGGTGGACGTGGATTGGGACACGACGCAGGCTACGACCGTGTCTGTGAAGATCTCCGTCTTGACGCTCGACAAGCCGGGCATGCTGGCGAACGTCTCTGCGGCCATCACCAACGCCGAAGCGAATATCAGTCGGGCCGAGATCACGACGCGGGAGGACCGTAAGGCCCTGCTCGACTTCATCGTCGAAGTGCAGAACACGGCGCATGTGGACCGCGTGGTCAAGGCCATCGAGAAGATCGACGGGGTACTGCAGGCGCGCCGCGTGCGGAGCTGGCAGGGGACGAAGTAGTGGTTCGCTGGGGGTTAGCGGACGATCTTCAGGAAGATCTCGGACAGGGCAGGATCGAAGAGCTCTCCGGCTTGGTGCCGGATATAGGTCTTGGCGTCGTCGAGAGCCATGGACTCCTGACTCTGTTCGCCCGCGGTCAAATTCACGAACGTATTGGCGAGAGAAACGATCCGCGCAAGGCAGGGGATGTCGTCTCCGCTCAATCCATCAGGATACCCGGCGCCGTTATATTGCTCATGGTGGTGTCGGATGATTTGACTGACCGAGGGGTGGAACGGCAGCGACTGCACCATGCGGGCGCCGATTTCGGCATGGCACTTGATCAGCTCGCAATCCTGGGCGTCGAGCGAAGCGGATTTTGCGAGGATGCGCGGGTCGATGCAGACCTTGCCGATATCATGCAGCCACGAGCCGACCTTGACGGCCTCACACTCTTCGGAGGGCAGCCCCAGGTGCTCGGCCATGAGGGAGGAATAGAAGCTTACGCGCTCGGAATGGCTGACCAGATCAGGGTTCTTGGCTGCGAGCAAGCGTGACAGATTCTTCCAGGCCGCGTTTTGGTCTGCTCCCCTCTCCCACAAGCCGCCGAATGTTCTCAAGACATCGCGCAGGCCGTCGAGGCGGCGCTTCTTCTCAAGGCAATGGTTGGTGAGCTCAACCAACTCCGTGACGTTGAACGGCTTCTGCAGATAACCTGAGGCGCCGTAGCGGATGCCGTCCATGGCGGACTTCAGGCTTCCGTATCCGGTGATGATGATGACCTCCACGTTCTCCTGGTCGCGTTTGATCTCCTGCAGGAGGTCCGTCCCATGCCTGTCCGGGAGCTTGAGATCCAGGGTCACCAAGTCGATCTGTTGTTCTTTCAGAATCTGCAGAGCCGTCGCGCCGGTACCGGCCGAATAGATCGTGAAGAAAGGACGAAGGATAACCTTGAGGGCTTCGCGCGGACCGAACTCGTCGTCCACGATGAGCAGGGATGGTTTGTGGGATACGTCGGGCGCGCCTGGCTGTCTCCGTTCGTAGGGAATGTTGACTGTGGTGATCGCGGCTTGCATAAATTCCTACTGTCCTACATCGCTCTTAGGCGCCATGCTCTTTGTTTTCTCTTGCAACCGCTATGCCGTCTTTCTCCTGACCGACTGCCCGTGACCTAACCCTTTGCAAGCGCGACGTATTCCTTTACCTGCTAGGCGCCACTATCAAACCATAGTCATTCTTAAGTGTAAAGGGGGTAATTAAATGGAAGACAGTATGTCATTTCAAGTGGGATATTGAGCAAAAATGAACAGTTGTGGTTTTTTTCATTATTTTCAAATAGTTGATAAATTTTTCTTGGTCTGTTTTCTCTCAGGCTGTACAAAAATGCACATTCCGACGTCGTGAGCGCTAGTTCTCTCGTGTGCTTTCTTTGGGGGCTGCTGTGGCTGGAACGTCGGCTCCCTTGATACCCAGCATGTCCATCCGGTACTTGAGCATCCGTCTGGTGATGCCGAGCATCGTTGCGGCGTGGGTCTGCACGTAACCGGTTCGCACCAGGGCCTCCAGCAAGAGCTCCCGTTCAAATTCCTGGACCGCCTTTTCGAGCGAGAGGCTCCCGCCGAGCGTGTGTTCGCGCAAGAGGGCCTCGCTGACGTTGGCCCGGAGCGTCATCGGAATGTGGTCCGGAGCGATCGTCCCCCCCTGACACCAGACGCTGGCCTGCTCGAGCACATTCTCAAGCTCCCGGACGTTGCCAGGCCAATTATACCTGGTCAGGATCTCCAACGCTTCTTTTGAGATCTCCAGGGGCGCGCTTTTTTCCGCTTCCTGCCGCTTGGTCAGAAAATGCTTGACCAGGAGCGGGATGTCTTCACGTCGGTCCCGCAGGGGCGTCAGGTGAAGCGAGACCACATTGATCCGGTAGTACAGATCCTCCCGGAACGCCTCGCGGCGGATCAGGTCTTCCAGGACCTTGTTGGTCGCGGCGATGATCCGTACGTTCACTTTGATCGTCTGCGTGCCGCCGACTCGAATGAACTCCCGTTCCTGCAAGAACCGGAGCACTTTGGCTTGCGTCGGGGAGCCGAGATCTCCGACTTCATCGAGGAAGAGCGTCCCGCCGTGCGCAAGCTCGACCTTGCCGACGCGGCGCGCCAGCGCGCCCGTGAAGGAGCCCTTCTCGTGCCCGAACAGTTCGCTCTCAATCAGGGTGTCGGGGATCGAGGCGCAATTGATGGCCATAAACGGGCCGTCCTTCCGCACACTGTTGTAGTGGAGGGCCCGTGCGACCAACTCCTTGCCGGTCCCGCTCTCGCCGGTGATCAGAACGGTCGCGCGTGTATCGGCGACTTGCTCGATCTTGGAGTAAATCTCACGCATGGCCGGACTCTTTCCCACGAGGTTATGGAAACTGTAGGAATTGGCGACCTGCGCGCGGAGATAGCGCACCTCCTGTTCAAGCTCTTGTGTGGCCAGCGTCTTGGTCACGACGAGGCGAAGCTCTTCGATATCGAACGGCTTGGTGACGTAATCGGCAGCCCCGATTTTCATGGCATCCACGGCGGTTTTGACCGTTTTGATGGCGGTAAGCATGATCACGGGCACGCTGGGGTCTTCCGACCGCATCAATTCCAGAATCTTGAGCCCATCGGCGCCGGGCAGGATCAGGTCGAGGAGCACGAGGTTCGGAGTCTCCTGCCGGAACCGGTCGACGCCCTCCTGGGCGGTCGCGGCGGAGAGAACCTCGTGCGTCGGCTCTAACGTCATCTTCAAGGAGGTGACAATCGCCGGTTCATCATCAACGACCAGGATTCGTTTTTTCATAGCCCGTTGTCCTTGCTCGCGCAGGCCACGGCGACGAACTTGACCGGCAGGTTCACGAGGAAGGTCGTGCCCTTGCCCAGCGCGCTCTCCACGGTGATGTGTCCGCCGTGCTCTTGGACGATCTGGTGAGCGATCGTCAGGCCCAGCCCTGTGCCTTCCCGCTCCTCGCTGGAATGCTTGGTCGTGTAAAACGGATCGAAGATATGGTCCAGATCGGCAGGCGCGATGCCGCAGCCGGTATCCCCGATTTCAATCTGGACCCAGGTGTCGTCTGGTGATTTGGCGAGCCGATGCGTTTTCACGATCAGCCGGCCTCCGTCCCCGTTCATCGCCTCGATGGCATTGAGGAGCAGGTTGAGGAGGACCTGTTTGATTTGCTGACGATCGAGGGTGACATGCGGCAGTTCCCGTGCGTAATCCTGCTGAACGAAGACGGACTTGGTATCTGCTTTGATCCTCACAAAATACAGACAGGACGCCACCACGTCATTAACGTCCTCTTCCATGAACTTGGGTTTCATGTACCGGGCGTAATCCAGGATTTCCTGGATCAACCGCTCGATCCGAGCCACGTCCTCGGCGACTACGGTGCTGAAATGGCCGATGAACTCCGGGTCGTCCTTGCGTTCCGGCGTGAGCTGGATGAACGTCTTGATGGAGGTCAGAGGGTTGCGAATTTCGTGCGCAAAGCCCCCGGCGATGGTCTCCAGAGAACGCAGACGGTCGGACCGCCGGACCAGAGTCTGCGAGCGTTTTAATTCCTCGTAGAGGACGGCGTTGTCCAGCGCGATGGCGGTGGCCTGCGCCAGCGTCGTCAGGAGGCTGAGATCCTGGTCGGAATACATTTCGTGTGCCGTTCTGGAGCCCAGGACGCAGAAGCCGACCAGGGCATTTTTGTTGATGAATGGAATGCACACGTCCGCTCCCATCGCGTGAAGAGTGGCGATGAGGGAGTGCGCTCTGTTCATCGGCAGAACGTGTTCCAGTTCTTCTCTGACCAGGATGATCTGCATCTTCTCGAGATTGTGAGGCAAGGGATCAGATGCGGCAAGGCGGCGCTCGGCCACGTCCTCCCCTATCAGGCCGGAGGAGGACACCGGAGCATAGACATTCTTTTCTTTATCGAGGAGATACAGCGTCACGCTCTTGATCCCCATGACCTTGACCAGCGTCCGGACGATCTCCTCGGTAAGCGTTTTCAGGTCGAGTATCCTCACTAGAGCTTTGGAAAATGTTGAGAGAGTTTCATAGGCATCGTGGGTTTTTCTGAACAGGGCCTTTCCCACCGCTTTTTCAGTCATTTTCTGTAGATTCACGAGAATCCCGGAAAAGATCAAGAACGTGGCAACCAGGGTTCCGGCCAATACGTACTGCATGGATCCTGTAAACAACCGGATCAGCAGCAAGATAACGACGTAGGCGGGGATAAGCACCAACGCGTGGCCATACGGCAGGGCCTGCTCGCTGGTCCTGATGGCGGCAATATCCATCAGTTGGTACTTCAGAATGGCATAGGCAATGATCATGGCCCAAAGGCTCACAAAGAGATAGCCCATGGGATAGAACTCATACCCGTAGGATTGAGCAAAATCGGCGGAGGCGAGATAGCCGATGACAAAGGCCCAGAAGACATATTTGTTTCTTGTTACCTCAAGCGGAGGGCTCTCCTCCTTGGCCTGATAACCTCCGTGGTAGAGCTTCCGCAGAGAAGCTGCGCTGACAGTAAAGAAGTAGACTAAAAACAGAGGATGAAGACTGCCGGCCTTGGGATAGTAACCCCAGAAATAGGAATACTGGCCATTGATGAGATAGGACGTAGGGATGAGTAAGAGGAAGAGCGTACTGATGAGGTAATTAGCCCAGATCCGTTTGGTATGCGCCTGGAGCCCTAGAATACTCGTACAGAAGTGATAGAAGAAGGCCGGGATATAGACCATCCCAATGTAAATAAACTTTCCCCAGAAAAGAGCCGCCTCCTCATGGGAGGTGGAGTAGATCATAAAAAAACTGAACAACCAGATGCAGGCTCCTAGACAGATCAGGCCGAAGGTAATATTGACGATCTTCTTGTAGTTATTCAGGACCACCCACAGCCCGGAGGAAAAGATCAGCGTTCCCGCCAACAACGGCGCGATCGAATCGAGCGTGGCCCGCTGGCTGATGAGGATAGCCGCATAGACGGGCACGAAGATCGACGTGAGCAGCAAACTGGAGGCGAGCCCCTTGTTGATGACGAAGGAGATGTCCATCAAACGATAGCGGAGAATGGCATAGGCAATGATCGACACATAGACCGACACCAAGATCGTCCCGACCGGGGGAATCGGAATGCCATACCAGAGCGGGAAGTTTGTGGCGCCGCCGATGTATCCGATGACCGACCCGATCGCGAGATACAAGTACTGAGTTCGACGGATTCCAATGGCGTTACGATACTCGCTGATGATCAGGTTCGTTGAATAGACGGCATAGGCTGCGAACCAGATGAGATAGCCATGAAAGAAGATCCCCGGTTTAGGCCAGTATGGGAACGCCATCGCGGCCTGAAGATCCTGTACAAAGTAAGGCGTGCTGTCAGCGACCAGGAAGATTGCCCCTAGCAGATAGCCAAGGCTCAGTGACAACCGGTGGTCCTTAACACGGTCTAAGAAGAGCAGAATATGATGGAAATAGACGATGGGAATGAGAATCGCCCCAGCCATGAGGAGACGAATAAACAAAAAAGCGAGTTCCCTGGATTCCGTCTGTTGCCAGGCGAAGTAGAAACAGCTCCAGATGGAGACGCTCAGACAGAACAACGCGTAAGACAAATGTTTGGGATCGCGAGGGGCCCGTGAATAGACGAAGGCGCCTAAAGCAGTCGCGGCAATGCCGTTCAGAAGACTGCTGAATGCGTAGAAGTTCATGCTTGCAAGAAGGGTCTGCTAGGCATGCGGACGGGCAAAATGCCGGCAGCATGGATTGCCGGTGGCTTCTCAGTCGCCGCGATATACGCCTGATTGGCGAAGGTAGAACACACTCGGGGCTGCGCCGCTCCACCAGCTATCAGCAGCATCGCCAGTTCCTGCCGATCAAAAAAGCGAAATACTCCGTTGCTTTCCGCCTGGATGATTTTCCCCGAATTGTTCAACAAATGCTTGGCTTCCTGTATTTCCTCAGGGCATCTGGAGCGTTGAGCGAAGTTGCGGTAAACCAGCGACAAGTCTGGGTGGGGTTTCAAGTTTGTGATGATCAGCTTGCCGGAAGGCGACAGCACCCGCCAGAACTCTTTGATAAGAAACGCTGGGTCCTGCAGATAGCCGATGACTAGGTTGCAGACGATCCGGTCGAACTGGCCGTTGCGAAACGGGAGGGGCATGTTGAGGTCGGCGGCCAGCAACGAGAAGTCCATCAGCAAGGACGGCGCGGTCACTTGGGGCGTGAACTCTCCACGGATCTCGGCAGCCGTCTTCATGAGATTCATCCGGGCCTGCGCGAGTGCCGGCTGGATGAAGTCCACTCCCACGTAATGGAGCGGTTCGGCTCTATACGCGCCGCTGTTTCGTTGGCGGTAGGCTTGGTTGATCAGGAGGAACATCCCGAAATTGCCGTTCCCGCACCCAGCATCTAATATCCGCATCCCCCCACTGAGGTTTCCGACCATGCGATAGATGTGGTCGAGGAGCTGCCAGTAATCGGAGATATTGGCTATGTAATGGAAATTATCCAGATAATCCTTCCAAAACTCAACCATTTCGTTTTTCGCCATGTGATGGTGGGCCCGTGCCCGCTCGCGTTCGAGGCGGCTTTGAAGGCCGATCGCGCGCTTGGAAGGCTCCAGGACTTCCCTTCCTGAGGCGTCTGGTGAGAGCCGTTCCAGGCAGCAGGCGATGAGCTGCCGAAAGACCGCTCGGGCTTTTCTTGGATTTTCCTGTATGCAATGGAGAGCTTCGGGGATGAGGTACATGTGAACCAGCTTCTCGCCGAGGACCCGCTGAACCGCTTTCACCGACTCCAGCTCCACCCAGGCATCGTGCTCTGCCGCGAAGAAGATGACGGGGGTCTGGATCTGCTGGGCATCCTTAAGCGTGCTGGCCAGAGTGGCATAGCCAGCCTTGAATGCGTCGTTCACGAAGCGATCGGCGTCGATGTTGAACCCGAGCACATTCATCGTTCCGAGGTTGGCGCCGCGCAAGAATGCCATCATGTGGTCTTCTTGGTGGACGGCGGTCAGCGTCGTTTGGACGTCGACGATGCCTGTCAGGAGAACCAGCAAGTCCGCTTGGGGGGCCCGCGCAACCTGCTTGAAAGCGATACGGCCCGATAGACTCGTGGCGACCACTACAATAGGGCTGGTCGGCCAGGTTTGTTTTGCATAATCGAGGATGGCGCCGAGGTCGTGACCCATATTGGACAAAGTCGCCTCCGCGATCTCGCCCTCGCTTTCCCCCACATGGTTGGTATGATCGTAGCGGAGGACATGAAACCCGTTGCTGGCGAAATAGTAGGACAGCGTCACGTACTCCTTCTTGGTCTCACCGTATCCGGGAGAAAGAACCGCAAGCGGAGCATGCGGAGCCAGTTCTAGGAGAGCATCATGGTAGGCAACGATGCGCCGACCCGATGCGTTCTTGAATTCAATCTGCTTGCTGATGACGGCGGGAGCGGCGGGCGAATCCTCTTCGGCGGCCGAAGAATCGAAAAGGGCCTCCGCGATTTCAAAGGGCGCGCCGCCGCCGGCGCTGATTTCAAGAAGAAGGTTTCCCGTGTCCTGGGGAACCAGTCGCCCGGTGAGCGTGACGGAGATGGCATGCTCGCGGAGCCCTTCCAAAACGGATGCGAAGATCTGTCCCTGTATTCCATCGAGCGCTTCAAATTCGACGGCGAAACCAGTCTCATTGAGATTCCTAACCGCTCCCTTGAGCTCGATCACACCCGCATCGGTCTCGAGCCCCAATTGAATCGGTTGATTTGCAGAAGCGGAGACGCTGGTACCGAAGGCCATGCACACGCCGCCCAGGCTCATGTTCACCGTGCGGCCTTCCCAGGCCGTGCCGTTCGAGCTCAGCCGCGTTGGCGTGCTGGTCTCCACACGGCCCCACCGTCGTCGCTCATGATGCTTTACCGTGTTCAACATGTTAGGCATCCTCGAAACCCTCCATGTTTCGAGAAGACATAGGTATCTCCTCGCAGAGCCCTATCCGCTGAGCTCTGGAAAAAAGAGAGAGCAATATCGATGCCTAATTCCATTGCGTTTCGATCACTTGGGCTGTTTTCTATCACTTGGGTCAATGACATCAGCCAGCGACCTTTCTTGTCAGTCTGTTGGGGACAACACTGTGGCACGTATTTTCCATAAAATCTACATAAAATCTACTGTGCAGAAAGGGACATTTGGGGGGTTCCAGAGGTCATGAAAGTGGGGCATCTTATTGAATTTTTTGAGACAGTGGCTGTGGATATTCCATGGGGAAGCGTACCGTCAGGACTGGTAAAAGTGGACAATTTTGAACACTTTTGTCATGACGGGCTTGCCCTGCTGTACCAGTCTTTACCGTCACCTCTTGAGCCGGCACCTAGAATGATTAAGTGTTTTTAGCTATAGTGAGATTTATATGGCAATCATCTTAGTAGTGGATGACGATCGGTTGATCTGCGACCTCCTGCAGGGCGCACTCGGGAAAGAAGGATATGAAGTCGTGACGGCGTCGAACGGCTACGAGGCGCTGGAGTTGTTTATCGAGCGGCGGCCCAGTCTTACCATGGTGGACATCTGCATGCCGGGGCTTGACGGAATTGAAGTGATCAAGCAGATCCGTTTACGGGACTCCGACGCTGTCGTGATGGTCTTGACCGGGCTGGAGTCCGACACCCTGAAGAATCAAGCCAGGGTGTGGGACGTGACCGAGTTCTTGAGTAAAAGCGCTCCCCTCAGCCAATTGATCGGAACCGTGGACCGCGCATTGCAGCAGTCGGAGAAAGCGGCAGCCGTGTGTCTGCGGCCCGGAACGGCGGACAGGCGGGCGGGGCGGCAGGAAGCGGCCTCGATTCTGGTTGTGGAGGACGATCTAGTGCTCCGCGAACTGCTGGCTGACTTTCTGGCGACCCGAGGCTATCAGGTCCTGACCGCCCAAAACGGCCAGGAGGCTCTGTCCGTGTTTGACAAGCAACCGCCGCAGCTCGTCATCCTGGACATTCATCTACCGGGTGGGATGAACGGAGTCAAGGTGCTACGTGAACTCCGAGCGAGAGGATACACGGGCGCGGTGATTGCGCTGAGCGGCGTGTATGAGGACTCGTTGCTGAAAGAAATGTTGAGCCTGGGAGCCGTGAAGCTGATTGCCAAGCCGTTTGATCTCGACCGACTCGCCCTGGCGATCCAAGTCGGTCTCGTTATCACGGGCTGCGGGGCGCCCTCGCGTTAGCGCGGGGCAGGTCGAACTTCAATTTCATTCCCTTGGCGAGCTTCTCCCGTTTGACCGATCCGGCCGGCAGTTCGAGGGCGTAGAGAGCGTCCTTGTTCGGCTTGTACTCCGGACAGGGGTCCCGTTTGCAGGCCGGGACGTTTTCTTCGACGTGAACGATTCGCTTGTCCGCTCCCAGCCACAGGATATCCAGCGCAACGTTGGTGTTCTTCATCCAGAAGCTCCATTCCCCCGTTTCCTCGAAGACAAACAGCATGCCCGTACGGGAAGCCAATCGTTCGCGGAACATCAGCCCACGCGATCGCTTCTGCGGCGTATCGGCGAGTTCCACCTGAACGCGGGTGCCGGTGGGGAAGGTGATGGTGATAAGCGGTGCATCGGCGATCGGGCGGGTCCTACCGCTGGTTTCCCCCACCGGCTTCGTCTGCGAAGACTGACCTCTAGGCCATGGGGAAAGGACGCGTCCCAGCGCGTCCGGGGCGGGCGGGTGAGACCAAGGGCCCCCAACCAGCGTCACCCCCCCGAAAGAATCATTTCCTGAAATGGAAGCTAGTGCTACGCTCAAAAAAAATGCGGCGGCGAACACGGGGTGTGCGGACATAGAGTTGTCATCATAGGCAAGGGTTTACCCCCTGTCAAACGCCTCCCCTTTTCTTGACAACATTGTCGGCGGTGGATTACGGTGCTGAGTGGTTTTTGGAATGAAGATGCCCGACAAGATTTCCAGTATCATGGAGCGCCCCTGGCTCACTCAATATGAAGCTGGGGTTCCTGCCACCCTTTCGTACCCGGACGTTCCGCTGCACCGGCTTCTCATTGATGCCTCGCGCCGGTTCCCCGACCGCGCCGCGCTTGAGTTTTACGGCCGAGCGATTTCCTACCGGCAATTGAATGCGCTCACAGACCGGTTCGCACAGGCCTTGCTTCGCCTCGGGGTGCGGAAGGGCGAACGCGTGGCCATCATGCTCCCCAATTGCCCCCAGGCGGTGATCGCATACTTCGGCGCGTTGAAGGCGGGAGCGTGGGTGGTGGCGACCAATCCCCTCTACGTGGCGACTGAAATCGCGCATCAGATGACCGATGCCGGCGCGGAGACGATCGTCGCGCTCGACCTGTTCTATCCGCGGATCAAAGAGGTTCAGAATCGCTCGCCGTTGAAACGGATCATCCTGACCGCCGTGTCCGACTATCTTCCCTGGTTGAAACGGATGCTCTATCCTCTCAAGGCCCGTCGTCAGGGACAATGGATTGAGGTCGAACGGATTCCCCCCATCTACGATTTTCGGTCGCTTATCGAAGAGGCGCCGTCTGAGCCTCCTCCAGTGGACGTGACCTCGGACGACGTCGCGCTGCTGCAGTACACCGGCGGGACGACCGGGATCCCCAAGGGCGCGATGCTCACGCACCGCAATCTGGTCACCAATGCGGTTCAGTGTCGATGGTGGCTGCATGGACTGCGGGAAGGAGAAGAAGTTTTTCTCGGGGTGTTGCCCCTCTTCCATATCTATGGGATGACGACCTGCCAGAACCTGGCGTTGTTGATCGGAGGGACCCTTGTCCTCCTCCCCCGGTTCCAAACTGATGAAGTACTCCGGACGATCGCCGCCCATCGCACTACAGCCTTTCCCGGCATTCCGGCGATGTATTTGGCGCTGATCAACCATCAAAAGGTGGGGGAGTACGATCTGACCTCCACCCGCTTCTGTATCAGCGGGGCCGGCCCGCTGTTCGCTGAGGTGCAGGAACGCTTTGAGAAACTGACCGGCGCGCGTCTGATCGAAGGGTATGGGCTGACCGAGGCGGGCCCCGTGACGCATTGCAATCCCATCGTCGGCCAACGGCGCTCCCGCTGTATCGGACTGCCCGTGCCCGATACCGATGTGCGCGTGGTGGATCTCGAAACGGGGCGTCTCGTCACCGCGCCTGGAGAAACCGGGGAGCTTCAGGTCAAGGGACCGCAGGTCATGCGGGGATACTGGAACCAGGCGGCGGAGACGGCGGCGGTCTTGCAGGATGGCTGGCTGGCGACGGGCGACCTGGTTCGGATGGACGAAGAGGGGTTCTTCTACATTCTGGATCGTAAGAAGGATATGATTAAGTCAGGGGGAATGAATGTCTATCCTCGTGAGGTAGACGAATGTTTGTGCCAGCATCCGAAGGTCAAGGAAGCCTGTGTTATCGGCATTCCCCAGGAATTGCGGGGGGAGAAGATCAAAGCCTTCGTGGTACTCAAGGAGGGGGAGCAGGCCACCGCGGCGGAGATCCTGGAGCATTGCCGGCAGCGGATGGCGAGCTTCAAAGTGCCCAAACTCGTGGAGTTCCGCCGGGAGCTTCCCAAGACGCTGGTGGGGAAGGTTCTCCGCCGGATGCTTCTCGAAGAGGAACTGAAAAAGGTTACGTGATTGCAGGTGGAGTCAAAACGTGGCATACGTACTACATACCGCAATGGCAATTGACAAGGCCGTCCTGCATCGGGACCGGTGCCTCGAAGTGCCGACGAATGTGACCCACCAGGATCACTGGACCGGGGTCTGGCAGGAGATCATCAACAAGGACCAGGCCTACGAAGCGCTGGACTTGAGCCCGGCCAAGTATAAGATTAAGTGTTCGCTCTGCAAGCCATAACGCAGAGAAGGAGTCTCGCATGAAAGAAAAGCGCATGGTGCATCTCGTGAAGGGCGTGTTCGTCTGTCCCAAATGCCGGCAGTCGTACGTGCAGGAGAAATGGATCGAAGAATGGCGGGTCCGCTGCCACAAGTGCGACTATCGGGGGGGCTTGACCCACGTTTCGGTCGAGGAGCAGATAGACGAAGAGACCCGCCGGTATTGACGGGCAATGTCATTCTGAGCGGAGCGAAGAATCTGGGCGTGACACAATTTTCTCAAACTCGTTGGCTTCAGGTTCTTTGTCTTTCAGTTCTCCTCTTTTCAGACGTGGCGGCATTTGCCGCCGACCCGCCTGACCCCATCGCCGTCCTCGTCACCTATCATTCGCTGTCCGGCAACACCGAAAAAATGGCGCGCGCAGTCGCCGAAGGAGCCAAGAGCGTGCCCGGCGCGCGCGTTGCGCTGAAGCGGGTTGGCGAGGTCACCAGTGCCGACCTCTTCTCTTCCGACGCACTCATCGTCGGCTCGCCGGTCTACTGGTCGAACATGTCCGGCGAGGTCAAGACCTTCTTCGACAACTGGCAGCTCAAGTTCGGCGTCTTCCCCGAGTTCAAGATGCGCAACAAAGTCGGCGCGGCCTTCGCCACGGGGGGCCAGGTCTCCGGCGGCAAGGAAATCACCATGCTGACCATCCTGGCAGCGATGCTTGGCAACCAGATGATCGTCGTCAGCGGCGGCGGGGCCTTCGGGGCGAGCGCCACCACGGAGGGGGACTCACCCGGCATCGATGAGAAGGAACTGGCGTCGGCCCGCGAGCTCGGCCGGCGCGTGGCGGAGGTGGCTGCTCTCATCAAGCGAGGCGCGCACTAATAATTCCGGAGGCGCCATGCCAAGGAACTCCTTTGACGTCATCGTCGTCGGCGCCGGCCTCGCGGGGTCCGCGTGCGCTCTGACCCTGGCCCGCGGCGGCATGCGGGTGTGCGTCTGCGAGCGGGGCGCGCAGCCAGGGGAGAAAAGCCTCTCCGGCATGATCCTCTATGGCCATCCGCTCGCGGAGATGATCCCCACATTCTGGAAGGAGGCGCCGGTCGAGCGCCCCATCACCCGGCGGCGCTTTTCGGTGTTGTCGCAGGATTCGGAAGTCGCCCTCGACCTGCGTTTCGAGGATTTTGCCCAGCCGCCGCACAACTATACCTTCAGCGTGCTCCGTTCCAAGTTCGATCGGTGGTTCGCGAAACGGGCGGAGGACGCCGGCGCGACCGTGATGACCGAGACCCTCGTGGATGATCTTATCTCGGAAGGACAGAAAATCGCCGGGGTCATGATTCGCGGCGGCGGGCCTCTGACGGCCGACGTGGTGGTATCCTGCGAAGGGACCAATGCCTTCCTGGTCGAGAAGGCCGGGCTCCGGGACCGCTTCCCGCACCGCAGGGTCGCGGTCGGCGTCAAGGAAGTGCTTGCCTTGCCGTGGGTGGTGATCCAGGAGCGGTTCGGGTTGGAAGGCAACGAAGGCGTCGCGATGGAGTTCTTCGGTCAGTCCGTCAAGGGTCAGGTGGGCTCGGCTTTCCTCTATACGAATCAGGAATCGGTGTCCGTCGGCTTGAGCTGTTCCGTGGAATCCTTGATCGCGGGAAAGATCCCACCGGCCGCCCTGCTGGCCCGTTTCAAGCAGCACCCGTCGGTGCGTCGATGGCTGGGCGGGGCCGAGCGGCTGGAATACGGCGCGCAGATGATTCCCGAGGGGGGCTACTACGGCATTCCTTTGCTGGTGCGGGATGGGTTTCTGGTATGCGGGAACGCCGCGGGGTTCGTGGGCGGGGCCTTCTATCACGAGGGCTCGTCCATGGCGCTGATCTCCGGGCGGCTGGCGGCCGAGACGATTCTGGACGCTCGTCGCCAGAATGATTATTCGACCAAGACGCTCACCTCATACGTTGAGCGGCTTAATCAAAGTCCGGTCATCAAAAATCTCTATGCGCAGCGGCGGCTCTCCAACTGGTGCCACGATCATCCGCGCTTCTTTAACGACTACCCGGACCTGGCGGTCGAGCTGCTGCGGGACTACTTCACGGTCTTGGACCAAACGAAGGGTGAGATTCAGCGTGGCATCGTGCGGAAGTTCCGCCGGCGCGTGGGATGGATCCGCGGTCTCTGGGACTACTGGCGCTTCAAGCGGGCGATGTTCGGGAAGTAGGGGTAACCCCCTGTGGTTGCCCGTCATCATCAGGGCAGGCACGGAGGCCTGCCCCTACGTCAGTGTTGCTTGGAGAGCTTCAAGCTTTTTGGTGACTTGCATGTCGCCCTTCTTGAGCGAAACGGCGTGGCCGTCCTGGCAGACCTGCTTGGCTCGCTCCTTCTGATCAATCTTTATTAGTGACTCGACGAGGGCCAGGTAGGCGGCTGAATAATCCGGCTTGGCCTTGATGCACATCTCGAGATACTGCGCGGCTTCCGCGAACGACCCCTCCTCCATCAGAAATTTCCCCAGGCCGAACAGCGCGACCTCGTCGTTCGGTTCCATCTGGACTAATTTCTTCAGTTGCTCGATGCGCGGGTTGGCCATGTGGCGCACTCTAACATGGGATTCGCGCCTTGTCTACGCGGAACCCCCTATGGTAGATTCGATTCATGGCCCGCACCGGCTTCGTCTACCATCCCGACTATCTCGAGCATGACATGGGCCACGGCCATCCGGAGGCTCCGCAACGGCTGCGGGCGATTCTTGCTAGGCTGGAAGAGACCGGGCTCATGTCAAGTCTCATCAGGATAGACCCCAAGCCCGCGACCGACGACTGGATCACCCAGGTCCATACCAATACGTATGTGAAGGGTCTCCGTGCGCGTGCGCCGAAGCAGGGCTACGTCGCGCTCGACCCCGACACCTCGATGTCTCCAGGCTCGCTGGGCGCAGCCTACCTGGCAGCGGGCGGTGTCCTGACCGCGGAAGACGCGATCATGGACAAGCGCGTGGACAATGCCTTCTGCGCGGTGCGTCCTCCCGGCCATCATGCCGAAGCCGATCACGCGATGGGCTTCTGCCTCATCAACAACGTCGCGGTGGCGGCGCGCTACTTCCAGAAGAGGTACGGGTTGGAGAAGATCGCGGTCGTGGACTGGGACGTACACCATGGCAACGGGACCCAGCACGCCTTCTACGAAGACCCATCAGTTTTCTTTTTCAGCACGCATCAGTACCCCTGGTATCCCGGCACGGGCGGAGCCGACGAGCAAGGCTCCGGCAAAGGCGAAGGCTACACGCTCAACGTGCCGCTCCCGGCCGGCAAAGGCGATACAGACTATCTTGAGGTCTTCAACCGCATCCTGCGGCCGGCCTTGAAGGCTTATCGTCCGGACGCCATCATCATTTCAGCCGGCTTCGACGCGCACCGCGACGATCCGCTGGCCGGCATGAACCTCACCGACCAGGGCTATCGGGCACTGACCAAAGTGGTGAAGGAGATCGCGGACGAGCACGCGCAGGGGCGCGTGCTGTCCTGCCTAGAAGGCGGCTATAACCTCGCGGCGCTCGCCGCCTCCGTAGAAGGACACCTCCGCGTGCTGCAGGAGGCGTGAGCGCGGAAACCCCTCAGAAGCCGGGATGGGGACATACCCTTCTCCGTATCTTCGAGTGGGGCACGCTGGGCGTCGTTCTGCTCGTGGCCGTTGCGGTCTATCTCTTCTATAACGAGCTGAGACCCCACGTCATCTTCGGTCTGCGGGACGATTTCGCCCACGCGATCCCTGTCCAGAAGGTGCCGGCCGGCATTCCCAGCCTGAAGGCCGAAGATTGCGGCAAATGCCATCAGGAAATCTATCAGGAATGGAAGACTTCCTATCATGCGCAGGCTTACACCGATCCCTTCTTCCGCGCCTACTGGAAGAAGGACAACGAGGTGTGGATCTGCCTGAACTGCCACACGCCGCTGGCCAACCAGCAACCGGAGCTGATCGGCGAGATTCCCCGCAACCGGGTGGAGAAAGCCGTCAAATCGCCGAATCCGGACTTCGACCGATCGCTTCAACAAGAAGGGATCACCTGCGCCGGCTGCCACGTGCGCGACGGGGTGATATTGGGCCCGTTCGACGATTCGGTGGCCCCGCATCCGACAAAGTTCGATCCGAAGTTCCGCACCACTGAAATCTGCTACCGCTGTCACCAGGTCCCCAAAGGCCCTCTCCAGTTTTATGATGTGGGACCCTGCGGCACCTTTCCGGAATATGAAGGAGCGTACTTCACCAAGGAACGGGGTCTGATCTGCCAGAGCTGCCACATGCCCGAGGTCGAGCGGCCGATGGCGGATGGGGGGCCGATCCGCCTCGGGCGGAAGCACCTATGGCGGGGCGGGCACGATCCCGAGCAGATCAAGAGCGCGCTGGCTGTGCAGCTGGCCGTCGACCCGCCGGAGCTCCGGCCCGGTGCGCTGGCGACGTTCACGCTGACAGTGATCAACGCGGGCGCCGGGCACAAGCTGCCCACCGGCGATCCCGATCGCTACTTCACTGTGGAGTTTCGTGTGCTCGATCGGAACGGCCGCGCGGTGAAGGAGCAGACGGATTCGATGGGCCGCTGGATCCTCTGGCAGCCGGTGATCGTGGATCTGTACGACAACCGGCTGCCTCCGCTCGCCGGCCGGGACTACCGGTTCAGCTATCGGTTGCCGGACCCAATCGAGGGGCTGCAATTACAGGCCCGGGTCAAGTATCATATTCTTACCGAGAAGGCGTACCAGAAATTGAAGGACCAGTACGGATTGCAGGGCGAGCACCCGTACAACTTCACGATCTATGAACGCACGGTGTCCTTGGCGGGGCCGCTTTCCGCTGAGATGATCACGTTGGGACGCGCGCGCTCCGCCCACGAGGGGACGAGCTGCACCAAGAAAGGGTAAGTCATGCATCCGATGCTTGTGACGACGGAAGAACTCGACGCCATGCTCGACCGCGACGACGTGGTGGTCGTCGATGTCCGGTCCAAGATGGCGTTCACGGTGAGTGGGCACATTCCCCGCGCGGTGGCGGCCACCTGGCATGACTTCAACGATCCGAAGTCGGCGATCAAGGGCTTGCTGGATCCCGACGTCGGCCGCCTGGAGAAGAAACTCGGCGCACTGGGCATCAGCAATGATCGGCACGTGGTGGTCTATTCCAATCCGTTCGACAACTGGGGCGATGAAGGCCGCATGTATTGGATGCTCAAGTACCTGGGCCATCCGAACGTCCGCGTCCTGGACGGCGGGTGGGTTAAGTGGACGGCCGAAATGCGCAGGATAGACTTCGGCCCGGCGAATCCGCGCCCGGCGACGTTCAAAGCGCAGGTGGACGCGTCATGCATTGCCAATAAAGCTGACGTGCGGAAAATCGTTGAAGGGCCGCATCCAGACCAGCAGATTCTCGATGCGCGCTCGCCCGAAGAGTACCAAGGGACGATTCAACGAGGGATCGCCCGAGGCGGCCACATTCCCTCAGCCCTCAACGTTCCATGGAATCAATTCTTCAATCCAGACGGCACCGTCAAGCCCACCGACGCGATCCACGACATCTTACAGAAGGCCGGCGTCGTCGCCGGCATGGAAGCCGTCTGTTATTGCACAGGTGGAGTCCGCTCGGCCTGGCTGTACTTCATTCTGAAGTTGGTCGGCTACGAGAACGTTAAAAGCTATCCGGGGTCTTGGTGGGAGTGGGGCAACGATTATCTCCTGCCGGTCGTGAATCTCAAGGAACAGTCCAGGCCCCCGATTCAGCGAGCGACGCCCAACAAGCCGCCGACGGTTCATTGAACGCGCGTCCACAATCCCTGCGATGAAATTCAAGGATCTCGCGGCCTTTTTCGAACGTCTCGATGCCACCTCCAAGCGACTGGAGATGTTCGAGATTCTGGCCGATCTCTTTCGGCAGGCGGCGCCCGACGAAATCGCTCCCATCATCTATATGAGCCAGGGCCGGCTTCTGCCGGCGTTCGATGGACTCGAAATGGGCATGTCCGACAAGCTTCTGACGCGGGCTCTGGCCGTGGCGGCCCAGCGGCCGCCGGAAGAAGTGCTCGCCCATTTCAAGACAAGCGGAGACCTGGGTACTACGGCCGAGGCGCTGCTTGCCGATCGGGCCGGTGAAGGTTTGGGAGTCCGCAAGGTCTATGACGAATTCCTGGCGATCGCCCGGACTGCCGGTGGAGGGTCTGTCGAGAAGAAGTTGAGCAACCTTGCGGACCTTCTGTCGATGGC
>DASYQR010000158.1:0-6823 GCA_036005325.1 Nitrospirales bacterium | reverse complement strand
ACCCCCCAGTTGACCGCCATCGTCCCGAGCATGATGCCGAAGCTGAGCGGCGTCACCTCCGGCACGATGCCCTCGCGCCAGTGGAGATAACTGTTACGCAGGATGTAGAGGCAGGTGCCGAACAGCAACAACCCGATCCCGGCGGCCGCGAAGGTTTCATACTTCTTGTGGCCGTAGGGATACCGCTCGTCCGGCGGATGCGCGGCCACCCACAGGCCGATTAGGCCGATCACGTTCGACATGCCGTCAAACGAGGAATGGATGCCGTCGGCCTGCATGCTGACGGAGCCAGTCATCACGCCGTAGATGAGCTTGGCCGCCGCCACGCCCCAGTTCAGGCCGAGGATGATCCACAGGATCCGGCGCGTTTCGCGGCCGGCGACGTCGCCACCAGCATTGCCCTTCTCTATCAGCGTGTCATGGCGGCTCATCGGAGGAACAGGTACGTCATGTATCCAGCATACAAGAACGCGGGCAGAATCAGCACGCGGGGCTGCCACCGGCCGGTCATTTGGATTTGAGCGACAAAGAGAGTCGTCGCGATGATCGGAAGCGTGATGCTGACCACCGAGGCCGTATCCAGGTTCCATCCAGTCCCGATCAACCCCACCGAAACCGGGAAGGTCCCCTGGAATACCATCGCGCCGGTAATGTTGCCGACGGCCAGCGTGTCCTTCTTCTGGTAGATCCAGAACAGGCTGTTCATCTTTTCCGGCAGCTCGGTGGCGACAGGCGCAACGAGTAAGGAGAGGATGAGCGGCGAGACGCCCATCCCCAATGCGATGCCTTCCACGGTATGGACGAACAGATGCGCGCCTCCGAGAAGCAGTCCCAAACCGGCAAGGGCCTGCGCCGCGATCATCGCTGTCGCCGGACGGCCGGCCCGGCGCGAGAAATACAATGGCTCAAGCTCCATCTCGCTGACCTCGCCGCTCGCGAGATGAATCTTGACGTACCAGATGTACATGAGAAAGAGTCCAGCCGCCGCCGCGTAGCGCAGAGCCGGCACCGGCATCAAGGCCACGAAGAAGGCCACGGCGTAGGCCGGCAGGAAGAAATTCAGATCGAGACGTACTGCATGGTAATCGAGGATGAAGTGACCGGTCCGCTTCCGCATCTGGGCGAGGAACAGAAGAAACCCGGCTATCAGAGGAATGGTCAGCGTGCTCAGCATCAGCGGCGCCCCGAGAATCGCACCAATCCCGATGTCCTTCTCGGCCTGACTGTCCCCGAAGAAGATCGCGATGATAGGGATGAGGGTCTCGGGCAGAGCAGTGGCGACGCCGGCCAGGATGCTGCCAACAGCCCCCTCCGAAATGCCGAGCCGACGCCCCAGCCACTCGACGCCGTTCGTGAAGACTGCGGCACCGCCGAGGATGACGCCGATCGCGACGAGGAACAGCAGCAAGGGGGAAAGCATCGAGGCGCATCTTAGCAAAGCGCGTCTGCCTTTGCCATGCGCCATCGGAATGCCCGTCCTCGCCTTGACTCAAGCGGCCGAGTAGAGTACACGTCCTGAGCATGCCTCGCCCACCACGCCATCGTGCGGTCCAGGCCATCGGCCTGGCCCTGGCATTGTCGTGCCTGACCGGACCCGGCGACAGCTTAAGTTATGCCGCCAAGGCAAAAGCTCCAGCACGCTCGCCGGACTTGAAGATCTTGTCCGTTGACCCGATGCCCTTCCCGTTTGTGGTGAACGAGCCCCCTTGGACTCTGACGATCATGGTGGAGCTGCCGAAGAACTTGCCGGAGCAGGCCATGCTGAACGTCACCACCCTGATCACGTCTCCCTCGAAGTCCTCCATCCGACTGCTGGAGAATAATCAGCCGCTCACTGACAAGACCCTGGCAGACGCTGGCACCAAGGATGGCGATCGACGCCAAGTCAAGATCGTGCAAAAGTGGGATGGGACCGACCAAACGAAGCAGCTCGTGAGCGACGGCATCTATGATTACCAAGTGCAGGCCAAGCTAATGGTGGTGGGAAAAAACGGGCCGGTGACGCGGGAGACCGCTTGGAAGAAGCGGGGGACCTTCGAAGTCAGGACGCGGTGACGGACGTCAGGCTTGGTCCAGCTCCGGGCGGGCGGCCCGCTCCATCAGGTCCGACACGGCCCGCCGCGGATCTTTGCCTTCGAAGAGGACCGCGCAGACTTCCCGGACAATCGGCATCTCGACGCGATGGCGTTCGGCCAAGGCCTTCGCTGCCTTGGCGGTGCTGACCCCTTCGGCGACGGTACGTACTCCAGCCAGGATGTCGGCCAGCTTTTTCCCCTGACCAAGCTGCACGCCGACAGAGCGGTTGCGGCTCAGCGCCCCCGTGCAGGTCAGGACCAGATCGCCCATGCCGGACAGTCCGGCGAAGGTGCGCGGGTCGGCCCCCATCGCCGCGCCCAACCGGACCATTTCGGCAAGCCCCCGGGTGATGAGGGCGGCGCGGCTGTTGTGACCGAGACCGAGGCCGTCCACAACGCCCGCAGCCAGCGCGACCACATTTTTCAGCGCGCCGCCGAGTTGGACACCGACGGGATCGGCACCCAAGTACACGCGGAACGCGGCCGTCATGAACAAGCGCTGCAGCGGTTCCGCCTGTGAATCCGGCGGCCCGGCCAAGACGACCGCCGTAGGAAGATGCCGGCACACTTCCACGGCAAAACTCGGACCAGAGAGCGCGAAGACGGGTCCGCGACGCGCCGGCAGCGTCTCTTCGAGAAGCGTCGACATGAGCCGGAGCTTCTCCGGCTCGATCCCCTTGGTCGCAGTGATGATAGGCACACCGGCCGGAACATGCGGGGCGAGCGCAGCCGCCACTTTCGTGGCCGCATGGGACGGCACCACAAAGAGCACCAGCTCCACGCCGAAGACCGCTTCTTCAAGCGACGTGGTCGTTTCTAACGCGGCCGGCAGGGATACGCCAGGCAGGTACAGTTTGTTCTCATGATCGGCGACGATCCCGGCGGCGACCTCAGGCTCGAACGCCCAGAGCCGGACCCGTGCCCCTTTCTCGGCCAGGAGGCAGGCCAGGGCCGTCCCCCACGCCCCCGCGCCGATCACCGCCACCGGACGAATCATTTCAAAATGTCCTGGAGCACCGCGAGCAGATCGTCCTTGAGCTTGAACTCGACGGATGTCTCGATCCGCTCGGGCATCAGCAGCGTCGCATGGAAGGAGACATGGCCGATGGGAAGGGTCTCCTGCTGGGTCACGCCCTCGGCGACGGCGTCGGGCTTTTCCGGCAGTATCAGCTCGATCTTTTCGACCTCCGGCACAATGCTGGAACTGTCGAACTTGCCGTATGCCCGGACGACGTCATGGATAAGGGTCGCAACCGTTTCATTGTGGGAGTGCCCGGTCACCGCCGACGGAAACACCTTCACGACCGACTCCCCTCTCGCCGTGAGCTTCCAGGCCGCGGGGTCCAGATATTTCTTGGCGCCGAGCGCCACAAAATCATCTTGCAGTTCCTTGCTGTAGCCTCCGTACGCATACCGGAAAAACCGGTAATGAAAGCCCTTGGCCTGCCTGCCGAACGATTGCAGTTCGGAGAGAAAAACAAGCTGCTGGAACTTGACGTCGCCGTCGATGCCGAAGGGCGCGGCCACTTTCAGCAAGTAGAGTAGGAGAAACCGATCGATGGTGGTGTCGGCGGGGGAACGCACGGGGCGGATTATGACCACAGCCGCGCGCGCCTTGTCAATGTCAACCGGCGGAGTGCTTGACTCAGAAATATGGATACGGTACTAATAATCGTTCTCATTTTGTGACTGGGGCAGGGCTGTATGAAACATGCGAAGGAACTGGCAAAACTACAAGACCACCTCGTCAAGCACCACCTGAAGGTGACGAAGCAGCGCGAAGTCATCCTGGACGCGTTCCTGCGGAACGAACATGTGACGGCCGAGCAACTCTACCGGATGCTAGGACGCCACAAGCCGCACATCGGGCTGGCGACCATTTACCGGACCCTCAACCTGCTCTGCGATTCCGGCATCGCCCAGGAACGGCACTTCGGCTCCCAGACTCACTACGACAATGTCGTCAACAAGCGGCACCATGACCACATGATCTGTACGCAATGCGGGGCCATCATCGAGTTTGAGAATTGCGACATCGAGCATTTACAGGAAGCGGTGGCGGCCACGCACGGGTTCACCATCACGACCCATAAGCTGGAACTCTACGGCCTGTGCAGGCAGTGCAAGAATTAATCTTTTTTTGAGCTAACGAAATGAGATCAGCTATCAATTCTATTTTCAGCATGATTGCCGTAACCCTGGTGATCGTAAGCACGGCTGGAAGCATGGCGCCGATCCCAGCGGAAGCCGCGTCGGACCGGCTCGTGATCTATTCGGGCCGCAAGGAAAAGGCGATCAAGCCGGTCGTGGAGACCTTCACCAAACAGACCGGCATCCAAGTGGACCTCAAGATCGGCAAGACCTCGGGCCTGGCCAACGAAATTCGCATGGAGAAGGCCCATCCGCGGGGCGACCTGTTCATCTCTACGGAAAGCGGCATCATGGAGGTTCTGGCTAAGGATGGACTCCTCGATCCCTACCAATCGGCCGCGACCAAGGCCATCCCTGACGAGTTCAAGAGCGTCACGGGGGCTTGGACGGGCATCTCGGGGCGGGCGCGGATCCTCCTCTATAACAAAAATCTCATCGCAGAGAAAGAGGCGCCCAAGTCAATCCTCGAGCTCACCGATCCCAAATGGAAAGGAAAACTCGCCATCTCGGGCACGCGCGAGCGGACAACGCTGGCTTGGGCGGCCTGGCTGGTCGCCATCAAGGGTGAGGCCTTCACGAAAGACTATATCGCGAAGCTGCAGACCAACGGCCTCAAGATCCTCACGGACAACACGGAAGTCTGGCAGGGGGTCGGACGCGGCGAGTTCGCGATCGGCCTGACCAACTCTCCCAACTACTATCTGGCGAAACAGAACAACCTGCCCGTGGGGGTCGTCTACCCCGACCAGGAGGCGGGCGGACTCGGCACACCGATCAACTCCAATGCCGCCGCGGTGATCAAGGGGGCCGCGAATCCTGAGGCTGCCAGAAAATTCATTGACTTTCTCCTGTCACAGGAAGGCCAGCGCATCCTCGTCACGCAGGATTATGAGATTCCCCTGATTGCTGAGGCAGACACAGGCGAAGTCCTACCGGCGAAGGCCATCAAGCGGCCGGCCGTCACGGCCCAACGGCTCGCGGAGCTGGAAGAGCCGACATTGAAACTTCTGACGTCGCTAAACCCGAATTGGTGAGATGACGCAAACTGCGCCCATCGCCCTGACGAGTCCCGCGCCGACAGCAGCACGAGGCTGGCTCGCCCAGGCAGGAGCCATCGCGCTGCTGGTGGGCGTGGGCCTGTTGATTCTCCCCCCGCTGATCTACCTCGCAGTGTCAGCGGCACAGGCAGGCGCGTTCGGATCACTCTCGATCGGCCCGCTGGTCGCCCTGATCTCCACGACCCTCTCGCTGGCAGCGCTCGCGACCCTATGGGCGATGCTGCTGGCCCTGCCGTTGGCTTGGCTGGTCGTCCGCACCGATCTGCCCCTCCGGAATCTCTGCCGCTGGCTGGCCGTGACTCCCTTGGCGATCCCGTCCTACATCGGCGCCATGGCCTACATCGCGCTCCTTGGACCTGTCGGGTCGGTCAATACATGGTTCGCGACCCTCACCGGCTCCCAACAGCAGTGGATCAATATTTACGGGTTCTGGGGGGGAGTCTTCGTGCTGGGTCTCTTCACGTATCCTTACATCTTTCTTTTCGTCAGCGCAGCCCTGGAAGCGACCAACCCTGCTATCGAAGAAACCGCCCGCTCATTGGGGGAAAGCCCCATGGGGGTGTTGCGCCGCGTCACGCTGCCGATGCTCCGGCCCAGCATCCTGGCAGGAGGGCTTCTGGTGTTTCTGTATGCACTCTCCGATTTCGGGTCACTGTCTCTCCTCCGCGTGCATGTATTCACCACCGTGATCTACCACCAGCTCAACACGAGATTCGATCAGGCTTCCTCCGCCATGCTGTCCTTCGTTCTTGTCCTCATCACCCTGGCCGTCCTGGTCGGACAGCGGATCCTGCTGAGACGGCGCTCTTACGTCACGGTCACCGGCACGGCGCGATTGGCGCGTCCCATCCGCCTCGGCCGATGGCGCTGGCCAGCCGTCGCGCTGGCAGGAAGCATCCTCGGCCTGTCGGTCTTCATTCCTCTGGGAGTGCTCCTCGCTCAGACCGGTTCGGTGGAGCAGTTCATGGGTGTTCTGCGCGAGCAGGGAAGGTTCATTAAGAACAGTCTCATCATGGCCGGCATGGCCGCCACCCTTGCCATGATCTTAGGATTCCTTATCGCGTTCACCGCCAAGCATACGCAGCGGCGTGCCGGCGCAGTGCTCACAGGCGCGATTCAGGTGGGCTACGCGATCCCGGGCACCGTGCTCGGCCTCAGCCTGATTCTCCTGTACAACACGTATCTCCCATGGCTGTACGGGACAGTCGGCGTCCTCGTCCTGGCCTACCTGATTCGCTTTCTCACGCAACCCGTCCAAGGGATCGAGTCGGCGCTCGCCGCCATTAATCCGCATCTCGAAGAGGCGGCCCGTTCGCTGGCCGCCTCGCCCGGGGCCGTATTGCGCCAGATTCTGGCACCCCTCGTGCGCCCCACCCTGTTTGCGGTCTGGACTCTGGTGTTCATCTCCGCAATGAAGGAGCTGGATGCCACACTGCTGCTGCGGCCGGCTGGGTTCGACACGCTGTCTGTACGGGTCTACATTCATACGGTGGAAGCCGAGTACGCCAAGGCAGGCACCCTCGCCTTGCTCCTCATCGC
>DASYQR010000157.1:0-6472 GCA_036005325.1 Nitrospirales bacterium | reverse complement strand
GTGCGGTGACGGCGGCTTTCTCATGAACGTGCAGGAACTGGAGACTGCGGTACGCCTCCGCACGCCGGTCGTGGCGCTGGTATGGCGCGACGACGGGTACGGCGTGATCCGCTGGAACCAATCGGTCAGGTTCGGGCGGACAACGTCGGTGGACTTCGGCAACCCGGACCTGGTCGCACTGGCGCAGAGCTTCGGGGCGGTCGGCTTACGAGTATCGCATCCTACCGAGCTGCGCCCCTGCCTGGCCGAGGCGTTCCGATCGGAGCGCCCGGTCGTCATCGATTGTCCGGTGGACTATGCGGAGAACCTCCGGCTGACGGAGCGCCTAAAGTCGCTGGACTGAAGCGCCGGCCTCGGGCTTGAGCTCAGGGCAGGATGGCGATGATGCGGACAGGGCCGCCGGTACCCCCCTTGATCTTTATCGGGAGCGCGATCAGGGTCGCCCCTTGCGGCGGCAGCTTCTCTAGATTAGCCACGTTTTCCAAGGCATAGCGGTTGGCGCCGTTCACTATCTGATGCACGATGAAGTCTTTCGATGGCCCATGGTCGATGCTGGGCGTGTCGATCCCCGCACCATCGATCACGCGTTCCTTGACCAGAAACTCGGCCGCTTCTTTTGAAAATCCTGGAAAGTGGAGCGTTTGGGGATCGCCGGGGGTCTCACTGCCGAGGTAGCGCTGCTTGTCGGGCCAGTACCGCCCCCACCCGGAATGCATCAGCACGATCGCCCCATCAGGGATGCGGCCGTGCCGGGCCTCCCAGACTTTGAGGTCCTTGACGGTCAGCCGGTAATCCCGGTCCCGGGAGACGGCCTGGGAGACATCAACCACCACCGCCGGACCCACCAGACGCGGGATCGGAATCTCGTCCACCGCGCTCTGTCCCTTGCCGAAATGAATGGGCGCGTCAATGTGGGTACCGCCGTGCTCGGAAGCGGCAAAGTTCGCGGAGGCGTACCAGTACCCGCCCGCGGTCATGCCCCAGTCGGTCTTCTCCCAGTGGAACGGTTTGTTCGTGGGCCAGTAGACCGTCCGCTCGTCGAAGGGGTAGGTCAGGTCCACGAGCTTACGTTCGTCAAATTGCGCCGCGGCGGCGCCAGGATAAGTGGCGATCCACAGCACGAGTAGAGCCAGCGCGCAGGTTTTCATCGTCTCCTCCTTTCCGGTATAATATCATTTCTCATTCACTCCTTCAGTCAAGAACTACGGAGGTCATGGGAACGGCATGAAGGCGCTCGTAGTCTTACTGAGCGTTCTGAGCATGACCGCACTAAGCCTCGAGAACGTTTCGGCTGTTTCTCCTGACGACACCGAAAAGACTTCCCTCCCTCCAGACCAGACGGCAGCGCCGGCACCACCTCCTTCTCAGCAAGGACAGGCACGTGCAGAGTTGCGTGAAGCCGTGCGTGCGCTCACGAAACAGCGTGACGGCGCGCATCCCCATTCCCACTCGGCTGAGGCGTATCTGGAGGTAGCGCTAGCGCTTATCGAGACAGACAATCTGCCGGGCGCAATTGCACAACTACGTGAGGCGCTCCGGCTCCAGCCCGATTCCATTCCAGCTCGTTCCGGCCTCGGACTGGCGCTCTACCATATGGGCGATGTGGACAGTGCCATTGAAGAGTATCGCGTCGTCCTCGAGCTTCAGCCGAACCTGGCCCAGGCTCACATCAATCTGGCAATGGCTCTTATGGCCAAGCATGATTGGGCTGCTGCACGCACCGAACTGCAGTCGGCGCTCCGTCTGCAGCCCGACCTCGTCGAGGGGCACTACAACCTCGGCGTCGTGCAGTACACGATGGGTAATCTCAGCGGCGCCATTGAAGCCTACCGTCAGGCCTTACGACTCAAGCCGGACTTCGCCGATGCCCATTACAATCTCGGACTGATGCTGAAACTCGCGAATCAACCTGCGGATGCCGTTCAAGAGCTTCTCGCGGCTGCCCGCGCCGGACTCCCCAAGGCCCAGTATTTTCTAGGGGCCGCCTATGCCTCGGGTAATGGTGTGGAGCGGAACCTGGCCGTTGCCATCACGTGGTGGTTTCGCGCCGCCGAACAAGGCATGAGCCAGGCCCGGGAATCCCTCGCCCAGCAGCGCCAGTTGGCCCTCCTCAAGACAAAACAATCGCCTGTTGAAGCGCGGGCCGCTGTCGAGGCGTTCAAGGACTTCCGTGCCCAAATCGCAAAGGAATTTCCTGACCTGAACGCCAATGTTGCCGAAGAAAGCGTTGGCGTGAGCCTGGTCCGGCAGGGACGATCACAGGAGGCGGTGCCGGTGCTGATCCGAGAAGCCTACGCTTTGAGCGAGCCAGCCCAAGCCGAGCTCGAGACCCTCTATGAGAACGGCGCCGACGGACAGCTGAAGCCGTATGACGCCCGTATCCTGACGTATTTCAAAACGACCGCCACGGAAGGCCTTCCGCGGCCTCGGACCGTCTTGGCCTTGATCTATGCGAAAGGCCTGGGCGTTCCGCAGGACCTCACAAAGGCAGGCAGTCTGCTCAAGGGCAATCCCAATGAAGACGCTCAGCGCCTGCTGAAAGAGATTTCGGCAGCTCCATAGCTTCATCATCTTGGTCTCGCATCTAAAAACCGATCCACGCCTCCCATTGGTGTATGCAGCTCTGATCGGACTGCTGACCACCGTCATAATGTTGGCTGGCTGGTTCTGGGCAAGTAACAGCCTGACAGCGCTCGAATGGAGCATGTACGATGCATGGACGCGCCTGAAACGGCCGGCTCGCGCCAGTCCATGGATCGTCGTGATCAATCGCGATGCAGCGACGGACGCCCGCTTCGGAGCAGGAGCCTGGGATCATGCGGTGCTCGCCCGATTCATCACGGCGCTCGGACGCGCCGGAGCAGCCGTGATCGGACTGGAGTTTCCTCTCGGAGAGCCCAGTCCACCGACCCGTGGAGGCATCGCGAGCGACGCGATGTTGTCGGAAGCGACCAAGTCGTCCGGAAGAGTTGTCTACCCCGTCAGGGTGAATCTTTCCGAAGTTGCCCCTCCGCAGCAGGCTGCTCCAGGCACGGTCCATCCCTCTTGGCCCATCGTGAAGACGGACCAACTACGATCGTTCCGTCAGGCGGAGACACTCACGGGACTGCTCCCAGCGTTCGCTTATCAAGCGAAGGGGGTCGGTCATACGCTGGTCCTCGCCGACGAAGACGGCGTGGTGCGCAGAGCGCCTCTGTATGTAATGTTCAACGATCGCGCCATCCCCGCCTTTGGTCTCGCTCTGACGGCGACATTCCTCCAAGTCGCGCCTGAGCAGGTGTCGATCAACCCCGGAGGCGCCGTAAAGTTCCAGGAAGCCCGCTTCCCGGACGGACGAACCGCCCCTTTAATCACCCCGATCGATACGCGCGGGGAGACGTTAATCAATTATACCGGCGAAGGAACGGCGGCCTTCACATCGTTTTCGTTCCTGGAAATCTGGAATGCGCTTGAAGAGAAGGAGATGGAAAAGCTGCGTGAATGGGTCGGAGGAAAAGTCGTTCTGCTCCTTCCGACGACACAGGGACCGACCATACGCACACCTGTCGGACGGCATGTATCTGCTGCAATCATTCAGGCTCACCTTCTCAATACTCTGCTATCCGGAAATTCGGTCAAACAAGCCTCGCCGATCTCGGGAGTGTTTGGTGCTCTCCTTCTTACGACAGTTGCCGCCTGGTTGATCCTGTCTCTAGGCGGATGGAAAGGGTTCGCATCCACCGCGGTGTTGGCCGCTAGCTACCTTGCAATCGTCCTGTTCACACTGTCATTCGGCGGGTGGATCCTGCCCGTCGTGATGCCGCTGGGCGCTTTGACATTGGCCACCGCCGGCGCCACTGTGTCGTTGCATCTCACCGCGAGTTATCGGATGCGGCTGATGGAAGGGGCCATGCTGCGTGTCCAGCAGGAACTCGTGGCGGTCCGTGAGGCGTTGGTCTGCCAGGAATCCAACACGGAGGGATTGGAAGAAGATCTGGAGGAGGCACGGGCGGCGGCGGCTCGGCCGACCGGGAAGGAACAGGAACTGCTTCAGGCGGCCGACATCCTGCGAGAGCAATTAACCACGGCTCGGACCCAGGAGACCGCCACTCGGCACCGACTCCAGGAGCTGGAACACGAGCTACAGAGTCTTCGCGCCGTCACAAGCGAAACGCACCGGCTCGGAGATGCGGAACAGGAACGGCTCCGTCTTGAATGCGATGCGCTGGGTATTATCACCCGAGATCCCCAAGTCCTGGCGGTGTTCCGCGATATCAAGAAAGGCGCGCGCTCGTCTCTCTCGGTTCTCATCATGGGGGAACCGGGCACCGGCAAGGAGTTGTTCGCACGAGCGGTACACCGGCTCAGTCCTCGCGCCAGCCAGCCCTTCATCGCCATCAACATGGCAGCGATCTCCCCCGAGCTTTTCGAAAGCGAGCTGTTTGGCCACGTCAGAGGGAGCTTCACGGGTGCCATGGGAGATCGCAAGGGCTACTTCGAACTCGCCCATCAGGGAACGATTTTTATGGATGAGATTGGGGATCTCCGCTTGGAGCATCAGGGCAAACTGCTGCGCGTCCTCCAGGAGAAGACGTTCTACCGTGTAGGCGCCACCAAACCGACAATGATCGATGTGCGGGTCGTGGCCGCGACCAATAAGGATCTCCAGCGTGGGGTTTCAGAGGGGTGGTTTCGGGAGGATCTGTATTTTCGCCTGAACGGCATGGCGCTCCGGCTGCCTCCCCTTCGGGAGCGCCGGCAGGATCTGGCTCTCTTGGCGGAACGGTTCGTTCTGGACGCCGCAGCCCGTATAGGGAGGAACGGTCTAACGTTGTCCGAGGAGGCGCTGGCGGCATTGCAGGCACAGCCGTGGAAAGGCAATGTTCGCGAACTATACCACTGCCTCGAGCAGGCGGTAGCCCTGGTTGAAGGGAATCTCCTCACCAAACACGACCTGCGGCTGGCACCTTGGTCCCCCCCTCCCGATCCCAATAGCGACGAGGCAGTTCTCGACTGCCTTCGTCAGCAGGAGTTTGACATGCAAGCCACTGCACGGGCCTTGAGCTGGGATCGCAGCACCGTTACCCAGCATCTCAAGGGGATGGGCTTTCGCGCGCTGGTGGAATCAGGCGGCGATCAGGCCAAGGCGGCATTGACCCTGGCCGGCGACCCGGCCCTGGTCAGAACCGTCGAGCTGAAGCTGCTCGAGTATTACGAGCATCTCGTGAAAACGCTGCAAGAATTCGGCACGCCTGAGGAGGCCATCGCGGCCTGCCGGAAGCGTTTTAAGAATCTCCCCGACCGCCATTACCGTTTCGTAGAGGTCTTGATCCGCAAGCACTTCGATCGATCTTAAGTCTTCCGGCTCCCTTCTAAATTCTAAAGCCATCGCCCTTTCTTCCTAAGGAATGCGCCGCCTTGCGGGGATGAAACCCGCATGGCTGCGGGGGCCCTTCATTCAATGTGAAGAAGCGACAGCCTTCACGCACGAGACCACATTGATTTACATGCAAAATTTTCGCAGTTCCCTGGACGAACCGGGTGGCTCTCCTTTTGCTTAGAGAAAACGCTGCGGGCGGCAGAGACCGAGGCGGGGAAGGAGGTGAACAAGAGACGGAAAGCCTGACAGTCCCACCGTCAGCAAGGAAAGCAGTCTTGGACAGCATAACCCTTAGCAAAACAACGAGGAGGACACATGATGAAGACATCAGAACAGACGCCGACGACCGGCCCGACAGCAACGGTCGGCGGACCATACGGACGGACGGGCGCCGGTTTCACCGGGCCAAAGGATGTGAAGGTACCACCGTTCACAAAGCAAGAGATGGGACTTATTGTCGGTGTCATAATCACCGTGGGATTACTGATCGGCGGATACTGGTTTTACAGCCAGCGTGGAGAGACCGAACAGTCTGCCGACAAATCACCGACACCTGTCTCGTCAGGACCGCTCGTGACACCGGCCGTGGCTGCGCCGGTACCATCCGCTTCGGCGCAAACGCCGGTCGATCCGAAACCGGAGACGGTGCATGCCGACCTCTATTTCGACTTTAATCGCAGCCGACTGCGCGCCGACGCCGTCACCATCCTGCAAGAACAGGCCCAAATCCTGAAAAAGGACGGCGGGTGGGTGGTCATGGTGCAGGGCTATAGCGACCAGCACGGCCCGGCCGAATATAACAAGGGCCTGGCGAAGCGGCGTGCGGAAACGGTCAAAGAATTTCTGGTTCAGCTCGGCGTTCCCGAATCTTCCATCAAAGTCATCAGCCTGGGGCAAGCAGGGATGATTTGTGACGACGGCAGCAAAGAGTGCCAGAAGCTCAATCGGCGCGTGCATTTGGAGATGACGAAGGTCGGCGCTCCCTCGACGGAGATCGCCGAGTCCATAACCCCATCGTCACCGACGCATTGACGGAATGGGCATGGACGGCTGCGGGCGTCTCTCACCAAGGGCCCGGCCCGCAGCCCCCGTTCGGCAAGGAGGTTATGCCGG
>DASYQR010000156.1:0-6385 GCA_036005325.1 Nitrospirales bacterium | reverse complement strand
GACTCACGTCGATCCCCGGCAGTTCCGCCTATTTCGACCGGGATGTGGTCAGCTACAGCGACCGGGCCAAAGTGGATCTGCTGAAGGTCCCGGAAACGCTCATTCGCACAAAGGGAGCGGTCAGTGTGGAGGTGGTGCAGGCCATGGCGGAAGGCGTCCGCGAGCAGAGCGGGACCGACCTCGGTCTCGCGGTCACCGGCATTGCTGGGCCGACCGGAGGGACGAAGGAAAAACCAGTGGGATTGGTGTTCCTCGCCGTCGCCGATAAGAAAAGCTCGGTCTGCCAATCGCATCTGTTCAGCGGGGATCGGGAGGCGATACGCTTCCGTGCCTCTCAAGCGGCTCTTGACCTACTGCGCCAGCACCTGTCCGGGAAATAATGCTCCGGGCGTTTATTGCCATTCAACTTTCCGACGAGTTGAGACGTCAGATAGGTAGCGTGCAGGAGGAGTTGCGGCGCGAAGTATCCGGCTCAGGGCGGACGGGAAGGACCGGCAGGATCGGATGGACCAACCCCAACGGCATCCATTTGACGCTCAAGTTTTTGGGAGACATTCGGGAATCGCAGATCCAACCTTTGCAGGGGGTGCTGCAGCGGGCAGCCTCCTCGGCTCAACCGTTTGCGCTGGAAGCCCATGGCGTGGGGGCCTTCCCGAACTCTCGGGCGCCGCGCGTCATCTGGGTTGGACTTCACGGGAGCGACGGTGACATGGAGGTCCTCAGGCGCCTGCAGGTGGCGATCGAGGACGGCACGGCTGAGCTGGGTTTTCAGAAGGAAGCCCGTGCGTTCACCCCGCATTTGACCCTCGCCCGCATTCGTGACCGGCTGGAGGCAGGCGCTCTGGACAAGGTTCTCGCCGCCAATCAGAGTCGCACGGTGGGCGGGTTCACGGCGGTTTCGGTGGGTCTGATCAAGAGTGAGCTCCGTCCGAGTGGTGCGCTGTACACAACATTGGTGGAAGTGCCCTTCGGCGGTGGGGTATAATCATGCGAAAAATTCCGGAGTAATCTGAGAGAGGAGAACACGATGGCCGAGCGGGACGAGAAGAAACGAGCCATGGATCTGGCGATCGCCCAGATCGAGAAACAGTTTGGCAAGGGCTCGATCATGAAACTGGGGACGGCCGAGATTCCGACCGACGTGCTCGTCATTCCGACCGGTTCCCTGGGGCTGGACCTGGCGCTGGGCGTCGGCGGACTGCCCCGCGGCCGGGTCATCGAGATTTTCGGCCCGGAGTCCTCGGGCAAGACGACCCTCATGCTGCATACGATCGCAGAAGCCCAGAAGACGGGGGGCACGGCCGCTTTCATCGACGCCGAGCATGCCCTGGACCTTGCCTATGCGGAAAAGCTGGGCGTGAATACCGCCGACCTGCTGGTCTCCCAGCCGGACACCGGCGAGCAGGCCCTGGAGATTACCGAAACCCTCGTCCGCAGCGGTGCCGTGGACATCGTCGTGATTGATTCCGTCGCGGCGCTCGTGCCTCGCGCCGAACTGGAAGGGGAGATGGGCGACGCCCACATGGGGCTGCAGGCCAGGTTGATGTCGCAGGCCCTCCGGAAACTGACCTCCTCGATCTCCCGCTCGCAGACCAGCGTCGTGTTCATCAATCAGATCCGGATGAAGATCGGGGTCATGTTTGGCAATCCCGAGACGACCACCGGCGGGAATGCGCTCAAGTTCTACGCGTCGGTCCGGCTCGATATCCGGCGGATCGAGTCCATCAAGGAAGGGCAGGAGGTCATGGGAAGCCGGGTGCGCGTAAAGGTGGTCAAGAACAAGATGGCGCCGCCGTTTCGGCAGGCCGAATTCGACATCATGTTCGCGGCGGGCGTCTCCAAGACCGGCGAGCTCATCGACATGGGCGTGGACCGGAAGATCGTCGACAAGAGCGGGGCATGGTTCTCGTACGGAGGGGAGCGGATCGGCCAGGGTCGTGATGCGTCGCGTGACTATCTGAAGGACCACCCGGTCGTGGCCCGCGAGATCGAGACCAAGATCCGCGAGGCTGCCAAGCTGGCCTCCAAGGCGGAGGGACATGGCCGACCAGTTGTCGAGAAGCGTCCGGATGACAAGCGCTCGCCGACCGGCAAGGCCGTCTCCTAAACCTGATCCCATTGCGGAAGCGGCCCGCTATCTGGCGCGCGGAGACCGGAGCGCAGACCAGGTCGAGCGCCATCTCATCGCGCGGGGGTTTTCGAAGGCGGAGACCCGCAAAGCCCTCCGCACGCTGACCCGGCTGGGCTACGTCAACGATGAGGCGGTGGCGCTCCGCATGGCGCAGGCACGGTTGGCCCGCCGGCCGATGGGCCGACAAGCGCTGGCGGCAGAACTGGAGGCCCGCCGGTTCTCTTCCGAGGCTGTGGCGCGGGCGGTACGCGGTGCCTACGCGGGTCTGTCGGAAGAGGCCGTCGCGGAGCGGTTTCTCCGGGACTTGCCGAAGCGATTCGCAGATGCGGATCGCGAAAACCGCCGCCGGGCGGGCCTGCTTCGCGGGCGCGGGTTTTCGGCCGATGTCAGTGAGGCGTTGCTCGGTTCCACGTGATCGTGTATGACTTCGATTGGTGACCAATGCCGACGGCGAATGAACTGCGACAGGGATTTCTGGACTACTTCAAAGGGCATGGCCACGCCATCGTTCCGAGCTCCTCGCTGATTCCGCAGGCTGATCCCACGCTGCTCTTCACGAACGCCGGCATGGTCCAGTTCAAGAGCGTGTTCCTCGGGAACGAGCAACGCGCTTATACCCGCGCCGCGTCGTCCCAAAAATGCATCCGCGCCGGCGGAAAGCACAACGACCTCGAGAACGTCGGCCAGACCGGCCGGCACCATACCTTCTTTGAGATGCTGGGCAACTTCTCCTTCGGCGACTACTTCAAGGAGGACGCGATCCGTTTCGCGTGGGAGTACCTCACGAAGACGGTCAAGCTCTCCCCGGACCGGCTGTGGGTGACGGTGTTCCAGGACGACGATGAAGCCTATACGATCTGGGAGCACAAGATCGGCATGCCCTCCGCCCGTATCATACGATGCGGCGAGTTGGACAATTTCTGGCAGATGGCGGACACCGGGCCCTGCGGGCCCTGCTCCGAAATCCATTATGACCAGGGGTCCGGCGTGCCGGGAGACGCGGTGCCCAACGGCGCGGGCGACCGGATCATGGAGATCTGGAACCTGGTCTTCATGCAGTACCACCGGGACGAGAAAGGCCGGTTGCATCCTCTGCCCAAACCGAGCATCGATACCGGTATGGGATTGGAGCGTCTGGCGGCGGTGGTCCAGGGGAAGACGAGCAACTACGACTCGGATCTGTTCCAGCCGATCATCCGCGCCGTCGGGGAGATGGCCGGCAAGCGCTATGGATCGTCGGGGGATGACGATCGCGCGATGCGCGTCATCGCGGATCACCTGCGGGCCATCGCGTTCATGGTCGCGGACGGGGTCCTGCCGTCGAACGAGGGACGCGGGTATGTTCTGCGCCGCATTCTTCGGCGCGCGGGACGCTACGGACGGCTGCTGGGAATCGGGCTCGAGAGTCCTTTCCTGTACCGGCTGACCGGCTCCGTCATCGATCTGATGAAAGGTGCCTATCCGGAGCTGGAGCGCGCCCGGACCACGATCGACCACGTCACCAAGGCCGAGGAAGAGCGGTTCCTGGACACGCTGGACAAGGGGCTGCGGATGCTCGATGAGATCATCGCCGACGCCAAGAAGGCGAATCGCACGGTGATCTCGGGCGACGCACTCTTCAAGCTGTACGACACCTATGGATTTCCGCTCGACCTGGCGGCCGATTCGGCGAAGGACTGCGGGTTGACGCTGGATGAAGCGGGCTTCCAGGCAGCGCTCGAGGAGCAACGGGAGCGGGCGCGCAAGACTGCCGGGTTCGCAGCGGCCAAGACCAAGGCGATCTACACCGAGCTCGGCGGCATTGTGGCGCCGACGCAGTTCCTGGGCTATGCCGAGCTGGATACCGAGGGCTTCGTCCAGGCGATCGTCAAGCGCGACGCTCGTGTGACGGAAGCGGTGGAAGGCGACGAAATCGAAATCGTCCTGGACCGCACGCCATTCTACGCGGAGGGTGGGGGACAGGTGGGGGACCAGGGGATTCTGACCGGACCGGACGGCGTCATCGAGGTGAAGCAGACGATCAGGCCCGCCCCGGATCTGTTCCTCCACCAGGGCATCGTGATGCGCGGCCGGGTCCGCGAAGGCGATCGTTTGCGGGCGCATGTGGACCCGCGCCTTCGGTTCGGCGCGGCGCGCAACCACACCGCGACGCATCTCCTGCATGCCGTGTTGCGCGAAGTGCTCGGGCCGCACGTCAAACAGTACGGCTCCTTGGTGGCCCCGAACCGCTTGCGGTTCGATTTTGCCCATTTCACGCCGGTCCGCCCCGGCCAACTTGAAGAAGTGGAAGCCATCGTAAATGAGCGGATCCGCGCCAACGCGCCGGTCCAGACGAAGGTCATGGGCATCACCGAAGCGGTCCAGGCCGGGGCGCTGGCCTTCTTCGGCGACAAATACGGCGAGGAGGTCCGCGTGGTGGAGATCAATCAGTTCAGCAAGGAGCTGTGCGGTGGGACCCACTGCCGTCACACCGGTGAGATCGGGCTGTTCAAGCTTGTCACCGAAACCGGGGTGGCTGCCGGCGTCCGGCGGATTGAGGCGCAAACTGGCGAGGGGGCCTACGAATTGCTGAAGCAGCGGGAAGAGGAGATCCGCACGCTGGCGGATGTCTTTAAGACCAACCCGACCGATGTTCTGGCGAAGGCCCGGAAGCTCGTGACGACGTTGAAGGAGAAGGAAGAGGAACTGGAGCAGCTCAAAGCCCGTCTGGCCACGGGACAAGCTGGCAGAAGTGGGGGAGAAACGCGAACGGTGGCGGGAGTTCCGGTCTATATCCAGCGTGTGGATGGCATGGAGATGAACGACTTACGCAAGCTGGCCGATACGGTACGCGACAAGCTGAAGTCCGGCATCATCGCGTTGGGCTCCGTGAAGGACGGCAAGGCATCGCTGTTGCTGGCGGTCACCACGGATCTTTCAGCGCGGTTTCCGGCCGGGGAACTCATCAAGCCCCTGGCGGCGGAAATCGGCGGAACCGGCGGGGGCCGTGCTGAGATGGCGCAGGCTGGCGGGAAGCAGACGGATCGTCTGGATGCGGCGCTGGCCAAGACCGCGACCGTCGTGGAGGATAAGGCGAGAGGGTGAGGCAAATCCTGGTATTTATGGGAATGCTGGTGCTCATCGGCACGGTGGCGGCCTATGGCCATCGCGCCCTCGACATGCCCGCCCAGAAAGCCCAGATCCATCACGTCGTGGAGATTCCAGAGGGCGCGTCGTTCAAAGACGTATCCAACCTACTGGGCGAGAAGGGCCTGATCCTGAGCCCGTTCTGGTTTCGTCTGTTGGGGAAGGTCCAGGATGCCGAGCGGAAGGTCAAGCCGGGGGAATACGACCTGCATACCGCGATGCGCCCGGCGGAGATCCTCAATATGCTCGTCACCGGCAAAGTCATTAAATACACGGTCCTGGTTCAGGAAGGCTTCACGGCCCGTCAGATCGGCAAGCTGCTGGACGAGGCCAGGATCGTCAAGGAAGCGGATGTGGCCCGTCTGGTGTCGGATCCCCTGTTCATCCAGTCGCTTGGCGTGGACGGACCGACCCTGGAAGGCTATCTGTTTCCGGACACCTATTATTTTCCGCGTCGGGCCAAGGCGGAGGAGGTTGTGAAAGCGATGGTGGCGGGATACCGGCAGGCCTACACGCCAGAGATGCAGGCGCGGGCCGCATCCCTCGGGATGACCGAGCGCCAGGTCATGACGCTGGCCTCGATCATTGAGAAAGAGACGGGCCAGGATGAAGAACGGCCGCTGATCTCGGCTGTGTTTCATAATCGCTTGAAAAGAAGGTTGCCGCTGCAGAGCGATCCCACGGTCATCTATGGCATCACCAACTTTAGCGGCAACCTGACGCGTGCAGATTTGACAAGGCGGACGCCCTTCAATACCTACACGAGCACAGGTCTGCCGCCGGGCCCCATCGCCAGCCCGGGCTCGAAGTCCATCATCGCGGCGCTGAACCCGGCGCCGGTCGATTACATCTTCTTCGTTTCAAAGAACGATGGGACCCATCAATTCTCGACGACTCTCAGCGAGCATAACCGCGCCGTGGGGCGCTATCAGAAGAGGACGCGCCCCGCCGTGCGGAAGGCAGCGTGATGTCATGTTGAAACGGGCGCGTGAACTGGCCTCCTCCTTCCTCGTGGCGTGGGGCATTCTGCTGCTCGGCGCGTCGGCGATCCAGGCCGAGACGTGGCGCTGTACGAAGCCTGACGGGTCGGTCGTCTATTCCGATCAGAATCTCAGCGGCCAGTGCCGA
>DASYQR010000155.1:0-7092 GCA_036005325.1 Nitrospirales bacterium | reverse complement strand
TTGAGCGCGGGGCTGGAGGGTGAAGTTATTCTTGACGATCGTCAGAACGTAGCCACGCTTGTTCCACTCGACAATGACTTGGTCACCGAGGGTAAGTCTTTGAATGACTTCTGCGTTCGAAACCGGGAGGGACTTCATCCCCATTTCAGTCTGGATGAAGACGCGCAAACCAGTCGGATCAATCCCTTCGATTGTGCCACTGAAGGTCTGGGGCATGAATACCGGGGGCGCGACCTTGGCAGCGGCCCGATCGCCGGTGGAGACATGACCGGCCTGACCGACTAAAACCCCCAAGTCTGAAAGCGTCATGCCCACCATCGCGATAGTCAAGTAGGCCAGCACCACGAAGCCCCCAATTGTCCACTTGCTCACCTTCATAATGTCACCTCCTGACTCATATGAGATGGGGGTTATCTTCGTCGGTGCCCTTTGTGATCTTGATGATCTGCAGGTTCGTGAAGGGAGGCAGGCCTCGTCCGATGTTCTCAGCGCTCATGTAGGTGATGGCTTCGTCAAGTGTGTCGCACCACACCGGCTCATCTTGGCCGGGGTAGAGAGCCCATACTTTATGAAGAGGTGCATCATTCATCGCTCATCCCTTCGGTTCAGGTGCGGGCGACTCTTTGGGGAGAGGGGGAGCTTTGATAATCTTTGTGACTCTCCCATCAGCATAGACTTCGCATCTGACGCGGTCCCCGGGGGCCAGTCCCGCCAATTCCGACACATCCATGACGAGGAGGTACTCCTTTTGGCCCATATCGTTTCGGATGGTGATACTCGCACCGGCTGGATCGACCTTCTCGACGGTCCCGCCCATAGCCAGAGCGAACATCATTTCTCCCGAGCTGGCTGGGCCCGCATGGCTGGGCGTGATGATCATTCCCACAACCAAAAACAGGCTACATAGGGTGATGATTAACGCTTTCATGGTCTAGCCCTCCTTGCTCCACCATTCCTTTCTTTCCCTGGAGGGAGCAAAGTAAATACCACGTCTGAAAAAGTCCAGACTTTGAATAAGTTATGGCGCCTGACAGTTGCAAAGGGCGGGGAAGAGCATGGTAAACTGAAGGGAATCTAATTCAGGGTTTTTACCCTGATAGGTCAGATCTTTTTTATTTTCAACGGCTTGGGACTGTATGCAAACTCCTCTTTTCGGCATAAGAATGAATCCCGCTTTTGGATTCCGCACACTTCCCGCTTTCCTCCTGCTCCTGCTTCTGCTGCTGATTGCGTGGGGGATGAACAGCTGTGCAGGTCGTCCGCAGAAAAATGGCTCGCATCCTGCCGGCTATCCCGTCGGGTACGTCCAGCGAGGCTATGCCTCCTGGTACGGTCCGGGATTTCACGGTCGCAAGACCGCCAATGGCGAAGTGTACAACAGCCATCAGTTAACGGCGGCCCACCGGACTCTTCCGTTTGGCTCCGTGGCGCAGGTGCGATCACTCACCAATGATCATCGGGTGACGGTGCGCATTAACGATCGCGGTCCCTTCGTCAAAGGTCGCATCATTGATCTATCGTTGGCGGCGGCACAAGCCCTGGCGATGGCCGGGCCAGGGACCGATCAGGTCGAACTTCAGGTCATTGGATACCGCGGGGACGCCGGCGCGTTGGGGTATCTCAGGGTCCAGGTCGCTTCGTTTGTCGAGCAGGCCAATGCCCAGGCGTTAGCGCGGAAACTCAAAGGAAAGTATTCTGACGTGCGAATCGTGGCGGTCGAGCTGTCGTCGGGGCGGTACTATCGGGTGCAAGTCGGGCAATTCACTTCAGAGCAACAGGCTGAAGAGCTGGCCGAGCGACTGGCGTCCCAGTTCGATACGGAACCCTTAGTGATCCGGGATGACTGACAGGAATTGAAGTTAGGAGGTGCGTTCTTCGAACTGTGGAATCCGCACGTCCGCGTCGGGCGCGGGCGCACCGTTCTCGGCGGCCAAAGAGCGTAAAGTAAGCCCGCCCAACGCAACATGCACGGCCCGGTCTCGACGCCTCAGCACGTTTCCCACGCGATCCGTCTCGCTGGACCATGGCGCGATCCGGTCCTGATTGCTGATGACGTCGAGAATCTCGACCAGGGAGATGCTCTCCGGCGACCGGGCCAGGGTAACTCCCTCGGGCTGGGCGGTCCGACACAGAAACCCCTGTAGGACAAGCTCGTCGAGAAGTCCCTCCAGGCTTGAAAGAGGCACCTGCAGCAGCGCAGAGAGATCATCTGGCCGATACGGCCTCTGGCCATCAAGGTGGCGCTTGGTAATGTGATACAGCGCCGTGAGCGCCAGCCATTCTCGGAAAACATGCGTACCCCGCCTCCAGCGGACCCGGGTCAGATAGGCGGACGGATGCTGATGGAAGTAGGCCACCTGGGCCCCGGCCAGCACGATGAGCCAGGTCACATACAGCCAAATGAGAAACAGGATCAGGATCGCGAAGCTGGCATACACAGCCCCATAACGTGCCGAGCCGACCACGAACGCGGCGAACGCCATTCCTGCCAGATCCCATAGGATGCCGGCCGTCATCCCGCCGGCCAGCGCCGACGTCAGCCGGACCCGGGTATGGGGCACGAACTTGTAGAGAAAGGTGAAGACACCGCAGAGAATGACGAATGGCATCAGCTTGGCGACCATCAGCATCATGTGACCGAGCGGTTCAACCTTCAGGACCAGCTGGACCAACCAATTACTTTGCACCGAAGCGATCAACGCGAACGCCGTGAAGACCATGACCGGCCCGACGAGCAGGACGCTCAGATAATCCGTGAACTTCCTCAACAGAGGCCTGGGATGTCGCACGCCCCAGATGGCGTTCAGAGCTTCCTCAATCTTGTCAATAAGCGAAAA
Source organism: Nitrospirales bacterium (assembly GCA_036005325.1). Taxonomy (GTDB): domain Bacteria; phylum Nitrospirota; class Nitrospiria; order Nitrospirales; family NS-4; genus SCTG01. The sequence continues at coordinate 4,255 of DASYQR010000155.1, read as the reverse complement.
TGCCGTATAGAATAGACCCGCCAACCCGACAGCCCCCAGCACTCCCACCTTCATATTGTTCACAAAGCCGATCACCCGTTTGGTGATCTCGGCTCCCTGCGGGCCGAGGGGCTCCACAATCTCGGCCAGAAAGGGTTCGATCTGTTGATGCACACCGAAGGCCTTCAGGACGGAAAACATGACTGCCAGGAGTGGGACGAGGGAGAGGAGGGTCGTGTAGACCAGAGCGGTCGCCCGCGCACTCAGGGCGCTTTCACGAAACTCAAGGATCGCGACTACCGCCAGGCGAAGCAGCTTGAAGCCGAGCCGTGACGGGGCAGGAAGGGTGGCCAGGTCGGCCTCCCACAGGTCGCGTCGGAAGAATCTCTCAATCCCGACAAGCAGGGTCACGTGTTCCGCCTCCAATCAGGCATGGCCCGATACCTTACACCAGTAGGAGTACGCGAGCAACGCTAGACGAACCGGCCGAACTCACGCCAGAACGAGTGAGGCAGAGGCCCTCAAATACACTTTCGGGCGATAGGAAATGGCCTGTAATAGGAGTGAAGTAGCCTCGGGGTTAAGGTGTCGACGCCGCCAGCAAAGGACGCCTAGGAGAGTTTCATACCCTTTATTTATCTTCTCCTAGACCTTAGCCCCACCTGCCCCGCTCCTAATTTTCATTGACACTCCTTCAGTCCCGGAGACAAACTAGTCGGAAGAAGCCTCCTGCGGAGGTCACCCCATGCTGCCGACGCGCGGATACGCCGCCCAAGGTCCTTCCTCCAAGCTCGAACCGTTCACCTTCGAGCGGCGCGAGCCGGGTCCCCACGACGTGCTCATCGACATCCTCTACTGCGGCATCTGCCACTCCGACATCCATCAGGTGCGGGATGAATGGGGTGGTGCGATGTTCCCCATGGTTCCCGGTCATGAAATCGTCGGACGCGTGGCGCGCGTCGGATCCCGGGTGAAGCGCTTCAAGGCCGGCGCGCTGGCCGGCGTCGGCTGTTTCGTGGATTCCTGCCGGGTCTGCAAGAACTGCAAGGCAGGCCTGGAGCAGTTCTGTGAAGGGCATATCGTCTGGACATACAACAGCACCGAGAAAGACAAGAAGACTCCGACGTACGGGGGCTACTCCTCGCACATCGTCGTGGATGAACGTTACGTGTTGAAGATCTCCCCGAAGCTTCCGCTGGCAAACACCGCCCCTCTACTCTGCGCCGGGATCACCACCTACTCGCCGCTCCGGTACTTCCACGTCGGTCGTGGCCAGCGGGTCGGAGTGGTCGGGCTGGGCGGGTTGGGCCACATGGCGATCAAGCTGGCCGCCGCCATGGGCGCCGAGGTGACTGTGTTCAGCACGTCCAAGGCGAAAGAACAGGATACGCGCCGCCTCGGCGCGCACAACTTTGTCGTTGCGAAAGACCCGACGAGTCTCGAGGCACTCGCCGGTCGCTTGGACTTCATCATCGACACGGTTTCCGCGCGCCACGACCTCAACGCCTATCTGAATCTGTTGCGCAGGGACGGAGCGCTGGCGCTGGTGGGCGCGTCGCCTCAACCACTCGAGGTCCAGGCTTTCTCGCTCATCCACAAGAGAAGGAAACTTGTCGGCTCGCTCATTGGCGGCATCCGCGAGACACAGGAGATGCTCGATTTCTGCGCGAAAAAGAACGTCACATCGGATGTTGAGGTGATCCCCATGCAGCAGGTGGACACCGCCTATGACCGGACGGTCAACGGCGATGTGCGCTACCGCTTCGTCATCGACATGAAGACCCTGTGACGATGAACACAATGATGATCCGGCGGTTGTTCTGTCTTGCTCTGGCCCTGTGCCTATGTGCGACGTGCAGTTCCGCGCCGCGCTGGAAGCAGGAGGGAAAGACGCAGGAGCAAACGGAGCGCGATTACAAGGAATGCGAGAAGTTGACGCGCGATCGCTATGGCTCCATTGCCAACCAGGATTCTCCCCACTTCCAGGCCGACCTGAATTCCTGCATGGAATCGAGAGGCTACAAACGCGATGACTGAGACATAGGAAGAACTGGAGGATTCCCATATGACCTACTTCAAACAGAGCCTCCTTATCGTCATTCTCTTGATTGGACTAAACGGGTGCCTCTGGATCGGGCTGTGGAACCAGTACAACGAAAAATTGACCGATCAGGTCTATCAAGAACTCGAAGAGCAGCTCAAGATGGGCACGATCTCGAAAGAACAGGCCGTTGCTGAATGCGAACGACTCAAGGCGAAGACCGAGAAGACAAACATCCAATGCGTCTTTGAGACTACGGCCGTCGCAGAGAGTCCGACAAAGTAAATACATCGAGCCGCGCCTCTTCGGCTTCAGAAGTTCAAGCGGACTCCGCCGTGGATCAGAAAGGGGGCACCGATGGTGGTGATACCATCGGTGCTGCGGCCCACGGCGTAGGTCCGGCTAAAGAGATTTTCGATGCCAAGGAACACTTCGCCGAACGTGGCCACGGCCCGCGAGAGAAGTAGATCTGCGACGAAGTAGCCGCCGAGCGGCAGCATATTCGCATCATCCTCGAACTGCATGCCGACGTAGCGAGCGACGACGGCAGCATTGCCCCAGGTGGGGTTCTCATAGCGAAGGACAAGTGTGCCGACGTGCGCCGGCACCTGCGGCAGGCGAAGGCCTTCAAGGCTTCGCTGCTGTGACGCGGCGGCGACGCGCGCATCAATAAAAACGTACGTTGCGAGAACCCGCCATGACGCCGCCGGGCGAAACTCCCCCTCCGCTTCGATCCCGCGGACTCGGGCCAGATCGAGGTTCTGCCGCTGGCGACAGGTCGTGCCAGCCGGGCAATCCGGCAGCGGCGTGCTCAGCGTGACGTTCGTCACAAGATCCGTGATCTCATTCCAGAACGCAGTAAGACGGAGATTGAAAATCGCCCATCGCTGCTGGACACCGATCTCTCCTCCCGTCAGCCGTTCGGGACGCAGTTGCGCATTGGCCACGGTCACATCGTTTCGCACGCGAAACACCCGGTAGAGTTCATTGATCGTCGGCACGCGGAATCCACGATAGACAGAGGCGCGAAGGTCCATGGACGGCGTGGCATGAAAAAGGGCGGCGAGGCGCGGACTGGCGATGAGCCAGTCACGATCAGAGAATGATTGCGCCGCCGGGACGCCCACCGGGGGCGGCGTGTCCCGGCGAAACCCTTCGTAGGCGATCCAGTAGTCCCCACGAACCCCGCCGACGAGTTCCCAGCGCGAATCGGGCGTGAAGACGTCCTGGAGGAACAGGCCGCCGATCGCTTGCTCTCCGCCGGCCACTCGGTTGCGCAGGAACCCGCCGGGCCCGAAGACGCCTTCGTCGGTCTCGCCTCGAATCCAGCGGACATCGGCGCCTGAACTGACGAGATGCGACGCAAAGCGGCGATTCCACTGCAGGGAGCCGCCATACGAGGTCGCCGGCACCGTCTGATCGAGCGCCAGTGTTTCCGAATTCCGATCGGCGGCCTGCGTGGAGAAGGTGCTTCTAAAATCCTGCACCTGCCCGAAGGCCTGGATCGTCCACTCGCTGCCCTCGTTGGTACGGAGGCGGACGCCGGTTGCAAAAGAACCGGTTTCTGTCGAGTTGAACTGGAGAGGCGTTCCGTTTCCGCGGTTTTCATCGAAAAAATTGCCGCTTACGAACAGCGACAGGTCGGGCGACTTGACGAATTCCACGCGTCCATTGAAGACCGCATGCTGGGAGTCCGCCGGGATGTCGATTCTGCCGCGACTGGGCGGATCGACGATCCGGTAGCCTTCCGTGTTAAACACATTGCCTTCGAGGCTCACACGCACTGGGTCCAGGGTTTCCGTCACGAGAAGGTCCAGGTTGGTCGTGCTGCGGTTTCCGTAACTCCCTTCGAGGAGAGCCCGGCGCTCCGTCGGGCGCTTCGTGATGATATTGATGACGCCACCGAGCGCGTAATTACCCCAGACGCTCGAGCCGCCCCCTCGCACGACCTCAATCTGTTCGATGGCTTGCAGCGGGATCTTACTCCAGGGGACCCAGCCCCCGAACGGATCGTTGATCGGCACGCCATCGAGCAAGACCAGGGCCCGGCTCGTTCCGCTCGGGCCGATGCCGCGAAGGGACACGCCCTGGGAGGTCGGATGCGCCACGAGGCTCGACGCGCGGCGGAAGAGGCTGAAGCCGGGAACCTGTCTCAGAATATCGTCGACCGTTTGGCCCGCCGATCGGCGAATATCCTCGGCTGTGAGAACCGTCACGCTCGAGACTGATTCGCCG
>DASYQR010000154.1:0-3771 GCA_036005325.1 Nitrospirales bacterium | reverse complement strand
GCGCGATTGATGCAGTCAAGACCGATTTGATGGCACCGTTCGTGGGTAGGGGCAATCCCCCTGTGGTTGCCCAACGTCAGGGCAGGCACAGGGGCCTGCCCCCTACGGTTTCTGGACGAGAAAGAGCGTGGCCTCGGGATTGACCCGGGCCTTCGGCAGGATGGCGCGGTGCATGCGGACACCCGTGGTTTCGGCGATCGGGTCTGACGCGAGCACGCGAAGCGCGACACGCGAGCAGACGTCTTTCAGCCATGGCGGCCCGGCGAGAATGGCCGAACCGCCGGAGATGAGCGCTTTCGACATAGCCTCCAGGCTTCGCTCGCACTCGGCCCGTTGCCGGTACTGTTCGAACGGAATCCAGCAGTAAAGCAACCCGTACGACTTGGTGTAGGCCGTCTGTTGATGCCGGTCGGCTTGCAGGAACGCCACACGACGAAGATTGGATAGGCGCCCTGAGGCGGCGGTCTGATCCCAGAGGCGCTGGGCCTGGCGCTGCGCGAATTCGGGGCGAGTATAGAGGACCGTGTAATCCTGGCCCTCTGTCGGATGAATGATCTCCGACAGCAGAAGATCCCAGTTATGGATGAGCACGTTGCCGAGAGAGCCGGAGCGGTTTGGCCTTGCGGACAAGCGTTCGAAATAGTCGAGTGTCTGTTCCAGCGCGAGCGGTTGGGTCATCGCATCCTCGACCATCCGGTCGTCTTCGGGAAAAAGCGAAACGGCGAAATAGGCGCGGTTCATGTCGAGCGCAGGCGCTCCCTCGGGGAAAAGCGCGCGCCACGTCAGAGCGGGCGAGGCAGGACGTTCAGGAAGCGGTGCTGGCTTTGTGACGCCCCATTCTTCGCGAAGAGGGAATTCTTCTCGCCGATCCCCGTCCTGGAGTTGCAGGACCGTCTGGGTCGTTCCAACCATCCGGCCTCCCGGCGCCGAACCGTCTTTGCGCGGGCGACTGTAGGGCAGCGCGGCGGAGTCATTCTGTCGTGTCACTTTCTGCACGGTGCCTCCCGTGACGGTGACGCACAGCCCGGGCTCGGCATCGAAAAAACGCCTGGGGACTTCGGGACGTGGTCGCCAGGTGACTTTGGCAGATTGGGCCGGGTCCATGAAAAGCGGGAATGGATCAGCTCCGCCCGGAGCCTCGGGAACAAAATAAGTTGAGAATAGTTGGAAGGCCTGAGGGGAGGGATAGGTGGGGATGCCCCGGTACCGAAGCACAGGAGGCGCGCTGTCCGCATTTTGATCGTCATAGAGACCGCGGATCATCTCGAAGGTGGCGCTGCCCGTTCCCGCCAGCAGGGACTGGAACAGCTCCACGACAGGGAGGAAATCAATCCGCCCCCAATGCATGGCTCCCATGCAGGCCATGAAGCGGGGTTGCGCGAAGGTCCCATCGTCCAATATTAAGAAGATGTCTTTCCGGTGACGGATCGTCACAAGGCCCTGCGTGTCGAGGGTCAGGCTGTTGTCGTCGTAGAAGAACCCCACATCTTCCGCCGTGACGCCCATGGCCTGCGCGGCCATGTGGTGCAGGTCTGCTCTGGTCAGTTTTTGCCAGCCCGGCTTTTTCGATAGGTCGAAGCGGGCTTCATTGATGAGGCCTTCAGGCTTAACCCCGACCCACTGTCCCCAATCGAGCTGCAACCGGGCCCAGAGAAGACGTGGGGGATTCAAATTGTCGGCTGCCTCCCAAGCGCATTCGTGCAGAAGAGCCCCATGAGGGTCAACATACAGAATGCGCTGACCATGCTCGCCATAGACAATGCCGTGGCCGGTCGCGGTCACCAGCAGGCAAGGGCCTATAGCGAGGGATGTGTCGGGAAGGCGCCATACCATGCCGCCCGCTTCCGGCGAGGCTGTCAGATGGTCCATCTGTTTTGCGAGCGTCTGCACGGCCGTGTGGTTTTCCGGCAAGACGAGCGCGCCCGGCTTGGTGACAGCAGAGAGGAGTGGCGATGGGATCTGCATGTCGAATAGACTCCAGAGTTGACAGTAAGAGATGGGGCTGCGGGTGTCAAGGGCAGGTCCGGGCGTCGGCGCGTTTACAAAAGGTATGCAATCCCCTTAAGATGGTACGCTATGAGCAGCAACCGAGGCCGATTCTGATGCCTTCGCTTCGTCATTGGTTTCTCAACCGCTCGCTGGCCACCAAACTGGTGCTGGTCTTTTCCCTTCCCTTTCTGTTCCTGGTCGTCGTCACGATCCTTACCCTCTTGGCGTTCCAGGATTTTGAGAATGCGGCTCAAGAGGCTCAGCGCTCGAACCAAATCAGAAGCCAGGTGGTGTATTACATGAATCTGCTCAATGCGATGCAGAATGGATTCCGCGGGTACCTCCTGACGGAAGACCGATCGATCCTGACTCCTTATGGGGAATCTAAGGGTGATATTGATCTTGCCGGACTCGAGCTGGCCAGGCTGGTCGAGAACTCGCCGTCACAGGCCCAGCGGGATCGGGCGGCGAAGGTTCAGGCCATCACGCGGCGGCTTATTCAGGAAAAGGATTTGATCATCGAGCGGATGGAATCAGGACACCGAAACGAGGGGATCGCCTACATCAAAAGCGGGCGTGGCCGGGAATTGGCATCGGCGATTGGATCCCTGCTGGTCGAGATTGAAGGGGAAGCGGCGGCTATCCTGGAAGCGAAACAGAAAATCGTCGAGGAAAAGCGAAGCCTACTCCTGAACATGATCATCGGAGGCACGTTGCTCACGCTCTTGCTGACGGGGCTTGGCGCCGTAGTGGTGGCCCGTTCCATTACGAAGCCGATGGCCGCTCTGGCCCAAGCCGCCGCAGAGATTGGCGAATCGAGTTATGCGGTCTTCCCGGACACCGACAGGCATGACGAGGTCGGTGTCCTGAGCCGGAGCATGGAGGAGATGCAAAAACGGTTGATCCCCGCGGAACGCCTCGCCGCGCTGACTCGGATCGCCACCAGCATCGCGCACGATCTGCGCACGCCGCTCGTGGGGATCGAGCGCGGGCTGCAAGGCCTGCAGTATGCGGCCGACAGCCATTCCAATCCGGAGATGCAGAGGCTGCTGGGCGACCTGCATACTGGCGCTCGATTGGCGATAGGGGTCGTTCAGGATATCCTGGATTTATACCGCCAAGCCTATGGCGAGCTCCCACTCTCCTACTCGCGGTTCATGCTGGGCGATGTGATCCGCGAGGTGGTGGACCTGATGAAACCCGAGGTACAAGACCGGCGGCTGTCCGTCTCCATCGAAGGCCCGCTGGTGGAAGTCTCGGCGGACCAGCGCCGCCTGTCTCGTGTCATGGTCAATCTTCTCGACAATGCCGTCAAGAACTCGCCGGCCGGCGGAGGCGTGCGGGTCATCGTGTCTGTTCGAGGTGAAGGCCTGAAGCGACGGGCGATCGTGGCCGTGGAAGACGAAGGCAGGGGTCTGGACCCGACCACTCTGGAAGCGTTGTTCGAGTCGGACCGGCCTGCGTTGGCTCCTACTCGCGGGGGGACCGGTCTGGGCCTGTACCTTTGCCGGCTTGTGATCGGAGCCCATAAGGGTGTCATCACCGCTGAGAATCGGTCAGAAGGCGGGGCGCGTTTCCTGTTCGAAATCCCTGTGGAGGTACATCATGTCGATCCGACTGCTGATCGCGGACGACCAGCGCCTGTTCAGGCAGAGCCTGCGCATCGCCCTTGAGCGCGAGTCAGACCTCAAGGTGATCGGCGAGGCGGGCGACGGCCAGGAGGCCTACGAGCAGGCCAAAGCCTTGCGGCCGGAGATGGTCCTGATGGATGTGGAGATGCCC
>DASYQR010000153.1:0-4744 GCA_036005325.1 Nitrospirales bacterium | reverse complement strand
CCGATGACGCGCTGACCGCCTATCCCGTCAGCCTCCGCGTCAACGACCCTGCCCACGACGACGCAGCCTGCACCGACCCGCTGTAAAAGTAGCCTGTCCCCTTTTGTATTCGCTTGATTCACATTGATTAAGCAACTTATTTGTTCCCATCCGTCGTAGTCGGCGGAGTAATTGGATTCGGTGCTTTAGGGCCCTTATGTTCCGGGCGCGGCGGCCCATAATCAAAAGGCGTGCGGAGGATCGAGTAATACTCTTTACTCATTCCTGGCTCGCGGTTAATCTCTGCTACGATTTGTGCACGCACAAGCCCATATTCTCTGTTCTCAGCAACTACTTTCTTTTTATCCTGTTCATTTTTTAGAGAACGGACCACCACGTTGATTGCAAATTGCTTGGGAAACTCTTCCAGGGAAATGCGCTTCCATTCGCCTATGTACTTGAAAAACACATAAGGCGGGTTTGGTCGGTTCCATTTGACATAAGCAAAAGAACGGGTAGGTGTCGTTGCCACATAAGGCACCCCATCCAGGAAATCGAGTGATAGCAAATCGAGGTGCTCTAGCTCTGTGAAAGAGCGGTTGTCGCTCTTCCAGATCACCGTCTGGTTGGTGCCGGGAATCATGAACGTCGTTTTATGTTCCGCAAGCGGCGCGCCTTGTCCAATTTCGTGGCGCATGCTGGAGTCGTAGGTGTCCGACCTTTCCACGATAATCTTCTTGCCGTCATGCAGCAGCACTTCTTCTTTCCACGTAAACGTGTTTGAACACGCGCTCACGCTCACTCCCAAAGCCGATATCAGGCAAATCGCCCTGAATATCCTCAACAGAGAATGCGCATTACTCATGCTGCTCTCCTCTCAAATGAATTTCCGTGCAGAAGCCTAACTTGTCGGTCATGGAGCGGAGGCCACGGCGTTGTCGGCCTGCTTGACGTGCGCGCCGTCGTGGACGACGATCCCGCCTCCGTTTTTGATGAGCCGGTTGCCGACGACCGCGCCCTTGGACCCTGCCTGAAAGACGACGGCCTCGTACAGGCTGTTCGCAATCACGTTGCCCTCGATCCGCACGTCGGACTTCCCCGTGACCGTGACCCCGTGGTCGTTGTCGCGGATCTCGTTGCCGACCACTTCCCCTTGGGCATCCGCGAACGAGACGCCGGTGGTCTCACTACCGCCGAGCAGGCTTTTTTCGATCCGGACGTCCTGGGCTTGCTGGACGTACAGCTGTCCTTGGACGCGGATATTGGTGAGAAGAATCTTGGAACCGTTGAAGATGCCCACGGCCAGCCCGCCGTTTTCGGAGACGGTCAGATCGCGGATCTCGATGTCGTTGGCCCCGTACGGCCACTTGCCGATCCGGAACGCGCCGACCCGCTTCAGCCCGAGGATCGTGACCTTGTCGCGTGACTCGCCCACGAGCCGCAACCGGTCCTTGCTGTGCACGACCACATCTTCGTGATACTTGCCGGCCTTGATGACAATGGTATCGCCAGGTTTGGCACTATCGATCGCCTCCTGAATCTTGGAAAACGCGCCGGATCCGTCCTGGGCCACGACCACAACCCGGCCGGCGGATGCGCTGTCGGCCAGCGCTGCTCCGCCCGAGAGGACTACCGCAAAAAGAGGACAGGCAACTTTCAGCAGCCCTTCCAGTCTCATCGGAACATCGACGTGCCCATCAGCCGCGCCATCTCCACCATCATTTTGAAGCCCTGGCGGCAGACCAGCGAGTGCAGATTGCTCCAGAGAAATCCGCCTTCCGGCAGCGCGCCCGCCGTTTTTTTGAACTCATAGATCACCTTATCCGCTCGGCTGTCCTCGGCATGAGCCTGCATCCAGCCGGTTGTCAGATAGGCCATGGCGTCGCCGAACACCACGGCCTGCACATCAGTCAGTCCCAGGCGCTTCCCGGCCTGATAGGCGATCGCCGCATATACCTCGCTGTGATCCGCGTCCTGTAACCGAACCTCCTGCGCCTGCGCCTGCGAGGCCAACTTCAGGGTCGGATCCATGGTCTCCTCCCCGCCTCGGATCGCCTGCCCGCGAAGACCGGATTTCTCCAGCTTGAGCAGCCCCCGCACAGCCGCCACCGAGACCGCCGGTGGCAGCCCTTTCCGGTCCCGCGCCTCGACAATCCGCCATTCATCCAGGTTCAGCTCCCCGATGTCGCCGGCTTGGGAAAGCGCTTTTCTGAACCGCTCCCACTCCACCGCCAAGTGGGCTTTCATCACATCATCGAGAAGGTTCGCGCTCATGGCGGCCGGATTGTACAGGCCTTTGTCGCAACGATGCAATGTGCTAAAGTTTCGCCATGTTGCTGGCAGGTTTAACGGGCGGAATCGCGACCGGCAAGAGCACGGTTTCGCGGCTCTTCGTGGAATGCGGGAGTCAGCTCATCGACGCCGATGTGCTCGCGCGGGAGGTGGTAAAGCTGGGCCGGCCGGCCCTGCAGCAGATCGTCGACGCCTTCGGGAAAGACATGCTCCGCCCGGACGGCACGCTGGATCGAGACCGTCTCGGCAAAGCGGTCTTCGGCGACGCCAAGAAACTGGCACAGCTGAATGCCATCGTCCACCCCGACGTGGCAGTCGAGCAGGAACGGCGCTGCCGCGAGATCGCCGCAAAGACGCCCCATGCCGTCGTCATCTATGACGCGGCGTTGTTGATCGAAGCGAACGCGCACCCTCGCATGGACCGTCTCATTATCGTGACTGCGGATGAACAGACTCAGATCGCGCGCCTGCAAGCCCGGGATCGTCTCTCGACGGAAGAAGCGCGCACGCGCATCGCCGCGCAAATGCCGCTGGCGGAAAAGGTCAAATTGGCGGATTACGTGATCGACGGCACCTTGCCGTCAGAGAAGCTCCGCGCGGAAGTCCGGCGCATCTACGAGGACCTCACGCGCCAGGCCTGAGAAGCTCTTTATCGCAAAGGCGCCGGCCGCAGCGGCTGGCCGGTGGCCGCCTCATAGGCTTGAGCCAGCGTGTTCACTTCCGTCAGGGTGATCTCGTAGCTCTTCCCCTGCAACGTCATATCCATCGAGCCCTGGCCGACCGGAAAAATCAGCTGCCGAGACTTGATATGCCGGCACGCCTTGATCTTGTCCTCCAGTCCTCCCACCGGCCCCACTTCTAGCCTCAGATTGACGGTGCCGGAGAGGCACACATCGGGCCTGAACGGATCGCCCAGGATGGCGGAAGCGACGGCGACCGCCCAGGTGATGCCGGCGCTCGGGCCGTCCAAGGAGAACCCGGCCACCCTGTCCAATACAAGAGCTCTCGGTACATGCAGGCGGGCCCTGAGATACGTGGGATCATATCCGACAGCCTTGGCGGCCGCCAGGACCGCTGTTTCGAACGTGGCGACGCTGCTTCCCTTGAAGTGATGATCGGCGGAAATATCCGGCCCCGACCCCGTCGCGACATGGCTCACCACGAGATGGACCAGCGCGGAATCCCACGGATTCGGCACGTAACCGGTCTGGCCTTTCACGGAAGGCGGAACCAAGAGCGAAGGCGGAATCAAGAGCACTGGTACCTGGAGGCTAGCTTCGGGGAAGGGATGGGATGACTGCAGTGCCGGTTCTGTGGGAGTAAGTGCTGTTGGCAAAATGGAAATCGAAGGTGTCGGCAACGGAGCAGCTTCCAGGGGCGGTTGGGCCAGACCCCTATAGATCTGCACAGAGCCTTCCCCTCCAAGCGGCCGGCAGCCAGGCCCCTCATAATCGGTGTAGAGCTCCGTCTGATGGGGGCCTGGACAGACCCAGGTGTTGGCCCCCGCAGGGACCCGATCAAGCAGCACAAGCACGACTGGAAAGAAGATTCCGCAGGAGGCAAGTCGAGCGAGTCGGAGACCTTGGTGCGACATGGGGGACCCTCCCAATCAACCAGGTACCCCAGTGTCTAACCCAACCCACCACGTTAAGCAAGAGGCTTTTTTCATCAATGTTCGGCACCGTGCATTCACCCGCTCCTTGTGATAGATTTCTCTCATGCGGAACGTCGTCATCATGGGGTCGGGGCCGGCGGGGCTCACTGCCGCGATCTACGCTGCGCGCGCGAACCTTGCCCCCCTCTTGATCGAGGGAATACAGGCCGGTGGGCAACTGGCCCTCACCACCGAGGTCGAAAACTACCCCGGCTTTCACCACGCCATCATGGGCCCCGAGCTCATCAAGGAGATGCGGGCTCAGGCCGGGCGCTTCGGTACCGAATTCCTGCGGGGCGACGTGTCGTCCGTGGACCTGAAGGCCACGCCCATCACCCTCACGATCGAAGGCGAACAGACCCTCCAGACCCGCGCGCTGATCATCGCCTCGGGAGCGTCGGCGAACATGTTGGGGCTGCAGTCTGAGCAGCGCTTGCTCGGACATGGCGTCTCCACCTGCGCCACCTGCGACGGCTTCTTTTTCCGGGGCAAGGAGCTCGTGGTGGTCGGCGGCGGCGACACGGCAATGGAAGAGGCCATCTTCCTCACGAAGTTCGCCACGCGCGTCACCGTGGTGCACCGCCGCGACACATTGAGGGCCTCCAAGATCTTGCAGGACCGGGCCCGGAAGAACCCCAAGATCGGCTTCACCTGGAACGCGGTGGTCGAGGAGATACTGGGAGACCCGCTGGTCACCGGCGTCCGGCTCCGGGACCTCCAGACCGGCGCGGTCACCGAGAAGCCCTGCGACGGCGTCTTCGTCGCGATCGGCCATTCGCCCAACACAAAGCTGTTCGCGGGCCAGTTGGCGCTGGACGG
>DASYQR010000152.1:0-6546 GCA_036005325.1 Nitrospirales bacterium | reverse complement strand
CCGCGCTTGAAGAGCGCCTCGCCCGAGGTATCGAGGTACAGGGTGACATCCTGGTGATCCAGAAAGGCATCGATGCGGATGTCCGGCTGACGGGTATCCACGCTGGGGCGAGACCCGGTGGTCTCACGGAATTGATCGCAGACTGCGTCCTTGATCCTGAGCGTGACGAAATCCAGGCTCTTGAGCGGACAGTGCTGCGCGCTGACCTTGACCTTGATCGTGCGGCGGGCGGCGAACCAGTCGCGCCAAGGCAACTCCCGCGCGGCCCGATACAGGTCCTGCTCATCTTGGTAGGAGCCGTGAAAGACCCGCCACAGAACACGGCTGGCGATCCGGGATTCCAGGTTGATCCTGTAGCAGAGGGCAAAGGGGCCGGCAAAGCCGGCCCCGCCGGGCGTGGCGACGACGGTCTGCGCACCCAATTGCTCCAGCTCGGCGCACAGCACATCTTCCAGCCCGCGTGGGCATGGTGCGAAGAAAATCTGGTGTTGCATATCCATAGCAGTTCACTTATGCCATAATAAGACCTCCACATAAAAGGAGGTGACGCCGTGCTCCTCGAAGCGATGCTGGCGACATGGTTGTCCGCGCAGACAACTTCCAAGGATTGTTTCATCTTCGGAGAAGTCTCCGCCACAGAGGAGCAGGTCTTCACTCTCGAGGCGACGGGCTGCCCCATCAAGATCGAACGAAAAGGCAAACTTGTCACGCTGACTTCACCGAAATACATTGTCGAAATCACCATTCCGGATGGTCCCGGAACCCAGAAGTTTTTATACCAGTGGGGCGAATCCCAGGCGAAGATCGGCAATCAGACTGTCGACATCGCGTTTCGCCCGGTTGGAGGAGGGTGAGAAATATGAAACCGTTGTCCAGTTTCTCGTGGGTCTGCGGACTCCTGCTCGTCCTCGTCGGCATCGCCGGCTGTAATTCCGGCTACTGAAGCAGTCCCACCGCGGCCGATTCGCTTCCTAGCCTGAAAAACAGGTCTGTGCTACCATCGGCCCCCATGAAGTTCCGCGACTGCAGCTTCATCATCGCCATCGCAATCGTAGCGCCGTTGCCTGCGCATGCCGCGCCCCCCAAGTTTCCGGTGAGCATCAAAGGCGCCGCGGTGGCCTGTTCCCACTATCCGAGCGAGTGCACGGATGACAGCGGCAGGCTGGAGGGAACAGGCGCCCTCAATTTGCCGCTGGGGCCGCTCGATCATGCCGATGATCCCCACGCTCGGGCGACGATCCAGAGTTCCCTCTCGGCCAGCTATGGATTTCTGGAGGTGGAAGGAGTGGCGACGGCCTGGTCGAAATCGCGCACGCAGCCGGGGGATGAGCTGGCGCGGGGCATCGCCAACGGCACGCTGACATGGACGGACAGCATCACCGTGGTCTCCGACACGTTGCCTCCCGGCACCCCCGTCCGTATGAAGGCCCATCTTCGCTGGCAGTATGAAAATCGCACCAAAGGTGGGCATTTTGAGGCCGGCACCTCCGTCACCGCCGGCAACCGCTTCTCCCTGTCCGCCAATGAAGAGGACGGCAAGGGCGGGCCGGTCGTCGTCAAAAGCACCGAGTTCTCGGCCGTCGTTGGGGAGAGCTTTGATCTGCAGGGGCTCATGAAATTCGTCGCCCAGGCCATTGCCAGCGGGAAAAAATCCCACGAGCTCCGCTTCAGAGCCTTCGGCGAAGTGCGGTTTGAATCACTGACCCCCGGCGTCACCTATCGCACCACCAGCGGCGCAGCTTACCGATAACTGAGGTGCGGGGTCAGGCCGACATCGCCATCATCGGAGCTGGCGCTGCCGGGCTGGCCGCGGGCATCTTCGCGGCCGAAGTCGCGCCGCGCCGACCTCTGCGAATTGTCCTGTTGGACGGCGCCAAGACTATCGGGGCGAAAATCCTGATTTCCGGCGGAGGCCGGTGCAACGTTACCCACGAACAGGTGAGCCCCCTGGACTTCACTCCCTCGACGCCCGCGGTTCGCAACATCCTCACAGCTTTCACGGCACAAGACACGTGCGAGTGGTTTGCCTCTCTGGGCATTGCGCTCAAGCGTGAGGAGACTGGCAAACTCTTCCCCGTCACCGACAAGGCACGCACGGTCCTGCAGGCCTTGACGGATCGCTGCCGGGAGTTGGGCGTGGCGATCCTCTGCCAGCACCGCGTGTCGGACGTGATCCCGACGGACGGCTTCACCATCAGGCATGAACAAAAGGAGTTCCGCGCCAAGCGGGTCATCATGGCAACCGGCGGCCGGTCTCTGCCGCGCACGGGTAGCGACGGCCACGGGTGGCAGATCGCCCGCCATCTGGGGCATACCGTTACGGACTGCCATCCCGCGCTCGTGCCGCTTGTGCTGGAGGAGACCATGTTCCACGCCGAGCTGTCGGGACTGTCGCAACAAGTGGAGCTGACGACCTACGTTGACAGCAAGCAGGTGGATCGCCGGAAAGGGAGCATGCTGTGGACGCACTTCGGCGTGAGCGGTCCGGCGGTCATGGACGCCAGCCGCTTCTGGACGATCGCGCACGCCGCCGGCTCCAAAGTTGAAGTGCGGTGCAATTTCTGGCCCGGGATCGGCTTCGAGCAAGCGGAGCAACGGCTGATCGACGACATGGCGGCACGGCCCAAACTCACCATCGGAAAGATGCTGGCACAACAGATTCCCGAACGCCTTTCGGCGGCGCTGTGCCGACATTGCCAAATCGATCCGGGCACACAGGCAGGTCGGCTGGGGCGCGAGTCACGACGCAGACTGGTCCACGCCCTGACCGGCTTGATCTTGCCGATCGTGCGCGACCGGGGATGGAACTACGCCGAAGTCACCGCCGGCGGCGTGCCGCTGAACGAAATCAACTTCCGCACTATGGAATCGCGCAAGACTCCCGGTCTGTATCTCATAGGGGAGCTGCTCGACTGCGACGGCCGGATCGGCGGGTTCAACTTCCAATGGGCCTGGGCGACCGGCTACCTGGCCGGCCGCGCCGCCGCCGCTGGATTGGAAACCGCCCGATGATGATCGCGACGTTCAACGTCAACTCGCTTCGCAAGCGCCTGCCCATCGTGCTCGACTGGCTTCAGCGGCACAAGCCTGACGTGCTCTGTTTGCAGGAGACCAAAGTCCAGGATGAGGTATTTCCGCTGCTCATGTTGAGCTCCGCCGGCTATAGCGTGTCATTTCGCGGAATCAAGTCGTATAACGGCATCGCCGTGCTGAGCCGGACGCCGCCCGAAGAAGTCTTCTATGGGTTCGACGACGGCAAAGACTTAAACGGCTTAGATGATGCGAGGCTCATGCGGGTGGTCGTGCAGGGGATTCCGATCATCAACACTTACATTCCCCAGGGCTTCGAGATCGCTTCGCCCAAGTACCAATACAAGCTCGCGTGGTTCAAACGCTTGCGCGCCTACTTCGATCGACATCTCTCCCCCCAAAAACAGGCGGTCTGGTGCGGAGACATGAACGTGGCGCCTGAACCGATGGACGTCCATAGTCCGGATAAACATCTCAAGCACGTCTGCTTTCACGAAGACGCGAGACGCGTCTATAAGGAAACGCTTGCGTGGGGATTTCAGGATGTCTTTCGCAAGCTCCATCCCGACCGCAAACAATACACTTTCTGGGACTACCGCCAACCGAGCTCCCTGGAGGCCGACAAAGGCTGGCGGATCGACCACATCCTTGCGACCGCTCCTCTTGCCAAGAAATGCGTGAAGTGCGACGTGGACATCGAGCCGCGGCGCGCGCAGGACCCCTCCGACCATACCTTCCTCTGGGCAGAATTTGAGCCGTAACTGCCTGCTGAGCATGGTCTTGCATTTGCTCAACCCCTATGTTAGCGTATAGACGTGTTTCACCGTTGAAGGGGTCTGGCGGTGAAACGCAAAGAAGGAAAGACCCCATCGCGATCGCCTTGCAGTAGGAATCTGATCGGACAGTCTGCCCTGAAAGACGCCCTCGTCATCGCGCCTTCGGTGCTATCCATGCCCCTCTCATTCCTTACTCTCAAGACAGCATCGCATCAGTAAAGGAGGTACCCGATGGGTACGAAGTTGTATGTGGGCGGCCTGCCCTATTCCACCACCGAGCAGCAGCTCTCCGAGCTGTTCTCACAACAGGGTTCCGTAACCTCAGCCAAGGTGATCACGGACAAATTCACCGGCCAGTCTCGCGGATTCGGATTCGTTGAGATGGCGACGGGTGAAGAAGCCCAGAAAGCGATCACCGCGCTGAACGGAACGCAGATGGATGGGCGGACGATCACTGTGAACGAAGCCCGGCCCCAGGAGAAGCGGACCGGCGGCGGCGGTGGCGGCGGCTATGGCGGTGGCGGCGGCGGAGGCGGAGACCGCGGAGGGCGCGGCGGACGTTGGTAAATGATCCTGTCTTAGGATAAGACCGACTTCAACAGATGGGCAGGGCACCGGATTCGGTGGCCCTGCCCATTTTAAAATTAGGCGGGGTAACCCGCGGGGAGGTTCCGATCTCCAGACCCGGAAAAGCGACCCTCGCGAAACGCGATCGTGAGCGGGCCAAGCACGCCAAGCAGCAGGAAAAAGAGGCGCGCCGCGCGCAGCGGAAAGCCGAGAAGATAGCCAACCCCCCTCGGCCGAAAGATAGAGATGGCGAAGACCCGGACCTTGCCGGCATGCGGCCCGGGCCGCAACCTCCTCTCTTCTGACCGTTTGTCTGAAATTTTTCATCTTACCGTCACCATTTTTTTCCAACGTGCTAGTATTGCGCCATTCCTGTGAGTCGGAGGCCGACGCAAGAGTGAACGCGATGCGCCTAGGAAAAGCCTTCATCGCCTTAGCGGTATGCGCGGAACTGCTCGGTGGTTGCATGTCCTTCAGCCACAGCCACAAGGTTCCGCTGAATGAGGCGGACTATGCGCCGTACCTGAGCACAGGAACGGCGATCATCGCAGGGACGGTCTCGGCCAAGATGCGGGCCGGGGACATCAGCAATGGGGCGGAGTCTTTCGTCTATCTCGTACCGGTGACCCCCTATTCCACGGAATGGTTCGAGCATGCCATGGTCAGCAGCCACAGCATCAGCGGTACCGACCCTCGCTCGCTCAGGGCAGCCCGCGCGACGGTCGTCGGGCCCGACGGACGGTTTCAGTTTTCCAAGCTCCCCGCCGGCGACTACTACCTCAGTTGCACGATCACGCGGTCGGTACCGCCCTTCCGCATCTGGCGGTTCAGGCTCGGCAACTCCTCAATCGAGCGTGTCGATACCTATGCCAGAGTCACCGTCCAGCCTGGAGAGCAGGCGCAGGTCCTCGTCACTAAACCACCGTCATAAACCATAGGGAGCGAGAATGAAAAGACATGCTGTGACGATAATCAGCCTTCTTCTGTTCTGCCTCCTCCTGGCAGGATGCACTTCTGACAAGGAGCGGCGACTGCAGGAGCGGCAGTTTCTGGAAAACCTGCTGAATGGCTCCATCGGGAAGGCAACGTACGAGCAGGTTTTAACGACGTTCGGCCCCCCGGCGGATAAATCGGAAACCTCCGCCACCATTACCGGCACCTGGGAAGACTTGTCGGCGGCCGGTTTTCAGCGGGACACGCCCGGCAGCGGCGTCGGTGGGCTCAGCAGTCTCCGGGGCGAGCGCGTGCGGATGGTCTTCGACCGCCGAACCCAACTGATGAAATCCTGGGACTACCCGAAGTAGCCGAATTACCGTCCCCGGGAAGCGGGAAGCTCCTTCTGGAGAACCCATCCGATCTCAGCACCGAGAATCAAGACCGCGCAGGCATAGTACGCCCACATCAAAAAGAAAAAGATGGCGCCGACCGCCCCGTACAGCCCCACCGTGCGCTGGAACAGATCCACATACCAGGCGAACCCCCACTTGGAAAGCTCGAACAGCGCTGCGCCCGCGAAGGAGGCCACGAAGATCGCAGGCCTCTGCAGCGTCTTGGCGGGACAGTAGCGATAGAGCAGGTAGAACAGCGCCAGGGTAAACAGGAAGCCCAGGACATCGCCGGCGATTACCCACCCGGGCCCGATCATCGCGCCAATGGACGGAAACCGCGACACCAAACCCTCCGTCAGACTCAAGAGAGAAGTGAGCGCAATCATGAGAGTCAACAGTCCGCTGGTGATGAGCATGACGAGCACATCCGTCGCTTTCCCCTTGAAGAAGCTCGGCGCCGAGGGCACCTGAAACACGATGTTGAGTACCTTGCGCACTGATCCAAAGGTGACACTGCTCGTCAGGAAGAACAACGCGCCTCCCAGAAACCCCACGAGGCCTCGGTGTTCCAACACCGCCGAGAGGTTCTCGGTGAAGGCCCGACGGGTGGTCGGCAAGAGCTCTTGCAGGACCGCCTGCACCATGTTCAATGCCAGCGCCGAACTGCCGAGCGCATACGCCAACGCCGACACGACCAGAAGGGAGAGCGGGACAGAGGAAAGCAGCAGATCGAACGCCAGCCCGGACGCCAGGAACGGGCCGCCGTCATCGAAGAATTTGACGATCGTCCTTTTCAGGACCAGCCAGGAAGTCCGGAAAGTCGCCAGACGCCGGCCTCTCATCAC
>DASYQR010000151.1:0-4935 GCA_036005325.1 Nitrospirales bacterium | reverse complement strand
TCCCCCGCGGCGACCACATGGAAGTTGAGGCTCTTCAATGCGAGCACCGACGCACGCTTCTGCTCAGGCAGACGCAAGTGGTAATTGACGATCCGGCCGTCCGGCGCGACTTCCAGGGTGTTGCAGAAGATGGTCGGGTAGTCTAGTTGCCGCATCAAGGGGGCGGCGAATTGTTCGAAAGTGTCAGACAGAATGATCACCTGGCAGCGCGCCCTGAGCCATGCCAGGAAGTCCTTCGCGCCGTCGAGCGGCGCCATCGCGGCGATCACGTCCTGAATATCCTTCAGGGTGAGCTTGCGCTCATCCAGGATCTTGAGCCGCCGCTTCATGAGCACATCGTAGTTCGGCTCGTCTCGCGTCGTCAGGCGCAACTCGGGGATCTTTGTCTTCTCGGCCACGCTGATCCAGATCTCGGGGACGAGGACGCCCTCCAGATCGAGACACGCCACGATCGGTTTGACTTGGGGCTTGATCGGCACGGCGCAGTTATTCTTTCGTGGAGCGGGCCATGCAGGCGCGGACGCGGGTGGTGAGCTGGGGAATGGAGAACGGTTTTCCCAGATAGTCGGTCGCGCCCGCATCGAAGCCGGCGCGGGTGCTGACTTCATCGGTCATGGCGGTGAGTATCAGGACCGGCAGGCGTGCCGTCTCCCGTTTCGCGCGCAGGATCTTGAGCACTTCGATGCCATCCATGTCCGGCATTTTGAAGTCCAGCACGATGAGGTCCGGCTTCTGTTCGTTGATCAGCCGGAGCGCTTCCGACCCGCTGCTCGCCTCTATCACCGTATGCTCATCCTGTTTGAGGGCCAGCACGGCCATCAGTCGGATGCCCGGATCGTCGTCCACGACCAGGATGCGGAAGCTGCGCTGCGCAACGGGCGTTGACAGGGGAGTCGCTGACGAAACCGGCTCCAAGACGCAGCGCGGCGCCAAGTCGACCACGCAGCCTTCGTACGCGCAGAAGACCTCAATCGTGGACCCGCACCGTTCGGCCACGGCGCGGGCCTTGCGCTCGATCTCGGCCACGAAGTGATCGTCATGGTCGGGGTCGTGGTGGGTCAGCGCGACCCGCTGTGCGCCCGCCGCCGCGGCCACTTCCACGACGTAGTCGTAGGGGCTGTGCCCCCACGTCTTCTTGGATGCATATTCCTCCGGCGTGTACTGGGAGTCGTGGATCACAAGGTCGGCGCCGGCCATGAACTTAGCATGGCGACGGTCTCCTTCATGCAGTATGGACTCGATGCGGCCTGATTCGGCATCGCCCCGCCAGAGCTGATCCGAATACGGCTCGTGATCACTCAGGTAGACGACCACCACACCGTCGGCTTCGATCCGATAGCCGAGGGTCATCGTTGGGTGGTTGAGAAACTGCGTCATGATTCGCATGCCGGCGATCTTGTGGATGCCTTCGGTGAGATCGTGGTACGTGATCGCGGCCGGCAGTTGGTTCAGCCCGACGGGGAAATAGGTAAACTCCATCTGGCCGGCGAGGACGTCGTGCAAAGAGCGGCGGCTACCCTCCGGCCCATAGATCGCGATCTCGTTGCCTGACGTAAACGCCGGCGTAAAGAACGGGAAGCCTTGGATATGATCCCAGTGCGTATGACCGAGGAGGATGTTCATGTTCGCCGGCGCCGACGACCTTGCCTTCATCTCGATGGCGAGCGGGTGCGCGCCGGTCCCGCAGTCGAGGATCAGCTGGTTGCCTCCCGATGCGGTCACTTCCACGCACGACGTGTTGCCGCCGAAGTGGTTCGTGCTCGGACCGGGTGTGGCGATTGAACCCCTCGTTCCCCAGAACCGGACTTGCATGTCCGCGGTCTCCAATCGCGGCTCGATTATAGGAGCTTCGCACATCACGATCAACCGCGACGTTGCTGGTGCTGGTAATGGGACGCGCGGCTAGGTAGAATCGGCGAGGGTTCGAAGGGAGAAGCGCGCATGCAGAAGTGGGTGGTTATCTGGTTCCAGTGGGTGCACGATTGGGGCTATCCCGGCATCGTCATTCTGATGGCGATGGAGAGTTCCATTATCCCGATTCCGAGCGAAATCGTCATTCCGCCCGCGGCCTATTGGGCGGCCCAGGGCCGGTTTAGTTTCGGCGGCGTCGTGCTGGCGGGGACGGTCGGCAGCTACCTGGGTGCCGCTGCCACCTACTGGGTGGCGCGGTGGCTGGGACGGCCTCTGCTGGTGCGATACGGGCCGTACGTCTTCTGCCCGGAGAGCAAACTGCTTCGGGCCGAGCGCTGGCTGGCCCGGTACGAAGCGGGCGGCGTGTTTTTTGCCAGGATGGTGCCGGTGGTCCGCCATCTGATCGGCATCCCGGCCGGCCTTGTGCGCATGCCGTTCGGTGTCTACAGCGTGATGACGATCATCGGCTCGGGACTCTGGTGCTGGATTCTGGCCTGGTTCGGTGGCCGCCTATTGGGCACTCAGCCGGACCTCCTCAACGATCCGGCCGTGCTCGTGCAGGTCCTGCGCGAACGCTCCTGGTGGTTCGGCGGTTTCGCCCTTGTCCTGTGCGCGCTGTACGTCCTCGTGATGCGACTGACGGCGCCTACTAAATCGTGAGCGGCATGCACGCTTCCACCAATTGCAAAGGCGGGAGTCTATTGGTAGAATTCCCCCATGATTAATGAGTGGAAAATCTTCTTGCGTAGAGTGGCGGCGGGACTCTGTAGCCTGGCCTTGGTGGTGGGACTGTCGACGACTCCGGCCTCGGCTGCATCGGTCGACGTGAAGACAATCCTGGACCAACCTCCCACAGGATTCTTTACGAGTCTCGTCTTGGCCCACGGCTACAAAGAATCCAAGGATGCCTTCCAGACGGACCGCTACAAGCCGGACAGACCTGCGACCACGTTCAAGTCGGATGTCGAGTCAGTCTTTATGGTCTTCGATGTGCTGCCCAGGGAAAACCCGGTGCATATCCAAAGCCAGTTGTTCCTGGCCAAGGGGGAAGGCCGGCCCAGCGACAAATTGCTGGAGGAGGAGGGGGTTTACCTGCAGACCTCTCAGGACAGCGGCTTCATCGAATTCTATCGGCCCAAGGAGGGTTGGGTCCCCGGCGAGTACAAGGTAAAGATCCACATGGGGGAGAGGGTCACCGACGCCAGCCAGATCGGGACGCTCCGCTTCCAGGTCGTCCCGGCGAAATAACCGGCTACATTTTGCTTTGTATTTCGTCGGCGATCTCTTCGAGGGTGCGCTCGTCTGTGGGGATGATCTGGTCACAAGCGGCTTTGTACAGCGGAAGTCGCTCCTTCAGGACGTCCTCCACCTCATCGACATAGCTCTTCTTCTGGGTGAGCGAGGGCCGTTCCTTGCTGTGCTTGATCCGTTCCATGATCGTAGACACCTCCGCGGTCAACCAGAACACGCGGCCACGTTGCCGCAGCGCATCCACATTTTCTTTGCGGAGCACGGCGCCCCCGCCGGTGTCGATGATGGTCCGATCCTTCGCCCCCACGCGCTGGCAGATCTTGGATTCCACGTCGCGGAAGTAGTCCCACCCTCTTTTTTGGATGATTTCCGGAACGGGCAGACCGGCTTTCTTGACGATCTCGGCGTCCATGGAGACGAGAGGCCATTTGAGACGTTCTGCCAGAATCTTGGCGACGCTGCTCTTGCCCGTTCCGCGATAGCCGATCAACACGATGTTCATGAGGTGAAGTGTCTTTCCAAGACAGACCGCATGATGCCGACCGGCGCCGGCTGCTGGGTCCAGAGCTCGAATTGTCCGACGGCCTGATGCAGAAACATCTCGACCCCGCGGACGGTGCGGCAGCCGGCCTGGCGCGCCTCTTTCAGCAGGCGCGTCTCCAGCGGATTGTAGACGATGTCCATGATAGTCAGGTGAGAGGCCAGGAGCTTGGCAGGGACGCACGTCTCGTCAATCTTCGGGCTCATGCCGATGGGCGTGCAATGAATCAGCACCTGGGCGTCGGGAATGGACCGGCCGAGCGTGTCGGGCGTGAGCTGATGCCCCGTGACCGATGCTCCGGTCCTGTCGCGGAGGTCCCGCACCAGAGTGTCCCGTTCCTGATCGAGGATGGCCAAGATCGTCAA
The DNA here is from genome assembly GCA_036005325.1 of Nitrospirales bacterium. Classification (GTDB taxonomy): domain Bacteria; phylum Nitrospirota; class Nitrospiria; order Nitrospirales; family NS-4; genus SCTG01. The sequence continues at coordinate 867 of DASYQR010000151.1, read as the reverse complement.
GGCCGACACTTTGGCATCCATGCAGAGGGCGAAGGCGATGGCGCGAGCGGCGCCGCCCGATCCCAGGAGCAGCACGCGTCCTCCATCCACCGGCGCGCCGCCCGCGCGGAGGGCCGCCAGCGCTCCCGAGGCGTCGGTGTTGTAACCCGTGAGCCTGCCTCCATCCGACACGATCGTATTGACGGCACCGATGTTCCGGGCGGTGGGCGCGACCTCCTCAAGGTAAGGCAGCACGGCGACCTTGTGCGGGATGGTGACGCTGACACCCCGGATGCCGGTGAGCGCGCGGAGGCCGCGCAGGGCTCCTTTCACGTCTTCCACTTTAAATGCCACGTAAACAAAGTTGAGGCCCAGGTGCTGAAAGGCGGCGTTGTGAATGGCGGGCGAGAGGGAGTGCTCCACCGGGTTCCCGATGAGGGCGCAGAGGCGTGTCGTGGCGTCGATCGGTGGCATAGAGGCTACAGGATAACGGTGCGGACGGGGCGGGTCAAGGATAACGCGGATCCTGTCGTCTGCGGCTTTGGGGTCCTGTCGGCTCGGCATCCCGCCGTGCTCCGAGAAGCTGCGCGCGGCGGGAGCCCTGCACCCGCCGCCACCCCGCCGCCTCCGGCGACATCGGCGTCACCCGTACCATAGATTTATGAAGATCGTCGCTGACGAGAATATTCCGTACGTCCGAAAAGCCTTTGGGGTGCTGGGCGATGTCGTGGTCTTGCCGGGGCGGGAGATCGGTCCGGACCAGGTGCGGGATGCTGACCTCTTGATCGTGCGGTCGGTCACGCCGGTAGGTGAGCAGTTGTTGAAGGGGAGCCGTGTCCGGTTCGTCGGCAGCGCCACGATCGGGTTGGATCACGTGGATGAAGCCTA
>DASYQR010000150.1:0-5263 GCA_036005325.1 Nitrospirales bacterium | reverse complement strand
GGCAATGTAGCGCGCCGTTTCCGCCGCCTGCTCCAACTGCTTGAGGGTGATCTCGTCCGAGTAAGCATAGCCCGTCTTCTCGCCGGCCGTTGCGCGAACCCCGGCTCCCTGGGAGATGCTCTTCGAGGCCCGCTTGACCAGGCTCTCTTCCATCGAGATCGACTCGGCCACGGTATGCTCGAAATAGAGGTCCGCGTAGTCCACGTCCCGGACCTTCACCCGCCCCATCGCAGCCAACACTTCGCGGTCGGTCACGCCGAACCGCTCAAGGTAGAATTTTTCGGATTGCCGATGCTCGGCCATGGTATTACCTATGCTTTCTTCCGCTTGCGCATCTCGTCTTCAAATGTCTTGCGATAGAGGGTCTCCCATTCCGGCGAGCCCTCCGCCAGTGGACGTGAATAGGACGCCAAGCGCCGTCTGACAAGCGCGTCCACTTCTTCGTCCACCTTCAACTCAGCAGCGAGCAGGCGTTTGATCGCGCGCAGGACCTCGACCTCCTCCGACTTCAGACGCGCCTGGGTCGGATTCTTGATGTGGGTGAGGATCACGTGCGAGAGATGCGTGGCTTTCTCGTCGCTCAGCAGCATCAGAGGATCGCACCTTTCTCCTTCACCAACTGTTTTTTGATCATCAGGAACACTTGATGTTCGTTCAGGTGGCCTTTGGCGATCTCGGCTTCGTACTTGCGCATGAGTTCCTTGGCTTCCGCATTGATGCGGTCTTCAACGCTGAGCTCATCGGTGATGATCCGTTCCAGCGATCCGATCAAGGTCTTGCGATCTCCGACCGGCTCGATCATCCCCCCGGCAGTGAGCGTGTCCACCAGGGACGCCGCCAGGGACGCCACGCGCTCCTTGGACAGCTTCACGGCGCCTTCTCCATCTTGATTTTGGTCGCGCCCATCGCGGTGCGCAGAACCGTCGCGTCACCGTTGATTTTGCCGATCAGGTTGACGCGATCGGCAGGCGCCGGATCGGGGCCGGTGCTCACGGGCGTGCGACCGAAGAAGATCGCGACGGCCTGGCCGTTGCCCCAGTACGCAATATCGCCGACCGCCACTTTGAGCGTGGCCGTTTCCCGATGGTCCTTGACGAACGGGACCTTGAAGTAGAACTCCTCCCCCCAGACATGCATATCCGTCTCGATGGGCAGGAGCTCATAGATGGCCTTCGCCGTACGGGTCGGCTTGAGCTCGGCCACCAGGGTCACCGCGCCCACCGTGATCCTGACCGGCAGCATCGCATCGCTCATGTGGTTTCCTTATTCTCCCATGAATGTTCAGCCGTCATCTAGTTAACTTGTTTTCACCCCAAAAGCAAGGCTAGAATAGCGCATGCTTTTCTGCCGCAGAACGCCATTCGTAGCCGCGTTTGCCCTGGCTTCCCTGCTCGTGTTGTTCCTCAATACCTCCGTATCCGCCGAGACCTATCAGTGGACCGACAAGAACGGATCGGTCGGGTTTGCCGACAGCCTGGAGAAAGTGCCGCCGGAATACCGGAAGTCGGCGAAACGCTTCCAGGAAAATCGCTCGGGAAAGAATTTCCAGACCGTCCCCGGTGCTCCTGAATCCGGTGACATCCCGTCAGAATCCTCGCCAGCCCAAGACCCTGATTATTGGCGGGAGCAGATCCTCGCCGCCCAAGAACAACTTGAACAACTCAGAACACAGCGCCAGCAAGCTCAACAGGCGTACGACAACCTGTTAGGCCAACGAAATCAGCACTCTCGCCCCATCGATCCCCAGGATGTCGAAAAGGCATCGTCACAAATCAGTGCCGTGGATCGGCAAATACGCGACAAGGAACGCGAAATCTCCGCCATCACCGACGAGGCCCGCCGGGCAGGCGTGCCTTCCAGCGCCATCTCTCAGTGAGCACAGCGCGGCTCGCCTTACTTTTTGTTCTCTTCGTTGCGCTACTTATCTCCCTGAGTAATTCGCTCGCGCTCTATGTGGACTGGCTCTGGTTCGGAGAGGTCGGCTACCAGTCCGTCTTCATGACCATCCTGGTCACTCAGGCAGTGGTCGGCGGGACGTTCGGGGCGGTCCTCTTCCTCATGTTCTTCGCCAACGTGTACTGGGCGGGTCGGCAACAGCCGACCCGCTACTGGGGGACGGTGGACAGCCTCGTGCTCCTCCAGCTCGCAGAACCGCTGCGACGCCGGCTGGGCGCCACGGTTGGGGCGGCGGCCGCCGCTCTGGCTCTCATCGCGGCTCTCAGCGGCGCCGCCCATTGGGAAGCCTATCTGCTCTTTCGTAACGCCATCCCCTTCGGGCAGACTGAACCGCTCTTCGGCAAGGATTTAGGTTTCTATGTTTTCACCTTGCCTTTCCTGACGTACCTGCAGGAGTGGCTCCTGGGCCTTTTGCTCTTCACCACGATCGGAACGGGCGTGCTCTATTTTCTTACGCATGGGATCGTGATCGGCCCTCGGATCTTCCACGTGGAAAAGCCGGCCCGCATTCACCTGGGAATCCTGCTTGCGATGCTGCTCGGCGTGAAAGCCTGGGGGTATCAGCTCGACGCGTATGAACTGCTCTATTCCCGGCGGGGCGTCGTCTTCGGCGCAGTCTATGCCGACGTCCACGCTGCCCTGCCGATCTTGTACGGCCTGGTCATCCTTTGCGCACTCACGGCCCTGGCCTTGCTGATCTTCGCCGCGCGAGGAACCTGGCAACCGGCACTGTTGTTAGGCGGGCTGACCCTCGCGGTGGGAACCCTGGGGCTCTCGCTCTATCCCGAGTTCGTGCACCGGTTCCAGGTCGTGCCGAACGAGAGCATGATGGAGCGGCCCTACATCGCGGAGAACATCAAGCTCACGCGGCTGGCTTACGGCCTCAACGACATCCAGGAGGAGGTCTTTCCCGCCGAGCAGGAGCTCACCGCCGCCGATCTCGCCCGCAACGATCTGACGATCAAAAACGTGCGGCTCTGGGACCACCGTCCCCTGCTCGCCACCTACCGTCAGCTCCAGCAGATCCGGACGTACTACGACTTCGTGGACGTGGACAACGACCGGTACGTGATCAACGGCGAATACCGGCAGGTCATGATCTCGCCGCGCGAGCTGTCTTACAAGAACCTCCCGAGCCGGATCTGGATCAACGAGCATTTCACTTACACCCACGGTTACGGAGTGGCCCTCGGGCCGGTCAATCGCATCTCGCGCGAGGGCCTGCCGGAGTTTTTCATGCAGGACATCCCACCGGTCTCGACGATCGATCTCAAAGTCACCCGACCTGAGATCTATTACGGCGAGATCCCCAACGAATATGTGTTCGTGCGGAGCAAGGCCGAGGAGTTCGACTATCCCTCGGGCGAAAAGAACGTGCCGGCCACCTACACCGGCCGCGGTGGCGTAACAGCACTCTCTTTCCCCCGCAAACTGCTGTTCGCGTCCTACTTCGGCAGTCTGAAGATCCTCCTCTCGAACGACCTCACGCCAGAATCGCGCATTCTCTACCATCGGCACATCCGGGAACGGGTTGCGAAGGTTGCGCCGTACCTCAAGCTCGACCAGGACCCTTACCTCGTCATCACGAAAGAGGGACGGCTCGTCTGGCTCGTGGACGGCTATACGACCAGCGACCACATGCCGTACGCCCAGCCTTACGGCCGCGTGGGGAACTACATCCGTAACTCGGTCAAGGCCGCGGTGGACGCCTATGACGGTTCCATCGACCTCTACGTCAGCGATCCCAAGGACCCTGTGATCCAAGCCTACCAGCGGATCTTCCCCGGCCTCCTCAAGCCGCTGGAGCAGATGCCCGCGGACCTCAAGGCCCACGTGCGGTATCCCCAGGACTTGTTCACCATTCAGTCCCATGTCTTCGCGACGTACCACATGCAGGACCCGCAGATTTTCTACAACAAGGAAGACCTCTGGAGCATCCCCAAGAAACAAGACAAGGACATGGAACCCTACTACACGATCATGAAACTGCCGAAGGCCAGTAACGCCAAGGAAACGCCGAAGGAAGAGTTCATTCTGCTGATCCCTTTCACCCCGGCCAAGCGGGACAACATGGCCGCGTGGCTCGCGGCCCGCTCCGACGTGCCGCACTACGGCAAGTTAATCGTGTATCTCTTCCCGAAGAAGAAGCTGGTCTATGGCCCGCGGCAGGTGGACGCGCGGATCGATCAGGACTCGGCCATCTCGCAGCAACTGACCCTCTGGAGCCAGCGCGGCTCCCAGGCGATCCGGGGCAGCCTGCTGGCGATTCCGATCGAGGACGCCCTGCTCTATGTCCAACCGCTTTACCTCTCGGCGTCGGAAGGGGCGCTGCCCGAGCTGCGCCGCGTCATCGTGGCTTATGGGAATCAGTTACGGATGGAGCAGAATCTTGAGACAGCGCTCGCCGGACTTTTCGGAAGCGCAGCCGCGCCCTCCGACAAACTGCCGACAGCGGTCGTGAAAGGTCCGCCGACAACGCTCGGAGCATCCATGCCGCCGCTGTCTTCTGCTCCTACCGCCCTCGCGAGGGAAGCTCTGGACCACTTCAACAAGGCCCAAGCCGCCCTTCGCGACCAGGACTGGACCCGCTATGGCGAGGAATTGAAAAAGATGCGCGCTGTGCTGGAAGAACTGGCAAAGCAATGACGGGACTTCTGAATTCCCTTCATCGGTAGGAAGAGCCGGCCGTGCTCTTCCCGCGCGATGGACCTTTCGGCTCTACGCCGCCTTCTTGAACTCGCTCTCCTCTTTCTCAGAGACCAACTCGTACACATCAGACGTCGAAGCTTCAACGATCGCCAACACCAGCATACTGATCAGAGTCAGCGCCGTCATCAAGATTCCCCATGCCATTGTGCTCACCCCCTTTCACCGTTGATTTGAAGTTTCATCTTTCCGTTTCACTCACTGGCCAGTACACTGAGCAACCGGCATGCCACATCGGCACAGCACAACATTGCGTCGCCTGGAACAACTGTAACTATTTGAAATGTCAGTCTAAATTTATGCGGAGAGGGGAATGATACGGCGGATCGAGGCTGGAACCCTAGCAGTCAGGCATGAATCCAAACGGATACATCCGTGAATCTAAATTGCGAACTGTTTCGAAAGTCACCGGGATTCGATCGAGAACCGGGGCGGGGAAATCGCTTCGCTCCGGCACTTCGGGCATCGGCTCGGTCGGGTCAGACGGGTGCGGCCGCGAAACACGAACTCACAGTCCTGGCAGGTAGAGGGCTCGAGCAAGAACCGACCCTTCCGGTCGCGGGCCACCGACTTGCCGATATGCGTGAGGTGATCTTCCACC
>DASYQR010000149.1:0-13915 GCA_036005325.1 Nitrospirales bacterium | reverse complement strand
GTTTGGTCGGGGCGAGAGGATTTGAACCTCCGACCCCTGCGTCCCGAACGCAGTGCGCTACCAGTCTGCGCTACGCCCCGACTCAAGGAGTGAACGGCATGCCGAGGGCCTCAGCCACCGCCCGGCACGTCACCCGGCCGTCGGCGAGGTTGAGGCCCTTCGCGAGCACCGGATCGGTCCGGACCGCCTGCTCCGGTCCCAACTCGGCCAAACGCAGAATAAAGGGAAGCGACGCGTTGGTCAAGGCAAAAGTGGCGGTGTGGGGTACAATGCCGGGAATGTTGGGCACGGCATAGTGCAACACTCCATCAACGATATATACCGGTTCCGAGTGGGACGTCGGTCGCGTCGTCTCGACACAGCCGCCCTGATCCACCGACACGTCCACGATCACCGCACCTTTTTTCATGCGCTTCACGGTCCCGCGCTTGACCAAGATGGGGGCCCGGGCGCCGGTCACCATCACGGCGCCAATCACCAGGTCCGCATCCAACACCGCTTCCTCGATCCACGTTGGATCCGAGGCCATCGTCACGATCCGCCCCTGATAGAGCGCATCCAGCGCTTCCAGCCTGCCGCGATCCAGATTGAAGACTGTCACCTGCGCGCCCAGACCAACCGCGACCCGGATGGCCTGCGTCCCTACCACGCCGGCCCCGAGGACCACCACTTTGCCCGGAGCCACGCCGGGCACCCCGCCGAGCAAGATCCCGCGACCGCCCTGCGTGCGCTCCAGATAATGCGCGCCGATCTGCGCGGAGAGCCGTCCCGCCACCTCGCTCATCGGCTGAAGAATCGGTAGGCTGCGGTCGGGCCGCTCCACCGTCTCATAAGCGAGCGCAAAGACCTGCCGCTCCAGCAACGCTTCGGTCAGTTTCCGGTTCGCCGCCAGGTGAAGATACGTGAAAAGCGCCTGACCTTTCCGGAAAAGTGAGTACTCCGACTCCAACGGCTCCTTGACCTTGACGATGAGATCCGCGCGCTCGAACAGAACCGCCTTCTCAGGGATCACGTCGGCCCCGGCCGCGCGGTAGGCGTCATCCTCAAGCCCGCTGCCGACGCCAGCGCCGGCCTCCACCAGGACCCGATGGCCGCCCTTCACAAGAGTCTGCGCCCCGCCCGGAGTCAGACCGACGCGAAACTCATGGTCCTTGATCTCCTTGGGTACGCCGATGATCATGGCTTGCTCTCCGGCGCGCCGGAGCTGCTCGCACCGTCAGAGGCTGTAGGTTTGCAGCCTGACACACGTTTGCCGTCGATGGCGCCGACCGCGCCGGTCGAGGTCCGAAATGTTCCTTCCAGACGCCGGTTGTCATTCAAGAGCAGGCTGTCTTCCTGGTACCCGCCGGGAAAGTCCCACCGGAAGTACACGGCATTGCCGTAAATGCGGATTTCGCTGGGCGAAGGACCTTCCATGCCGGCGGCAGCAGGATTGGGCAGGACGATCTTCGTTTTGGCTTCCCGGTGGCTCATCGTGTGGGAATGCACCGTCCATTCCCACACGCCGCATAGCCGCGCGAGGCCGGCTTCGAGCCGCTTGGCCTCCGCCGCCGCATCGAATTCCACCGCCTGCGCCGGAGTCAGGAACAGCAGCAGGCTGGCCCCGATCACCGCGACGATTCGGATTCGCATAGCCTTATTCTCGCCTATTGAACCCCCAAATCACAACATCCCGGACTATTCATGGATGGACACCCTTTCGCGCTTTGGTGTAAGATTTGATCGCCTTGGGAGGGTTCGAGATGATGCTGGATGCCAGTGCTGCGGCGCCCTCGGCCGGCAAGTGTGACGGGTGTGGGGCCGCCGACGTTCCGCTCATGAAGATCTCGCTGGGCCACGACTTCTTCGGACGGATCTACGACCGGCTCTCTCCGAGCGCCGATGTGAGCCCCAAGTGGTACTGTGACCCCTGTTCCGTCGAGAAGAATCTCCAGCGCGACTTCCGTGATATCAAGGGGGAGTTCGACAAGCTGGCCAAGGGAGCCGACTCGGCGCTCGGCCAGACCAATCAGCTCGAGCGGGCGACGCTGCGCGTGAAGGAGATCACAGCCATGATCGCTGCCAACGCGCTCAAGCAGGCCTTATTGAAACCCGAAGACGTGTCGGCCCTCGCGCGTTCGCTCGAAGCCCGTCGCAGCGCCGCGAAGCACTGAGATGCCCGATTTCAAACGCCACATCTTCATGTGCATCAATCAGCGTCCCAAGGGCGATCCCCGCGGCTGCTGCGCGGACAACGGGTCGGTCCGGCTGCAGGAATTCATGAAGAAGGAAGTGGACCGGCTGGGTCTGAAGGGAATCGTCCGGGCGAACAAGGCCGGGTGCCTGGATCACTGCGAATACGGGCCCAGCATCGTCGTGTATCCGGAAGGCGTCTGGTATTGGGCCGGTACGGAGGCCGACGTGACCGAGATCATGGAAAAGCACGTGGTCGGAGGGCAGATTGTCAAGCGGCTCTTGATGCCCGGCCATGAACCGCCGACAAACACGCTTGAGCCGTTGAACCAGTGACGACGCCGGCCAAGGACATCTTCGAACTGTTCTCGCGGGCCCTTTTTGAAGGAGTTAAACCGATGCTGATCAAACGAGATCATCTGGTCCGCCATCCCGATCGCTGCACGCACAACGCGATCTGCATCCCGGTGTGTCCGACCGGCGCCTGGCTCTCGACCCCGCCGTTCAAGTTCGATTCGTCCCGCTGCATCGAAACCTGCCGGCTCTGTCTCGACGCCTGTCCATCCCAGGCCATCTTCGCCGTCTTCCGCCGGGGCGAGAAGATCCTCGAACCGACCAAGAGCGAACCGACCAAGAAGTAGGAGCGCGGTGCGCCGTGCCCTCTACCCCTCAGCAGGCGACGGATTTGCGAAGGCGTCCGTAGTAGGCGGTGAGCGTGTTCTCGCAGGCCAACGTTCCACCCGTCAGCGCCATGATTCGGTAGACTTCCCCTCTCGTCATTTTTGTCGTGCGCGCCGGGTCCAGCAAACCATCTGAGACACTCACCCGCTGCAAGGTCTTCACCGCAAAGAGGATCGGCCAGGCGCAGGCCATGCGCAGGCGCACTTCCCGCCGCGGAATCGCCATCGTGTAGAGCCAGCCCTGATCGAGATGTTCCAGGGCGATGGGGAGCAACTTCGCCAAGACCGGCCTGAATTTCGGCAACGAAGCGGAATCCAGCAGGTCGGCCGGCTTCAATCCCACCGTATTCAACAGGTCCGTCGGGATATAGCACCGGCCGCGCCGCAAGTCTGCGGGTATGTCGCGAAGAACGTTCGCGTACTGCAGGCCCTTGCCAAACCGGACTCCAACCTGCGTCATCGCCTCCACATCCCAAGTCCGTAACGCCTCCCGATGTGCGCACATGAGCCTGGTCCAGAACTCACCGACGCAGCCGGCGGCGTTATAGGTATACAGATCGAGGTCGGCCATCGTCTTCAACGCGGCGAGCGACTGCGCGTTTGCACCAGGGAAATCCGTCAAATCCTTCTGCATGCCCTGGGTCAAGATCCTGAGCACCCGGCGAATCAAGGCCTGATCTTCTGGTGTGAACGATTCCAGCAGCGCCCCGCACTCTTCGAGCTGCGACAGCAGAACCCGCTCGCTCTGGTCGGACTGTGCTGTGGGACGGGTTGCGAGCAGCTCCGCCTGGACCTCCCGCACAGCTTCCCGATGCTTCGCCGGCTCCATGATCCACTCCCGAAGCCGGGTCAGATAATGGAGCCGCCGGGGACGCTCGATCACGTCGGTATCCGCGATGGTATCCGCAGCCCTCGCCAGGAGATATGCCAAACTCACGGGCGCGCGAACATCGCCCGGCAACACGGCCAGGGTGAGGTAAAATGAACGGGAGACCGATTTGAGGACTGTACGCAGAAGGACTTGGGCGGTAGCCCGCGTAGTCATTGGAAAGATTTCTACCCTTTCCGCTCTGTCCGGTCAAGGTAATCGTGGCAAGGGCCTTGACACCGACCCATGCGATGGTAACAATAAGAAGCACGTCGGTGGTCCTTTCGCACTGTGAAGGAGGACGAAAGCAAATGCTGAAAAATTTGAAGGGGATCGGGCTGCTGTTGCTTGCCAACCTACTGATCTCCATCACCCTGTATATTGTGTTCCTGGTCCTGGCCAATGTTGTCCTGCCGGCCTTTGGCATCGACATTCGAGGATCGGTCAATGAAACTATCTTGCTCTATGCGGCAATCCTTGGGTTCGGCGGGGCATTCATCTCACTGGCCTTCTCCAAACAGTTCGCGCGGGCCATGCTGGGCGAGCGCTATCAGGTGACCGAGCCACATACCCGCCAGGAAGAGGTGGTGTACCAGACCGTGCAAGAGCTAGCCCGGCGGCTCCACATCGAGATGCCGGAAGTCTGGATTTACGAAGCGCCCGACCCGAATGCCTTTGCCACGGGGCCGACCAAGAATAACGCCATGGTGGCGGTTTCAACCGGGCTCCTGCAAAACATGAAAGAGGAGGAAGTCCGCTCGGTCCTGGCCCATGAAATGGGCCATGTCTGGAACGGCGACATGTTCACGACGACTGTGCTGGCCGGGCTGATGAACACCTTCGTGTACTTCATTGCCATGTGGGTGCGCCGGTTGTTCGAGGAACGGGACCAGGCCATGCTGGGTTTCATCGTGTCCATTGTGCTGCAGATCGCGCTGAGCATCCTGGCCATGATCGTGATCAATTGGCATTCGCGCAAGCGGGAGTTCGAGGCTGACCGTTTCTCCGGCAAGGCCTACGGGCCGGCTCCGATGATCTCGGCCCTCGAGAGCATTCAGCGTTACGTCGAAGCGGCGCAGGTGGAATACTCCACGCAGGACGCGCTCGCCACGATGAAAATCTCCGGCGGGACCGGTGGGTGGATGAACCTGTTCGCGACCCATCCGCCCATCGAGGAGCGCATCGCGGCTCTCCGGCGGTTGGCGTAAGGAGGGCTTGAAGCCGTTCTACCGGTTCGATGACAGCCCTCTTCCCACTCGGGACGAAGTGGGCGGTAAGGGGCTGTCCCTCATGACGCTGTTTCAGGCGGGACTTCCCGTTCCCAATGGTTTCGTGCTGACGGTCTCGTTTTTCGAGCCCTGGATCGTCCTGCTGAAGGCCACGCCCGCCTGGAAAGCCTTCCTCGCCGCCGATCAGACCACCCTGCGCGACGCTTGCCAGCGTCTCAAGGCCATCAGCGCCGGCTACGAGCTGAACGCCGAACAGAAGAAGCATCTCCGCGAAGCACTGATCGCCTTTGATGAGAAAGCCCTCAGGGCTGTGCGCTCATCCTCGCCGGAAGAAGACCTTGATAGCGCGTCTTTTGCCGGCTGTTATGAGACCGTCTTGGGCGTCTCGTCGAACAGACTGGAGGCCGCATTGCACACCATCTTCGCCTCCTGCCTCGATGCCCGCATCATCGCTTACAAGCGTGAACGCGGGCTCGATCAGGCAGAACCGCGTATCGCGATCGTCGTGCAGGAGCAGGTCGCGAGCGAGGTCTCCGGCGTCGGCTTCTCGAAGAATCCCCTGAATCACAACCCGGACGAAGCCGTCTTTGAATCGAACTGGGGGCTGGGCGAAACCGTTGTGTCCGGCAGGGTCTCCCCCGACCATTTTGTCGTGAACAAGCCGAGCAGGGCGATCCTGGAGCGTCGCATGGGCCGGAAGGAACGAGCCAGGGTGCTTCTCTCAGGCGGGGGAACGCATGAACGGGAGGACCCGCGACACGATCAACTGTCGCTGCAGGACGGCCAGATCCAAGCCTTAACCGAGGCTCTGATCGCCGTTGAGCGCCGCTACGGTTGCCCCGTTGATATGGAATGGGCCTTCGCCGGAGGACGCCTGCACATTCTGCAGGCTCGCCCGATCGCAACGCCCGCGCCTACGCGCGCGGCTACGGAAAGAAAGCCTGGGATCTGGGAACGGATCAAGTCATTATTTACATCGTAGGGGCAACCCCCCGCGGTTGCCCAATCCGTGGGACAGGCACAGGGGCCTGCCCCTACAATCACCGCACCTCCAGCACCCCTTCCTGGCCTTTCTCCCGATGACTCTTGAAGAAGGGAAGTTTCTTGTCGCAATAGATGGCAAACGATCCCGAAACCGTCGGCGTGAATTTAATCGTTATGCTTTCCCCCGCAGGAACTTCCTCGCGTATTTTGAGCCCCGATTTGGGATCATCGATGATGACATTGTGCGGCACGAGCCAGGTCACGCTCTTGAAAATCAATTCGACCGGCTTCCCGGCTTTCACAATCAGGTGTCGTGGGGTAAACGCATAGCTGTCGGCTTCGACCGTGGCCCGTTGAACCCCATCGGCGCCCAGTGGGACTTCGAAGGTATTCGCGGCCAACAGCGATGAGACCGAGATGAGCAGAGTCAGACACAAGACGGCCGCACACGCGCTCCCCACAAATCGCTGTCCCCATCGTCTCTGTCGCATTGTCCACATAACCATCCAGCACCCCCTTCTTCAAAAGACCAGCTAGTCGTCCTGCCATTTTTTATTGTACGGTATCATACACCTCAGGTATAATTAGATTTCACTTTAGCCAATCACCCAAGGAAAGCCTTATGTTGCGCACTATTCTATTGAGCCTCTGTGCACTGCTGTGTAGCGCATCGCCGGTTTTCGCCGATACCGCTCCTCACTCTCACGATTCGACAGCGCCTCAGCCCAAAGCCACAACAACGGTCACGCTGCAAGACAACGCATTAGTCCTGACCTTCGGACCGATCGACCTCCCGGCGGGACACAACGGAGAACTGGCCTCCAGCATGCCGATCCACTTTTTTAAAGCCCCCAAGGACATGCATGTGGTCGGCTACAGGTCGCGGATCTTCACCAAGGACGGCAAAGAACTGCCCGGCCAGTACCTGCACCATATTCTCCTTCAGAACCTCGAAGAAAAAAGTCTCTCCTGCCCCGGAGAGCCGAGCTATTTTGCCGGCGCCGGCATCGAGGTCACAGACGCCAAGTTTCCGCCCGGCTACGGCGTGCCCATCAAGAAGGGTAGCAAGCTCGTGGCGGTCGTGGCCTTCTATCATAAAGTACCGCCCACCAAAGACGTCATGGCCACCTTCACCATGGACCTGGCTCCCGACGACGCCGCCGTCAAGCCGATCAAGGCCTATACGGTGGGCGTCAACGTGGTCTGCTACAGCCAATTCGACAAACGGCCTTCCAATGAATCGGATGAAGGACGAGAATTAAAACCCGGGATTGTTCAAGTGGACACCAAGACGCTCAAGTTCACGCTTGACGGATGCGTCAAGTACGCGTACCCGCACGGCCATGACGGCCTGCTCTTGATTTCCCTCGACGATAAGACCACGAATCAGACCCTGCTGCGCAGCGTGCCGGACGTGGAGGGCAACGGGAACCTGCGGGGCTTCCTTCCCCACCAAATCTACAGCAGCACGACGGGCTTTCCGGTCACCACGAAGAACGAGTACCAGATGACGATGGTCTACCATCTCAATAGTCAAGAAACCGTGGACCTGCATGGCATGGGCAATTACTTGCTCTACCTCGCCCCTGGCCCCTGTGAATAGTCCGACTCGCGTCGCCATTCTGCTGACAGGGCTTCTTTTCACCGTCGTCCGTCCCGTCCCGGCATTCGACCTGAGCGGAGTGTGGGAAGTCACGGAGGAAGAACGGACCTATGTCGCCACCGTGGACCAGGCCGGCAACGGCACCTACACCTGGCAGAATGGCGTCATCTTCGGCAGTAAAATCGAAGGGAGCCGATGGTCGGCCTCTTGGAAACAATCCGGTAATGACCGGGAGGGAGGCTTCACCGTTGAACTCTCGGCGGACGGCGCCTCTGCGAAGGGTCGCTGGTGGTACTCACGAGTCGGCACTCAGATCATCCCGGATCCGGACTTCGGAGGTGACTTCACGTGGCGGAAACTGCCTCCTGGTAGCCCCAAACCCTGACGGGACGATTTGCTATACTAGCAGTCAAAGGAGGCTGTGTATGATCAAACTCGTCGCCGTGGGTATGGTTGCCTTGTGGTTGAGTGGGTGCGCTTCATACGGGGGATGGCAGCCCACCGTTGACACCAGCAGGGACGCTCACAAAGACACGCTGGATAAGGACCTCGCCGAATGCAAGGAGCTCGCGAGCAAGGCGTCCGGCGGAACAGCGACCGAAGCCGCCAAAGGTGTCGGCGCGGGAGCCGTCATCGGAGCGGCGGCCGGGGCTGTGATCGGTGCGGTAGGCGGGCATGCCGGCTCCGGGGCCGCCCTGGGGGCGGCAGTCGGCGGGACCGGCGGCGGCGTGCATGAAGGTGCGTCTGCCGAGCAGCAATACAAGCGGAGCTACAGCCACTGCATGGTCGGTCGGGGGCATCCCGTCATTAATTAAGGCATGACCGTGACGTTGACATAGGCCGGAAAGCTCTCGGCCCCTTCTTCGTCCTTCACGATCAAGCGAAACCGCAAGAGGCGGGGCACGGTGACAACGGGGGCAAAGAAGTAGGGTCGTAGGCTCAATGGTTCCACAAGGATGATGGGCATCCCCTTGACCTGTGACCAGTAGTAAAAGGGGTTTTTCCCTTCAGGATCCCCGCTCAGCACTGCATCGAGCCGAACCCTGGCTCCTTGTTTGACGGTCTGATCGGAGCCGGCATGAGCCACGGGCGGTCGGTTCTCAGCATCAAGCGGTTCCACCACCACTCTGATACGGACCTCCTTGCCGCGGTTCCTGGCCGTAATCTCCGCGGTTCCAACGCCGAGGGCTTGGGCGCGGCCGTCCACATTGACGCGCACCACCTTCTCATTACTCGATTGATACGTCGTCCCGCTATGGCCGGGGGTCAGGTCGCGTACCACCTTATCGGCGAAGACCCCCCGTACGCTTAAGATGTGCACCTCGCCGACGCTTTTAGTGAACCGAACGGGTGTATCGGCCTGCAACGTCGTCAGGGCTGCATCGGGCTCCACGCGAAAGGAAGTCTCGTCGAACAACACGTATTGCCCCCGCCGCTCCGCCACCTGCGCGACAGCCACAAGGCGCACGCCACCGACCGTTTCGGGAGGGATCCGCACCTCCGCCTCAAAGGGAGCCGACTGCGCCACGGCAGTCGGCAGCGCCTCCACTCGATCTTCTGGCGCCCGATCCTCCTCATAGAGCGTGTAGGTCATCTTCACGACCGGTAATCCCGGCGGGATCGCGACCTTCACTTTCATCGCTTCGCCCGCTTTGACCACAGCGCCGTTCTTGGGTTCGGTCAATTGAAATGCTAGGCCCTCGGAGGGCGTCACCGCAAGGGAAACGGCCGAAGCTAGGACTGTCCACGCCCACGACAAACTCACGCGTCTCCGCATGAACCGCCCCTCCTCAACTTATGGGCTTTACGACAGAAGAATATTTTAGCATAATGCCCTGAGGATTGATGACCGCAACCTCGACAGGGAGGGGGAATTATGTTCGTCTGGAGCAAGAAGTTTGCCGTCGCAGCCTTGTTCGTATTTGTGCTGGCCGAAGCCTATCTCATTCCCCACACGGTAGCCAGTGGCCCGAGCAACATCCATCCCCACATGATCCAATACATCTTCGTCAACTACAGTCTGCTGGTCCTGTGGGTGTTCATCTGGATGTTCGATCAGGCCAGGGTCCGCGGAGCGAACGTGTGGCCGTGGCTGCTACCCTTTCTGTTCGCCCCGCTCCCCACGTTGTTGGCCTATATCCTGTTTCTCCAGCGGCCGCAGAAAGCAGGATGATCCAACGGCGAGATCGACCGGTTGCGAAAGGAGACTTCGATGACTGAATATAAAATCGGCGGGCCGCTCAAGCAATTCACGGCCATTGAAAAGACCAAACAGCTGGCGGGGTTTCTCCAGACCAGGATGGTGAAAGCGCTCGAGGGCAATGATGCCGTCGAGCTGCACTACCTCCTGGCCACCCTTGACGACTACCATGATTATCTGTGGCGCTACTACCACCAGTTGGAGAGGGAACAGGCCTCGTTCCGCCAGGGGGCGTCAGAGTGAGCGCGCTTGCTTCTCGCCGATCAATTCTGTGACCGGCACCGGCTCGAGAATCCCGCCCATTTTCAGCGTGACGGTCCCGCTGAGCTCGAACGTTTCACGGAGAATATTGCTGATCGTGGGGCCCAAAAGGATCTGGCCCGGCGCGGCGATGGCTTCGAGACGGGCGCCCAGGTTCACGGCGTAGCCGATCACGCTATATTCTGTCCGATCCTTGGTCCCGACACAGCCGGCCACCACCTCACCGGTGTTCAAGCCGATGCCGATCCGAAGCGGGTCCAACCCGAGCTGGCGCCGCGATTCGGAAAGGGCTTCGACCGCGTCGCGCGCACGGAGCGCGGCCCGTGCGGCGGCCCGTGCATGGTCTTCGTGGGGAACGGGCGCTCCGAACAGCGCCATCAACCCATCCCCGACGAACTTGTTGAGGATCCCCCCCTCACGCTGAATCGCATCGATCACCGGCGCGAAAATACCGTTCAGAGCCGAAACCACTTCCTCAGGCTGAACCCGCGCCGAAAACGGCGTGAAGTTCCGGACATCCGCGAACAGCACCGTCACAACTTTCCGCTCGCCGCGTTTCCAGAAATCCTGAGGATGGGCGAGGACGAGCTTGGCGACTTCCGGCGTGACGAACTGTCCGAAGGTTTCTCTGACCCTCTCTGTCTGTTCCAACTTGGTATAGGCTTGGTCGAGTTCCTCTCGGAGAATTTTCACATGGGCGAGTTCTTGGGAGAGTTCCCGCTTGTTCAGGCACCGATTGACGGCCAATAAGAGCGTGTTGATGGAGAACGGTTTGATCAGAAAATCGTACGCTCCGGTCTTGACCGCCTCAACCGCAATATCCAAGGTGGGATAGCCGGTCATGAGGATGACATCGGCGTCGCCGGCCGCCCGTACCCGCCACATTAACTTCCCTCCGTCCACCGTGCCTGGCATAGCGAAGTCAGTCAGGACGATGTCCCAATTCTGATCCAGGATCTCTACGGCGTCCTCTCCGGACGCGACGGTGTGCACTTCATACCCGGCGTTCCGGAGCGCCTGGCTGCAGATGTCCCGGACAGCAGCTTCATCATCGACCACGAGGATCTTCATGGGGAATCGAGAATCTGATGGACAGTTCGGGCGAGGTCGAGGGCGGAATAGGGCTTGGGTAGAAACGCCTTCGCGCCGATCTGCGCAATATCCACTCTGCTTCCTTTGACTAACGAGCCGCTGCACAAGACCACTCGTACATTCGAGTCGAGCTTGCGCAGATCAGCGAGCAATTCCAACCCTGACCGGCCCGGCATTTTCATATCGGTGACAACGGCCGCGATGCGCGCGCGCTCGCGCTGGTAGACTTCCATGGCGTTGGCTCCATCTCGGGCTTCCAATACTGCATAGCCGGCCTGTTCCAACGCCGCTCGAGCGACGGTCCGGAGGATCTCCTCATCATCAACAACCAAGATGACCTCTCCCTTGCCCTGAACAGCCATAGACGCCCAGGGCGAGGGCTCGGCCACCGTCTGGTCCTCGACACACCGCGGGACCTCAATGATAAATCGGGAACCGCGTCCCGGTTCACTTTCCACTCGAATGGTTCCTCCCAGGCGATGGACGATCGTCTGGACGACCGTCAGACCCAACCCCAATCGCTCTCCTCCCGTCCGCGATGTGAAAAAGGGCTCGAAGATATGCGGCAGGCTTTCCGGACCGATTCCCGCACCGGTATCGCTGATGGTAAGACGGACACACTCTTCCATTCTCCCCGCGCCTATCTTCGCCGCGATGTTGTGTAGTTCAACCGTCAGACGGCCGCCTTGCGACATCGCGTCACAGGCGTTCATGTAGAGATTCCAAAGCGCTTCGCGCACCTGCCCGGGAGAAGCCTGCACAGCCCACAGGTCCGGATCCGCCTGCATGATCACCTCGATCCGAGGATCGAGCGTCCGACGCAGTCGCCCGATCACCTCCTCCACGATGTGATGGAGCTCCACACGACGGGCTTCTTCTCGCGCCCTCCGTCCCAGGCTCAGAAGTTGGCGCGTGAGGTCGGCGGCTCGCCGACCCGTCTGGCCGGCTGCTGCGATCAGCGGAGCGGCCGGATGATCCGGTCCCAGCTTTGTCGCTGCCATCCAGAGACTGCCCATAATGCCGTTCAGGAAGTTATTAAAATCATGCGCGAGCCCGCCCGCCAATTCTCCCACTGCCGCCATCTTGCGGGACTCGCGAAGGTCACCTTCCTTCTCTCGAAGCGCGGTGACGTCCTTCGCGATGGCCAGCAACGAGGCCTGTCCCTCCGGCTCATTCCGAAGCGGCGCTACATGCCACACCAACCTCCGGACGGTCCCCTTGAGGCCTACCATCTCCAACTCAAGAGAGCCTTTGTGTCCTTGGCATGAACGTTCGGTGAACGCCCGGAAGGCCTCCCGGCGATCCGGAGCCACGTAGGTAGAAACCGCCGTGCCGATCACGGCCTCCGGCCGTTCTGCCTCGAGCAGGGCCAGACCAGCGGGATTGATCTCACGCAGCGTGCCGTCGGAAGCGACGATCAGCACGGGGTCCGGTTCAGCGTCAAAGATGGCCCGCCATCGCGCGTCGCTCATGCGTCAACCCGTAAGAGGATCCGTAGAGGTTAGGTTTTCAGGGATCAACCGTGGAGAGTACTACTAAGCCCGCATGAATTCAAGGCTTTTTTGAGGCTTCTCGGAGCTCGTGCGTGAGAGTCAGGGAAGTTTCTCGTTTGTAGGAGTTCTCCTACAGCTTAACTCCATTGAAAACCAAAAAGATTCAACCGTCCTGAATAGAAACCCTGAATTCGATTCCCTTCGATTTACCATTTTCAGAATCCCATAACTTGTTGAACTCTAGATACTTTTTATTTGGTACTCCTTTTGCACAATAAAATGATGAGAAAGAGGGCATCACCATGAGAACAACCCGCCTATTGATCCTGAGCCTGCTGGGAGTTCTGTTCGTGGCCTACTTCGCGCTTGTGGGCGCGGCGATCTCAGGGGTGGCGATTTTAGAGAGTCTGGCTGACACCAACCATCGTGTCACTGCCAAGGTCACCGTCCAGACGTTCCATGGCACGATCGAAGGGATTGACCCGGCTGGTTTGCGAATCATCATCCAGACTGAAATGGGGATGCAGTCCCTCCCGGTCGCGAATCAGCAAGTCATTCACGGAGTTGCCCAAGGCGACCAAGTCACTGTCAAGTTGGATGAGCAGGGATATGTCCTGGCGATCGTCAAGAATAACTTCGCCCCAAAACCCGCACCAGAGCCCCGAAGCTGAGTTCATCTGAGCAAAATCTTTCCACTCGATATTTGAAGAGAGGCTACTATGCGACCGAAAAGCACAAGCGGATATAGCGGTGAAGTCGAGTTGAGAATCCTCCGAGAAATGAAACAGCGGCGTTCGTGCACAATGGACGATCTCGTTCGGGCGCTTCCTGATTACACGTGGAATCAAGTGTTCAGAGCGATCGACCGTCTCATCCGGGATGGTGCGTTATTCTTCCGACGGCCCAACCGGTTCGAGTACGTCGTAGAGACCGGACACGACCTGCAGACTGACAGGCCCACACTGAGGCTTTGCTAAAATATGGGCATCAGAAAAGGAGAGTTGGCTGGGGGACCAGGATTCGAACCTGGGTAATCAGATCCAAAGTCTGATGTCCTACCACTAGACGATCCCCCAACATGAGCTTCTGATGATACAGAAAACCCAGGGTCGGCGCAAATTCGCGCTTATCGTCGTGTACACATCTCAGTCCCGGATTGGCAGGTCAGTTTAAGGGAAGCGTGAGACACTTGGCCGCCCCCCCTCCCTTGATGAACTCGGACAGGCTGACGGCATGGGTCGTGTAACCCAGGGCGGTCAATTTTCGCATGGCATCCGGACATCCTTCCGGAATCACGACATGCTTCCCGATACAGACCGCGTTACAGGCGAAC
>DASYQR010000148.1:0-15415 GCA_036005325.1 Nitrospirales bacterium | reverse complement strand
GATGAGTAGAGCGGGGAAAGTCCCCCAGTATTTTCTGCAAGGCCTGATCGTCCTGGCGCCCATCACCATCACGGTGGTCGCCACCTATTGGGTTTTTAATAAGATTGACAACATCCTCCGGCCGTATCTCAACATCCCCGGCATGGGTTTTGTGATCATTATGACATTCGTTGTCCTCATCGGATGGGTGAGCTCATTCTTTCTCATGGGCCGGCTGCTCAGTGTGTTCGATCGATGGTTGGAAAAAATGCCTGGGATTAAATTCCTCTATACATCCGTTAGAGGTTTTTTTGAAGCCTTGGGCGGCAACAATAAGAAGTTCAACAAAGCCGTCCTGGTTAATGTGTTTGCCGATGAGGTATGGATTGTCGGTTTTCTGACGGATGAGGATCTTCGGAATTTTAACTTGGGTGCAGAATATGCCTCCGTGTATGTGCCGCAGGCCTACAACTTTGCGGGTCAGCTCTACATGGTGAACCGTAAGCGTGTGCGTTTGATTGAACAGGTGCCATCCGGCGAAGCGATGAAATATGCGGTCACCGGCGGCGTCGCTGAGGTGGATAAAGCATCACAAAAGAAGAAATCGTAAGTGGTGGTGAGGGGTATCGCCGTGAAACAAGGTTACCGCTTAATCCTTGCGGACAAAGACGGTGTGCTGGTCAGTGAATTCCAACTGACCGAGCACGACTTGGCTGACCCGGAGGCGTTCGTCGCGACGCTCAAGCAGTCGATCGAGCAGGTCGAAGAGGAAGAAGCTTGAGGCGTCAGCGGAGGTGTTGTGATTACCTGAGGAAGAAAATGTGTCCGGGATTGATGGTGAGCAACAGCATGATCGCGATCACGATACCGGCGACGATGTCGGCTATCTCTGACTTGGACCTTGTCTTGAGCATTGTCGTGAACATTGCCTGAGCCCTCCGCTACAAACGCCGCCGCCTGTAGTATCCGCGTTAACTGTCTATTCCCGAAGACCACGCTACGCGTAAGTCGGGAGGGATACAAGCGTTATATTCAGCACAGAGGTCGGGGATGACCCCGCCCGACCTCGGAGAGTAGGCGCAACAGCCGGAGAAGATGAGGGAATGTGGGAAGCCGAGGAGGGCGGTTGGGCGTCACGATTTCCTGGCGCTGAGAAGCAGCACGATTCCTCCGATGAGGGCTGCGGCGCCGACGATCGGTGGAAGCGGAATGGTTTTATCTTTCTCAACCGTGGCTTTGAGTGGACCCACGTCGAGCACCTCTTCCTGGGTGGTATAGGTGATGCCCTGGTACGCGAATGCCACCATAGCCAGGATAATGAGCGCGATGCCGAGAAACTTGGTGTTCATGGTCCTATCCCTCCCTATCCATGCGCCCTCCGCCGTGAAGTGAAACAGTAAGCTGCTCCGCCTGTCTTGTCAATGAGACGCGGCAGGTCAGTAAAAGGTACAACCTGAGACCGCAGACGGGGCAGACTCCGGCGGAAGGGAGCCATGCTCGCTTCGATCTTAGTGCTTGAAGCGACAGCAGTATGTGGGTATAAAGACTCCATGGCTCACTCACAACGTATCAGAGTCGTCACCTATAACATTCATCAAGCTCGCGGGTGGGACGGAGCGACGAGGCCGGATCGGATCATCACCGTCCTGCAGGAAGTGGACGCGGACATCATCGCGCTTCAGGAAGTCCTGTTCTCCCAAGCCTTGCTTATCAAGAAAGCGCTGGGATTCGGCGGCGCCGCGTTCAACTCTACGCGATGCCTGCGGCGCGATCTCTACGGCAACGTATGCCTCAGCCGGCTGCCCTTGACGGGTCATGCGAGCTACAATCTGACATGCAAAACGCTCATGCCGAGAGGGTGCTTGCGCGCGGACGTGAGCCACGGCGCTGCCTCGCTGCACGTGTTCAACGTCCACCTCGGTCTCGGCTACCGGGAGCGGATCCAGCAGGTGCGCATGCTGAAGGAGATTCTGGATCCGCGGGCCATGACCGGTCCCCGGCTCCTGCTCGGCGACTTCAATGAGTGGTTCAACGGCACCGCTTCCCGCCTTCTTCGCAAGGAGTTCGGCGACCCGTGCGGCCGGCGCCGATCCTTCCGGACTCATCCCAGCCCGCTGCCGGTCTTTCCGCTGGACCGCATCTACCATGACCCTGCCGTTGCCCTCGAGCACGTCGCCGTCCACCGCAGCCGTGTCGCCCGCGCGGCTTCCGATCATCTCCCGACATACGCTGATTTGCGACTGAATCTCTCGTAACCTGCGCCTCTACTTCATTCCGTCAAACGTCGGATCAGAAAATGGGCGTATCGCGATACGCCCCTACAAACAGAGCTTGCGGTGACCAAACCAAGCTTGGCTCGATCCGACGCTTCGATCAACT
This sequence comes from Nitrospirales bacterium, assembly GCA_036005325.1. Lineage (GTDB taxonomy): Bacteria > Nitrospirota > Nitrospiria > Nitrospirales > NS-4 > SCTG01. The sequence continues at coordinate 13,057 of DASYQR010000148.1, read as the reverse complement.
GCGTTGGGTACTCAATACCAACAGTGACCTCAGATGTGACCGGGATATTCAATGCCACCAGTGACCGCAGGAGGTAAGCGCGAGAGGAAGGCAGGCATGGCATCCCAGATGTAGTCGGCAACCGAGAGCATGTAGTCGCGTGCCGCCACGAGATTTAAGTCCCATTGTGGCACTGCCTCGTGAACATCCAAAATGGGCTCCTCCTTCTGGAAGCACATCTGATTGAACAGAAGCACCTCGCGGCCAAAGTGCCGATGGATAAACTCCCGGTGGTTCAAACCCATTGCAACCACGAGATCGGTCCTCTCTAAGAGTTCCTGCGTGAGCCTCCTCTGGACATGCTGCGAAGGATCGGCACCTTTCTTTAGCAAATGGTGATGAATCAGAGGCGGGATTGGTTGAGGAAGGGCCTCGATGCCGGCCGAGCCGACCACATAGTGTGACTCAGGCCCAAGCCGGGCTTTCAGAGCATATTCCGCCACCATGCTCCGAAAGACGTTCCCAGTGCAGATAAACAGAATGGAATGCACAGCGTGATTCTCCCGTCGTAATAATCGTATCATAAAGGACGTATGCGATACGCCCCTGACATTTCACCCCAACGAAAGGAATCTCAACGATGGTCTTGTTGGAGTTCAGCATGTCTCCTCTCGGCAAAGGCGAAAGCGTCGGCAAGTATGTGGCCCGTTCCCTGGAGATCGTCGATAAGAGCGGGGTCGATTACCGGCTCAACCCCATGGGCACGGTGCTGGAAGGGGAGTGGGACGAGGTGTTCGGCGTCGTCAGGAAGTGCTACGAGCGGATGAAGAAGGACTGCGGCCGCATTTCCTGCTCGATCAAGGTGGATTACCGTAAAGGCGCAAAGGGCAGGCTCAGCGGCAAGGTCATGAGCGTGGAGAAGCGCCTGGGCAGGAAGCTGAAAACTTAGAAGACGGAGAATTTGAAGTACTTGGTCGGGTTCTTCTTGACGTCCGCCAAGAGGTTCTCCATCTCGGTCAAGACCTTATCGGCTCGTTGATAGAGCTGATCCTGGGTGACCAACTTACCGAGTGTCCCATCCCCACGTTCGATTCTGCCGACCAGGGCCTCGCTCTTGGCGGTGACGCCTTCCAATCGTTGATACAGCGCCGGGTCGCGCGCGAGTTTTCCCAGACTGCCTTCGGGATGGTTGAGCAAGGTGGCCAGTTTTTGCAATTCCGCAACCGCCGTCGTCAAGCGATCATAGAACTCACGGTCTGTGACGAGCTTCCCGAGCGTGCCGTCGCCGCGCTCGACCTTGGCCAGTAATTCACTGGTCTTGTCAGAGAGCGCGTCCACCTTTCGGATCAGCTGGGCGGCTTGGTTGTAAAGTGCCGGGTCATTGACGAGCTTGCCGGCGGTGCCTCTCCCTTCGTTAATGTTGGCAAGCACCACATGGAGCTCACGCAAGGTCTGGTCGAAGTTCTGCAACGTGGAAGTCGCGTTGCCGGCCACGCTGGTAATGTCGGATTCGCCGCGCCCGCTCAGAACGGCGCCGTTCGGCAGGGACGGCTGCTCAGGTGAACCGGGCAGGACCTCGAGATATTTATCCCCCAGCAGGCCCATCGGACGGATCAGGACGGTGGCGTCCTGATGCAGGAGGGGGCGTACCTGGTTGCTGACGGTGAACCGGATCTCCACCTGGCCGTCGCCGGCTACGATGCCGACGTACTTGACGTTGCCGATGTCCACGCCGTTCATCCGAACGGGCGCGCCGACCTTGATGCCCAGACTGTCCTTGAGTTGGGCGCGGAAGACCGTCCCGCGCGTGAACAGGCCCATGCCCTCGTTGAGGTTCATGATGGCCAGGAGAATGCCGGCGATCGCGACGAGGATCACGATCCCGACCTTGAGCTGGGACCAGGTCATTTCGGTGCGCCGCATCATGCCGGTGTTCTCCGTATGGTGCCCGCAGCCTGGGCCGTCCTGATGCCGCCGTCCTTGCAGGGAAAGCAGCCTCGCCCCGTTAGCATTTCTTCAGGCTTGAGGAATGTCCGGATCCTCGGATCGTCCGAGGCTTGGAGATCTTCGACGGATCCGTCGAAGATCTTTTCCCCGTGGTGGAGCATGATCAGACGATCCGCGACGCGGTAGGCGGTCTCCAGGTCGTGGGTGACGACGACCTGGGTCACCTGGTCTTCCGTGCGGAGCTGGCAGATGAGATCGCTCACCAGGTGGTTGTTGATGGGATCCAACCCCGCGGTCGGTTCATCGTAGAGGATCAGACTCGGCTTGCAGGCCAGCGCGCGCGCGATCGCCACGCGCTTTTTCATGCCCCCGCTCAATTCGGCCGGCATCATATCCAGCGTATCTTCCAATCCGACGAACCGGAGGCTCTCGATCACCCGCTGTTCGATCGTGGCATCATCCAGGGCGCCTTCTTCCCAGAGACGGTAGCCCACGTTCTCGCGGACCGTGAGCGAATCGAACAGGGCCGCCCCTTGGAAGACCATGGCGATTTTGGCCCGAATCGGGACCATCTCCCGCTCCGTGAGTCCCACGATCTCCTGCCCGTCGATGAGGATCGAGCCGGATTCCGGACGGAGCAGTCCCAGGATCAGCCGCAAGACCGTGGTCTTCCCGCAACCGCTTCCGCCGAGAATGACCTGTGTTGCGCCGGTGGGGACCTCAAAGGACAGGTTCTTGAAGACATAGCGTCCGTAGAACGGCATCGAAACGTCGGTGAACCGGATCATGGCTTAGAACCCTATGAAGATGAACAGCTTCGTCATGAAGAAATCGGACATCAAAATCAGGATGGAGGACGTCACCATGGCCTGGGTGGTGGATTGTCCGACGCCCACCGTGCCGCCGGAGGTGGTCAGGCCGGCGTAGCATCCCACCATGCAGACGATGAAGCCGAACACCAACGGCTTGATCAGTCCGTAGACGAAATCCATGGGACGGAGAGCCTCGAAGGCCCAGGTCCAGTAGAAGAACGCGTTGATGCTCAGCGAGAAACGTGCGATCAGGTAGCCCCCGAACATGGCGACGCCGTCGGTGATGATGGTCAGGACCGGCACCATGATGAGACAGGCGAGCAGACGGGTGGTGATCAGCTTCTTGATGGGATCGGTGCCTTCGGCCCTCAGCGCGTCGATCTGTTCGGTGACCTGCATCGAAGCCAGTTCGGAGGCGATGCCGGAGCCCACGCGCCCGGCGATCATCAGGGCGGCGAGCACGGGTCCCAGTTCGCGGACGACCGAGGTGCTGATCAGCCGCGAGACATAGGGAACGGCGCCGTAGGGCTCGAGCTGGATCGCGCCTTGGAGGGTCAGGACCATGCCGGTAAAGATGCCGGTCAGGATGACGATAAAGAGAGAGCCCACCCCGATCCGGTCCATGTAATAGATCGTTTCCCGGACATACCAGGGCGGTCGGAAGACGGCGGTTATGGCGGTTCCGCAGAGCTGCGCGAAGTCCTGCACCGTCCCAACGTACCCTTTGACGGTGTCCTCGATCCGGGCCGCGGCGATGTCCATCAGTGTGCCTCTTTCAGTGAAATAACCGAGGTGTCCATACTATACCGAGATTTCAGGGGGTTGGGCAAGCGAAGGGGAATGCGTCAATCTTCCCGATAGGTTCGCGTGACGCGTGGTCCGATCTGGCACAGAACTTCGTAGCTGATGGTGTCCTGCCAGACCGCCAGGTCATCCGCCGTGATCACGGCCGAGCCCTGCCGTCCCAAGAGAACCACCTCATCGCCGGGATGTACCGTCGGGTGGTCGGTCACATCCACCACGGTCAGGTCCATGCAGACACGTCCGGCCACGGGGGCTGGTTGGCCGCCGATGAGCACGTGGCCCTTGTTGGACAGGGCGCGGCTGTAGCCCTCCGCGTAACCGACGGGGAGGATGGCCAAGGTGGAGGGACGCTGGGTGACGAAGGTGCCGCCGTAGCTGATCCGTTGGTCGGCCCCCGCTTTTTTGACCTGGATGACGCGAGTCTTCCAGGTGAGGACGGGGCGGAGCTCAGGCGAAGGGAGCCGTCTTGGGGCGTACCCGTAGAGCATGAGACCGGGACGAACCATATCGTAGTGACTGGCAGGGAAGTGGAGGATGGCCGCGCTGTTCGCGATGTGCGCGGAGGGAAATGTGAGACCGGAGGATTTCGCGGCATCGAGAATCGTCCGGAATCGCGCCAGTTGTTGTTCCGTGTATGTGGCTTCATCGGGTTCGTCCGCCGAGGCCAGGTGGCTCATCAGCCCGTCCAGACGCAATGAAGCGGGCAAGCCTGAGCGGAGTACCATCGGCACGTCTTCCTGCGTGAGCCCCAGCCGTCCCATGCCGGTATCGACTTTCAAGTGGACGCCCAGAGGGCCGGATCGGGAGTCAACGAGGCAGGCCACGGATTCGATGGCCTCGCGCGACGGGAGCACGAGGGTCAGATTGAAACGCTGGAGCGCCGGAATATCGTCCGGGACGGCTTCGCCCATCACCAGGATCGGGGCGGTGATACCGGCATGCCGAAGTTCAAGACCCTCCGTCACCCGCGCGACGCCCAGTTGGTGCGCGCCGGCTGCCAGCAGGGCTTGTGCGACGGGAACGGCGCCGTGGCCGTAGGCATTGGCTTTCACGACCGCCATGATTCTAGCCGCGCCGACACGGCGAATGACTTCGTGAAGATTGTGGCGGAGGGCGGGAAGCGAGATCTCGACGACGGTGGGATTCAAATTTCGGTGATCTCCGTCTCCTTCTTCTTGAGGATCTCGTCCACTTTGAGGATGTAAACGTCCGTCAGCTTCTGGACTTCATCATGGGACTTCTTGGCCTCGTCTTCGGTGAGCTGGGCGGCCTTCTGGGCTTTCTTGATCTCTTCGAGAATATCCCGACGGATGTTGCGGATGTGAACCCGGACCTCCTCGGCGATCTTTTTCGCAAGCTTGGCCAGATCCTTGCGGCGTTCCTCGGTCAGCGGCGGAATCGGCAGGCGAATCAGCTTCCCGTCGTTCGTCGGCGTCAGGCCGAGGTCGGAGGTCAGGATCGCTTTTTCAATGTCCTTGATGGTCTGCGGATCGAACGGCTGGATGGTGATCAGCCGGTTCTCCGGCACCGCCAGCGCCGCGACCTGCTTGAGAGGCGTGGCCGTGCCGTAGTAACTCACCGTGACATGATCCAGCAGGCCGAGCGAGGCACGGCCCGTGCGGATCGCGGCCATCTCATGGCGCAGATGATCGAGCTGGCCCTCCATTTTCTCCATGGCTTTTTTCTTGAGTGTGGCTTGCATACAGTCCCTCGTGAAGCTAGGCCTGGCCGACTTCGTCCTTGACGAGTGTGCCGAGTCGTTCCCCCTGGACAACCCGCTTGATGTTGCCTTTTTCTTTCACGTTAAACACGATGATGGGCAGGTTGTGGTCCATGCATAACGAGATCGCGGTGGAGTCCATGACCTTGAGGCGCTTATCGATCACGGTCAGAAAGGACAACCGGTCGAATTTGACGGCCTTGGGGTTTTTCATCGGATCGTCGTCGTAGATCCCCGACACCTTGGTGCCCTTCAAAATAACCTCGGCGCCGATCTCCATCGCGCGCAGGGCGGCGGCGGTATCGGTGGAGAAGTACGGGTTGCCGGTGCCGGCTGCGAAGATCACGGTGCGCTTTTTCTCTAGGTGACGGATCGCGCGCCGCCGGATGTACCCCTCGGCCAGTTGGTGCATCTCGATCGCGGACTGGACACGGGTGGCGACGCCTTGTTTTTCGAGTGCACTTTGAAGCGCGAGCGCGTTGAGCATCGTGGCCAGCATGCCCATGTAGTCGGCGGAGGACCGCTCCATGCCGCCGGCGGCGGCGTCGATGCCACGGAAAATATTGCCGCCTCCGATGACGACGGCGACTTCCACGCCCAGCGCAGCCACCTCCGCGATTTCCGAGGCGATGTATTCGATCATTTTGGCGTCCAGACCGAAGGGCTGGTCGCCGGCAAGAACTTCTCCGCTGATCTTCAGAAGGATGCGCTTGTACGCCGGGCGGCTCATTCCTCTTCGCCGAGCTGGTAGCGGGTGAACCGGCGGACCGCAATGTTCTCCCCGATCTTGGCGATCTTCTGCTTGAGGAGATCGGCGATTTTGACGCTGGGATCTTTCACGAACGGCTGTTCCAGCAGGCACGCGTCCTGATAGAACTTTTCCAGCTTGCCGGCGGCGATTTTCTCCCAGGCGGTCTGGGGCTTTCCCATTTCCTTCGCCTGGCCTCGGTAGATCTCCATCTCTTTATCCAGGATCTCCGGAGGGACATCCTCACGGCGGACGTAGACCGGTTTCGAGGCCGCAATCTGAAGGGTCAGGTCGCGAACGAGTGATTGAAACTCATCATTGCGGGCCACGAAGTCGGTTTCGCAGTTGACCTCCACAAGCACGCCGACCTTGCCACCGGGGTGGATGTAGGAGGCGATCACGCCTTCGTTGGTAGCGCGTCCCGCTTTCTTGCCGGCCGCGGCGAGCCCTTTCTGCCGCAGCCAGTCGATGGCCTTGGTGAGGTCATCCCCGTTTTCCACCAGGGCCTGCTTGCAGTCCATGATACCGGCTCCGGTCTTCTGCCGGAGTTCCTTGACGAGCGTGCTGTCTCCTGCCATTTTAGACTCCAGCGCCGGCTTGAACGGTCCGCATCTCGGCCGCGCTCATGGCGCCGGGCTTCTCCTCGTCGGCGCGCTGGGCGCGCAGGTGCAGCCCTTCAATGACGGCATCGGCGACCTTGGACGTGACCAGTCTCACGGAGCGGATCGCGTCGTCGTTACCCGGAATGAGGTAGTCGATCCCGTCGGGGTCGCAATTCGTGTCCACAATGGCAATGACGGGGATGTCCAATCGGCGCGCTTCGAGGATGGCGATGCGCTCGCCCCGCGTGTCGGCGATATAAATGCAGCCGGGGAGGGCGTTCATCCCTTTGATGCCTCCCAGGCTTACTTCAAGCCGCAGACGCTCCTTTTCCAGCTTGGCCACTTCCTTCTTGGGCAGGCGCTCGTAAGTGCCGTCTGCCGACGCCGTCTCGATCTTGCGCAGTTTGTCGATGCTCTTACGGATGGTGTTGAAGTTCGTCAGCATGCCGCCGAGCCATCGCTGTGAGACGTAAAACATCTGGCATCGTTTGGCTTCTTCTTGCACGATATCGCTGCTCTGCCGTTTGGTGCCGACGAACAGGACGGAATCCCCCTGGGCGACGGTTTGCCGCACGAAGTCATAGGCGGCCTCGAAGCGGGCGAGGGTCTGCTGCAGGTCTATGATGTAAATGCCGTTGCGCTCTCCGAAGATATACCGCTTCATCTTCGGATTCCATCGATTGGTCTGGTGGCCGAAGTGGACACCGGCCTCCAGCAGTTCTTTGATCGTGATCGCTCCCATACCGTCACCCCCTTTCTTCAGCCGGCGCGACCCGCCTCTGTCCCGGAGGACGTGGCGGGAGGATTTCTCAGGTCCTTAGGGCGCCGACATCTCGTCCGTACAGAACGGACGTGCCATGATTGTTAATCATTCCCGCTACTTGTGCAGCGCGGGCGCATGGGCCGGTTTCGGACCGGCCTAAACTCTCGAACCCTCGAAAAGTAGCACGCTATTGATTGATTTTTCAAGAGAAAAGATTGCCAATCATGACCGGTAGGAGGCGTTGATTGTGATGTACTCCGTCGAAAGGTCTGTCGTCCAGACGATGGTGGCGGCGTTTCCCAGTCCCAGATCGACCGTGACCGTGAATTCACGAGCCTTCATGACGGCGTTCGCCTGTTCTTCCAGGCTCTGTCCCAGTCCAGTCCCACGACGGACGATCGGAACGTGGCCGATCCGGATCGCAATCCGGTCTTCGGCAATCCGGACTCCAGCCCGACCGATCGCCGCCATGATGCGTCCCCAGTTGGCATCCTCGCCGAACCATGCGGTCTTGACGAGGCTTGATGTGGCGATAGTGTTGGCAACCAGCAAAGCGTCCTGTTCGGTCCGGGCCCCTGTCACCGACAGCTCGACAAGTTTGGTGGCGCCCTCTCCATCCCAGGCGATCTTTTTGGCCAGGTCGAGGCAGACGTGTTCCAGCAGCGCCTGGAACCGCCGCGCATCGGCGCTGCCGGGCTTGATCGGCCGGTTAGCCGCCAGGCCGTTGGCCAGGCACAGCACCATATCGTTCGTGCTGGTATCGCCGTCTACCGGAATCCGATTGAACGATCGCTCGGTGGCCTGCCGCAAGCTGCGTTGCAGAACCTGGCGCGGCACCTGGGCATCGGTGGCCAAGAAGGCGAGCATCGTCGCCATATTCGGATGAATCATGCCGGATCCCTTGGCGATCCCGCCGACGGTGACCGGTCGCCCTCCGATCATGTCCGAGGCCGCGACCATCTTCAATGTGGTGTCGGTCGTCATGATGGCCTGTGCCGCTTCCTCGCCTCCGTTGCGATGAAGGCGGCCAGCGAGGATTGGGATGGCCGCTTCGATCTTGTCCATCGGGAGCGGTTTGCCGATCACACCGGTTGAGCCGACCAACACGTCTTCCGACGATACGTTCAAGGCCTTGGCCACCAGGGCAGCCATCTTCACCGTATCGCGATATCCCTGGCGGCCGGTGCAGGCATTGGCGTTCCCGCTGTTCGCGAGAATGGCCCGGCCCTTTCCGCGACGCAGCCGCTGGCGGTCCCACACCACCGGCGCGGCGACGACCTTGTTGGTCGTGAAGACGCCGGCCACCACCGCTTCTTTTTCGGAGACGATCAGCGCGAGGTCGGGCGTGTCGCTCTTCTTGATGCCGGCGGCCATCCCGGCTGCCAGGATGCCGGGTACGGCGGTGATGCCCCCTGTGACGACGGTCATCACGGATACAGACCTGAGTCCTGCAGCCCCAGCGTTTCGTCCCAGCCCTGCATCAGATTGAACGCTTGGATGGCCTGGCCGGCGGCCCCTTTCACCAGATTGTCGAGGGCGGCCATGAGGATCGTCATCCCGGTCCGAGAATCGACGAAAGCCGACACCTCGCATACATTTGCGCCGCGGGTGTGTCGTGGGTTCGGTGATTGCCCCGGATTCAACACGCGGACGAAGGGCTCTCCCTTGTAGAACTCCCGGTAGAGCGTGAGCAGATCGTCCGACGTACGGGTCTGTCGGAGGCGCACGTAGGCTGTACTGAGAATGCCCCGCGTCATGGGGACGAGGTAAGGCGTAAAGGTGACCGTCGCGCCGAGCTCCTGCTCGATCTCGGGAATATGTCGGTGCGCTCCCAGCTTGTAGGCTTCCATGGACTCATTCGCTTCCGGGAAGTGATAAGCGAGCGCGGGGGTCCGGCCGGCGCCGGAGATGCCTGACTTGGCATCGATGACAATCTGGTTACCCAGCAACTGTTGCTTCACTAACGGAGCCAGTGAGAGGACTGCGGCGGTCGGATAGCACCCGGGCGATGCGACCAACGAGGCCAAGCGGATCGCGTCCCGGTGCAGTTCTGGCAGCCCATAGACGGCTGTCCGAAGGAGGTCCGGACAGGGATGGGGTGTCCCGTACCAGGTCTCGTAGGCCGATGCGCTCTTGAGCCGGAAGTCGGCGCTGAGGTCAATGACCTTCCGGCCGGCGGCAAGAAACGTTTGCGCGGGCCCTGCGGACTTGGTGTGGGGAAGGGCCAGGAAGATCACCTCGGCGCGGGCAGCTATCCGTTGTGGGTCCAGCGGTTCGCAGAGCAGTTCCGGTCCCATCAGGTTAGGGAACAGTGATTGAACCGGTTTTCCCGCTGACTGCTCGGAGGTCACGGCCGCAACTTTGGCCTTAGGATGGCGGAACAGGAGGCGCAGGAGTTCTCCCCCTACGTACCCGCTGGCACCGATCACGGCGACGGTCGTCATCGACAGGCTCCAATAAAAAAGGGAAGGCCGAGGGGCCTTCCCTTAATGAATTAAGGGTGTTTGGCCCTTTACCGTTTCGAGAACTGGAAGCGCTTGCGAGCTCCCTTCTGCCCGTATTTCTTCCGCTCCTTCGTGCGGGAATCTCTGGTGAGCAAGCCTTCCTTCTTCAAGGCGGGACGCAAGGCGGGATCCATCGTCACCAGGGCTTTGGACACGGCATGCCGCAGCGCGTCCGCCTGGCCGGAATTACCGCCTCCCTCGATCGTTGCCATCACGTCCAGTTTGCCCTGGAGGTTGGCGATCTCTATCGGATAGTTGACTACCGTGCGATGGGTCGCCCTGGGAAAATAGGACTCCAGGGGTCGGTCATTGACGGTGAACTTACCCGAGCCCGTCTGGATCCAGGCCCGGCAGATGGCGCGTTTCCGTTTTCCGGTCGCGTTCGTCGCGTCTCTCAAGGACATGGCGGCACGATCTCCTGTTCAGATCAAAGGGTCAAGGCTTCCGGCCGTTGCGCCTGATGCGGATGTGTCGGGCCGGCATACACGTTCAGTTTTCGAGCCATTTGTTTCCCAAGAGGATTCTTGGGGAGCATGCCCTTGATGGCCCGTTCCACAACCTCGGATGGTTTGCGGGCCAGCACATCTTTAGCGGTCTCCGCCTTCAAGCCTCCGGGATAGCCCGAATGCCGGTAATAGATTTTCGTCTGGACTTTATTGCCGGTCAGGTGAATTTTTTCGGCGTTCACCACAATCACGTGGTCGCCCGTATCCATGTGGGGCGTGAAGATCGGCTTGTGTTTGCCCCGCAGCACGATGGCGACCTGGGTCGCCAGATGGCCCAGGGTTTTGCCGTTGGCGTCCACGACGTACCATTTCCGTGTAATGTCCGCCGGTTTGGCGGAATAGGTCCTTGTCATGATACCGGCGCTCCTCGTCCTAGGCGGTGCCGCCGAATTCCTTCGACCCGAGCATCTTCAGCCAGGGATCGACGTTCTCCGGAGCCAGCCTGTCCAGGACATCTTGTGTGACATAGATCGGACTGCTGGTCCGCAGGGCCAAGGCGATGGCGTCGCTCGGCCTCGAATCCACGGTCAGCTCCGATTCCTTGCTGTTCAGATGAATCGACGCAAAATAGGTATTATTCTTCACGTCCGTCACAACCACCTTCGAGATTTTCAACCCCAGTTGCTCGGTGAGGTTTCGGATCAAGTCATGGCTGAGCGGCCGCGGAGGAACGACCCCTTCCATCGCCAGACGAATAGCCGTTCCTTCCGCCACCCCGACCCAGATGGGAAGGGTATGGGCCTTGCTTTCATCTTGCAGGATCACGACCTGGCTGTCCGAATTGGGGACCGCGTCGGGCATGACCCCTTGCACCGTCAGTTTAACCAACTCACGCTCCATTGTGACTTGATCGGGAACCGTTGCTGATAGGAATTAGAAACCTGTCACGCGTCCGACTTGCCGAAATCCTCGGGCTTGAGATTTTCCAACCAGCGGTCCATCTCTTCGTTGCTGTGTTTGCGAATGACGTCATCGTTGACGAAGACGGGTGCCTTCGATCGCAGCGCCAGAGCAATCGCGTCACTCGGTCTGGCATCGATCGAATACTCCGAATCTTCATACAGGAGATGAACTCTCGCATAATAGGTGTTTTCTTTGAGGTCGGTGACCACCACGCTGATGACTTTGGCGTCGGCGGTATCCAAGACGGTTTTCATCAGATCATGGGTCATCGGTCTGGGGGTCGTCACTCCTTCCATGGCGAAACTGATGGCGCTCGCTTCTGGTTTTCCCACCCAGATGGGCAACATCTCGGTGTTGCTGTCGTCCCGCAGAATAATGATATAGGCGTTCGTATAGGGGTCGAACATCAACCCACGTACATGCATCTGAGTCAGCATCCGACACCTTCAAAAAGATACGTGATATCTAACACTTTCGCCTCGTCATTGTCAAATAGATGACCGAGCTGACGGACCTTAATTAGGGCGCCGGCTGTTCGGGTTTCGGCAGTTTTAGGAAGGAGAGCATCTGCTCTCGGAGCAGGGCCCGCCCGCTCTCGTCGCCGAGGTTGACACGGTACTCATTAATGACCATCACTCGCATTTTTACCCATTCGGCCCAACATGGTGCGCAGACTTCCGCTTTCACTTGAGCCTCCAGCTTGCCCAAGAATAACGGCTCGGTGATCGCTTCGCCCAAATTTCCGCAGCGGACGCATTGAACTTGTGCCATACAGAGATTCCTCCCAAAGCGACGGGATATTGAATACCTCTCGTGAAGCGAAAACGATTCTAGCACAAGACTCATGACCGCTGCACTTGCCTTGACGGTTTGGGGGTATCATGTTAGAAACGCTGACGCTGGATGCTGGGGCCCGGGTGGCGAAATGGCAGACGCAGCGGACTCAAAATCCGCCGGTGGCGACACCATGGGAGTTCGACCCTCCCCCCGGGCACCAAACCAAGCTTGCTCGTGCCGCCCCTTTCGATCAAATAGGGGCGGATATTCAATCCCTCCAGTACAAAGATCCTCGCTAGCGCGCCCCCCTAAAAACCCCCTATTTTCAGCCGTTCTTCCCCCTTGACAGACTTATGAGGCTGCGCTATAGTTTCGCCGCCTTACCGACTGAGTAAAAGTAATGCCTCGGGAGGGAGGAGGTGGCGGCGTTCAGGCGCCGTCGGTCATCATACATAGTTCTGAGGGGAGGTGAACCATATGAAAAGTTTCTTAGCAATCGGTGCATTTGCCCTTTTTTCCATGTTAGTTGCAGGTACGGTGATGGCCCAGGAGCGGCAAGTCATACAAGAGGGTTTCCAGAGCAGCGGAGCAGCCGGCGGTGTGACTGATGCGTATATGCGCACGCTACTCGCGAAGCCTGAAACGATCTATGGGCGTCTCTGGGGCAAGGATATTCCAGGCGGCAAGATCTACGTCGAGACCGGTGGCGGGGCGCTCGTCACGATTCGGTTGAACGAGAAGGCCAATAAGGATAATTTCAATGCAGTCGGAGTCGGCAACGACGTGGAAGTTCAGGCCTACCGGAACTATACAAGAAAAGGGCAGGGGGCCTTTGCGGCTGACATTCCAGATGGCGATGCTTTCGCGCTCGATATCACCGTCCTTCGGAAGGCCGATAATCCGACCAACCTGGTTCCTCAGGCCGGCTACAACCCGGACACGGATCGGGCGATTTACAGCAAAGATTCTTCCGTGATGGGCGGCGTCGGCGG
>DASYQR010000147.1:0-11337 GCA_036005325.1 Nitrospirales bacterium | reverse complement strand
ACGATGACGTTGACATAATTGCGGCTGCGGAGACAGTGATCCGTGACGGACAGCAGCGTGTTGGCATCGGGAGGCAAATAGATGCGAATCACGTCGGCCTTCTTGTTGGCGACGTGATCGATAAATCCGGGATCCTGATGGCTGAAACCGTTATGGTCCTGTCGCCAGACGTGTGAGGTGAGAAGATAATTCAACGAGGCGATAGGTTTCCGCCAGGGGATGTGCCGCGTTGTCTTGAGCCACTTGGCATGTTGGTTGAACATTGAATCGACGATGTGAATGAAGGCTTCGTAGCAATTGAAAAATCCATGACGTCCCGTCAGAAGATAGCCTTCAAGCCAACCTTGGCAGAGGTGTTCGCTGAGGACTTCCATCACCCGGCCGTCGTGCGATACATGTTCGTCGGTTTTCAAAATGTCCTCCATGGAACAGCGGTCGGCGATCTCAAACACGGCGGTCCATCGGTTTGACACCGTTTCATCAGGGCTGACGATGCGGAAGTTGTCCCGGTTGAGCTTCAGAACGTCGCGAATGAGTGCGCTCTGGACGCGCGTGGCTTCCGCTTCTACCGCGCCCGGCTTGGGAACGGGGACCGCATAGTCGCGAAAATCGGGCACACGCAGGTCGCGCAGCAGCAGACCGCCGTTGGCGTGGGGATTGGCCCCCATACGGCGTTCGCCGGTCGGCGCGAGTTCCGACAGTTCGTGGAGCAGCCTTCCGGATTTGTCGAACAGTTCTTCCGGCTTGTAGCTTTTCATCCAGCGCTCCAGCAATCTGATGTTCTCCTGGCGGTCCATGTCGCTCATCGGCACCTGGTGTGCGCGGAATGTGTTCTCCACCGGTTTGCCATCGACGACCTTGGGACCGGTCCATCCTTTGGGTGTTCGAAGCACGATCATCGGCCAGCACGGCCGCCGTGTGAAGCCATTGGTACGGGCAGCATCCTGAATCTTCTTGATGTCGGCAAGGGCGGCATCCAGCGCGGCGGCCATGAGTTGGTGCATCTCGACGGGGTCCTCCCCCTCGACCCAGAGCGGCCGATAGCCATAGCCGATGAACAGGGACTCCAGTTCTGCGTGCGGCAGGCGCCCCAATATCGTCGGTCCGGCGATCTTGTATCCGTTCAGATGGAGAATGGGCAACACAGCCCCATCACGGACGGGATTGAGAAACTTGTTGGCATGCCAACTCGTCGCGAGCGGTCCGGTTTCCGCTTCGCCATCACCGATGACGCACGCCACCAGCAGATCCGGATTATCGAGCGCCGCCCCATACGCATGGGCGAGGGCATACCCCAGTTCACCGCCTTCGTGGATGGACCCAGGCGTTTCGGGCGCGACATGACTCGGAACGCCGCCGGGGAAGGAAAACTGTTTGAACAGCCGCTTCATCCCCCCTTCATCCTGAGAAATGTCGGGATAGACCTCGCTGTAGGTCCCTTCAAGGTACACATTCGCCACCAGGGCAGGACCGCCGTGGCCGGGTCCAGTGATGTACATCACGTTCAGATCCTGTTCCTTGATGATCCGATTGAGATGGACATAGATGAAATTCAGGCCGGGTGTCGTGCCCCAGTGGCCGAGGAGGCGCGGCTTGATGTGTTCGCGCTTGAGCGGCTTCTTCAACAGCGGATTGTCATACAAATAGATCTGTCCGACGGACAAGTAGTTTGCGGCCCGCCAGTACGCATCCATCTTGCGAAGCACGTCAGGGCGCAATGGCTTTCTGGAGTTATTCCTTGTCGACTTCATGGGCGTTCCCCCTGCACGGCAAGCAGCTGAGAGACCGAGTTGGCAATCTGGATTTCTTCATCAGTCCGGATGACGCGGACCGTGACCTCACTCTTGTCCTGGGAAATGATTGGGTCGCCGGCGGCGTTCCGGGCCTCGTCCAACATGAGACCCAAAAATCCGAGACCGTCACAGATGCGCGCACGGATCACGGCGGAGTTTTCCCCGATGCCTCCGCTGAAGACGAGCGTGTCCAGTCCGCCCAGCGCCGCCGCAAAGGCGCCGATCCATTTCTTGGTCTGGTAGCAGAAGAATGCCACCGCCTCGGCCGCGCGAACATCGGATTCGTGCGCCAACAAATCGCGCAGGTCTGGACTGATCTCCGAGATGCCGAGCAAGCCGGATTTGGTATTCACCATTTCGTGAAATTGCTCCACGGTCATGCCGTCTGTCCTTGCCAAGTAGGACACGAGACCGGGATCGAGGTCTCCCGAACGCGTGCTCATCGGCAACCCAGCCGTCGGTGTGAACGCCATCGTCGTATCAACGCTCTTTCCCGCCAGCACCGCTGCCAGGCTGGCGCCATTTCCCAGGTGCGCCAGGATCACGCGTCCATCAGCCGCCTCGCGACCGGCGACTCTCGCTAACTCGTCCATCAGATACGCATAGGACAGACCGTGGAACCCGTAGCGCTGAACCCCGTCGGCATCATAACGGCGCGGAATCGCCAGCAAGCGGGCGACGCGCGGCATGTCCCGGTGGAAGGCTGTATCGAAGCACGCCACTTGCGGCACCGTTGGATATCGCCGGCTAAATCCCTCAATCAGGCTAATCTCGCCGGGTAAATGCTCAGGATCGTACGGGCTGAGCCGGCGCAGTTCTTTCAAGACATCAGCCGTGATCGATTGCGGCCTGGTATAGCGTGTCCCGCCGTGCACGACGCGATGGCCGATGGCCTGCAGGCGCCGAACATCCAGGTGACGCTCAAGCAAGCCGACGAGTGGTTCGACGCAGGCGGCATGATCGGGACATTGCACGGTCAGCCGTTCGGTCCGACCGCTGGAGTGATCAGTGACCGTCATCACCCCATCCCCCAATCCTATCCGTTCGATTTTGCCGGATGAGACGCGGGCGAGCGGCTGCCCGACCTGGAACAACGCAAACTTGATGGTCGACGAACCGGCGTTGACCGTGAAGATGCTGGCGTTGGTATGAACAGCGCTGGACATGCCGCTGGCGGATGTCATACCACTTTCGCTTCCAGGCCTTCCAGGGGATAATTGCGCGCGCGCCTGGGCGGAGTTCTATAGAATTCCGCCTCGGTCATGCGAGTCGCTCCAATAGAGCGACCGGGAACAGGCCAAGGATTTGCGACAGCGGCAACGCCTGACGCCCCTCCACCGTCACGGAGCATAGAGTCTCTCCCGTCAAGAGATTGCGGTATGGCGAGCCGGGCTGCCACGCGGGGACAGTGATCGCCGTGTCTCCCCACACGTCCGAACCGATCGGGGCGGTCTTCGCGTCGGGGTTCAACCCGGCCAGCAGACGCGGAACGACCGTGATAACCGCCTCATCCCCGTGAATCCGGGCGAAGGCGCACAGGTTGTCCTTTTTCGCCCCCTGGCTCTCGAGCGGCACGTACTCCCCGTTCAAGAACAGTGCGGAATGGTCGCGTCGGTAGGTCAGGGCGGTCATCGTCTCGTACAGCTTAATCCTCCCGTCCGCGCGGTTCACCAGCAGATCCTGGACCAGGCTTCGGCGGTCCGGACCTGCTTCTTCGCAAGCGTCCTGGAGGTCAGCAAGCATGCGAACTCGTAACGAGTAGTCGACCGGGCGACGGTTGTCCGGATCTACGAGGTGGAACTCCCAGAGTTCGGTCCCTTGATAGAAATCCGGGACGCCGGGAGCCGTGATCTTAAGCAGGACCTGGGCAAGACCATTGTACATCCCGTACTCTGCAATCTGTTCCTGGAAGGGAAGGAAATCGGTCAGAAACGGGTTGGGCTTCGAACGGTCCAGGAGTCTCTCGATGAAGAGGCGCACGGCGCTGTCATAGACTTCGTCGGGATGGGCCCAATTCGTGTGGACCTTCGCTTCCTTGAGCGCTTTGGTCATGTAATCCTGGATCCGGTCACAGAATGTTCGGTACTGGCTCTCATCGCACGGCGCGAGGGGCCAGGCGCCGATCAGGGTCTGGTAAAGCAGGTATTCCTCATTCCGATCCGGGGTCGGCTCCCCGTCTATGTCGGTTTTGTGCGTCTTGTTCAGTTTGCTCCACCGAGCCAGACGGGTTTTCCAGGCCTGCGGCATTTCGGACAACACATTAATGCGTGCCCGCACATCCTCGCCCCGCTTGGTATCGTGGGTTGAAGTGGCCGAGAGGGAGCCCGGCCAGCGGGCCTGCCGCTCTCGCATCCGTTTGTGAAAGGTGGCTACGGGAATGCCGAACTGGTCCGGCGCCCCGCCCACCTCGTTCAAGGAGACCAGCCGGTTGAAAATGTAAAAAGTGGTGTCCTCGATCCCCTTGGCGGTGATCGGACTGGTTGTCTGCTGGAACTTCAACGCGAACTGAATCAGCTCCTCGCGACTGCCCTGGAGCCGTTCCGGCGCCTGCTTGAGCAGAAGACCCCGCACGAAGTCGAAGACGAGCCCGCTGAGTGCCGGGTTCTTCCGTTTCGCCCTGGCAACCGCCTGCTGAATATAGACCCGGTCGCGGTCCATGACCTCCTCGGGGCCCGTGGTGACGTACGTGCGGTACACGGGAAAACACGCAATGATCTCCCGAATGGCGTGGATCAGGCTGTACAAAGTGAAGTCGCGGGACCGGCGATCCCGCTCGGAGATCCGATTGAGCTGGTGCCCCAGCACGTTGATCTCGCTGGCCATCGAGACATGCATGACCAGCTTCTTTTTCTCGTACGCCAGGTCGTCATACGACAGGCGGTCGCGGATGAACCGGGCATAGATCGCATCGAAGGCGCGGGCATTGGCGGTGTTCACGAACAGCCCGTTGACCATGTTCAGGAATTCGTATCCGGTGGTCCCGTGGACCGGCCAGTTCTCCGGGATGGGTTCGTCTTTCCCCAGGACTTTCTCCACAAGGAGAAAGAGCGGACGGTCGTCGGCGTCCCGGTCTTCCCCCGCCGGAAACAGCTCCGCGCGCGCCCATGCCTGTATTTGACGCAGGTAGTCGCCGGGGTCGTACAGGCCGTCCACGTGATCGATGCGGAGGCCCGTGACCGCTCCTTCCTTGAGAAGGCGGAAGATGAGCGCGTGGCATTCCCTGAACACCGCCGGTTCCTCCATCCGGATGGCGGCCAATTCGTTGATATCGAAAAAACGGCGGTAGTTGATTTCTTCCGAGGCGACGCGCCAGTAAGCCGGCCGGTAGGCCTGATCAGCGAGCAGCCCCTCCAGCAATTCGAAGCTTCTAGGCTCGCCTTTCGTCCCGTTGAAGAGCCCGACGTTTTCTTCAATAAACCTCGCCACCAGCCGGCTTTCACCGATAAGCGCGGCCAATCTTTTTTTGATGATCCCTTTTTCCCGGTAGCGCTCTTCCATGCGCGTGGGGTCGCGTTCGCTTGGGGAGGGCAGGTGACCGAGGGCCGTGATGATGCTCTGGAGTTCCTGCACGTGGAGGTCGGTCGCTCCGGCCTGCTGGATCAGGGCCTCCAGGCGATGGGAGAGGATCATCGCCCACGACTTGGGGGCGATCGGAAGCCTGTGATCATGGTAACGGATGAAGAAGCCCCCGTTCTCGTAAGTCAGGACCATTTCCTGGTTTTCGAGGACGATCCCGTACAGGTCGCCCAGAATGGGCAACAACACCTTGTCTTTCAATTCCGGTTTGACCGGGTCCCAGTCGATGTCGAAAAACGTCGAGTAGGGCGAACCCGGGCCGTTCTCCAGGACGTCCGTCCACCAGGCGTTCACCGACTTCTCGATCCCCATATGGTTGGGAACCACGTCCAGGATCGTGCCCATGCCATGGTCCTTCAAGGCGCGGGTGAACTCGCGGTACGTGTCCTCGGTGCCCACCTCCGGGTTCAGGCTCGTCGGGTCCACGAGATCATAGCCGTGCAGGCTTCCCGGGACCGCTTTGAAGAACGAGGAGGCGTAGCAGTCCGTGGCGCCCAGCGCGTGCAAATAAGGAATGATCCGGGTGGCGTCCGCGAAGGTGAAATGCCGGTTAAATTGCAGCCGGTACGTGGAAGACGGCACGCGTCCTGAAGGTATCGGGGTCATCTGGTCTCTTCATTGTAACTTTATACCCGTAACCGACTAAATAGTCTAACTTGACTATCTGGTAAAGGATTATCAGGACAGGCGGCCCTTTGTCAGATAAAGCAAGACTCCATATCCAGGAAGGGGCACCGTTGCGCCGTCACGTGTGATGGTGAGTGTTTCCGGTGGGCCGCTCCGGCCTGGACCACCAAATTCCGTGGCTGAACCGTGCAGCCGTAAGGCCCATCTCCCTTCCGGCTCGCAGAGCTTCATGGTCGTTGCCTGCTTGCCAAATCCCAGAATCAGGAGCGCCTCGGGACCAGAAGCCCCACGGCGGTGAATGGTCAGGACTTGCGCGCTGTCGTGCGACCAGACGCGCAACGCATCCCCTTTCTCGGCCGCCCCCAGAGCAGGAATGGACTTGCGCAAACCGATCAGTGCGCGGTACCAACTGAGGAGCGCCGTCTGGGTCGAGTCCTTGGGCCCTTCCGGACGGACTCGGGAGCGTTCGAAGGTAGCCGGATCCTGGGGATCGGGGATCTCCTTCCAGCCGAAAGAAGCGAATTCCGACAGGCGCCCTTTGCGGACCGCTTCGATCAAGGCTGGGTCTCCGTGCTCGATGAAGTATTGGAACGGCGCCGTTTCCCCGTACTCCTCACCCATGAACATCAGAGGGATGTTGGGAGCGAGGAGCACGGCCACAGCCGTGACCTTCAGGGCTTCAAAGGGAACTTGGGTGCTGAGCCTCTCCCCGAAGGCGCGATTGCCGATCTGGTCGTGATTCTGCGCACATACCACGAATTGCCGGGGAGGTCGGCCTCGCGAAGAATTTCCATGACGCCGGCGGCGATACGCGGAACGCTGGCCGGAATAGACGTATCCCTCTCGCACGGCGGTGCCTAATTGGTCCAATCGGCCGAAATCTTCGTAGTATCCGGATTGCTCGCCGGTCAACAGCCCGTGCAGCGCATGATGAAAATCATCGTTCCACTGGGCGTCCAGGCCGTATCCCCCCTCCCGGATCGGTGCAATGACCCGGACATCATTCAAATCGCTCTCAGCGATCACATGAATCGCCTGCCCCACTCGTGCGGCCTGGGCATGGATCGCATCGGCGATATCCCGAAGAATGTGGCGGGGGCTGAAGTCGAAGATGCCGTGTACCGCATCGAGCCGCAACGCGTCGATGTGATACTCCGTGACCCAATAGAGTGCGTTGCTGATGACGAAGCGGCGGACTTCATCGCTGTCGGGTCCGTCATAGTTGATGGCCTGGCCCCAGAGCGTCCGGTAACGGTCCGTGAAGTACGGGCCGAAGTCTCCAAGGTAGTTTCCTTCCGGCCCAAGGTGGTTGTACACCACGTCCAGAATGACCGCCACTTCCTTGGCATGACAGGCGTCCACAAGAGTTTTCAAACCGCGGGGCCCGCCATAGCTGACCTGCGGTGCGAAGGGGCAGACCCCATCGTACCCCCAGTTGCGGGTTCCTGGAAACTGCGCCACCGGCATGAGCTCGATCGCGGTGACTCCCACTTCGTTTTGCAGATAGTCGAGATAAGGAATGATGGCCTGGAATGTCCCCTCGCTGGTAAACGTCCCGGTATGGAGCTCGTAAATGATGAAGTCCGAGAGCGGGAGCCCAGACCACTGGTGGTCAGTCCAGTGGAATGACCCGGGATCCACTACCGCGGATGCCCCGTGGACACCCTCGGGCTGGAACCGGGAGGCCGGATCCGGACGGTCCTTGTCGCCGTCCAGTACATAGACATACCGCGCCTCAGCCCCGACTCCTGATGCTGTGACCTCGAAATATCCGAGCTCGCGTGGCTCCATCGGAATGAGTTGTTGATCCTTTCCCACCAAGCGGACGGCCACGTTGCGGGCATGCGGAGCCCACACGCGAAACCGAACACTCGATGGACCGACCGGTCGAGCGCCGAGGTCTAATTGCCAACGCTCTTTCGTGAGTTCGAATGACATTGAGTGCCAGTGTGCCAGAAGCGGTCCGTCATGCCAAGAGTTTCGGCAAAAAGGTTCCCAGCGGGCTTGCAATCCCGTGCTCCGGAGAGTATGAAACCCGAGGAAGCATCAGGTCTCACAGGAAGAACCGGGATGAGGATCTGGCCGGGCCGCCCCTATCCGCTCGGAGCGACATGGGATGGGGAGGGAGTCAACTTCGCGCTATTCTCCGAGAATGCGACCGGAGTTGAGCTCTGCCTGTTTGAAGGACCGGACCAGCAGCAGGAATCCCATCGGTTTCGGATCGAGGAACGGACTGATCAAATCTGGCATGTGTATCTGCCGGAAATCCGCCCCGGGCAGCATTATGGCTATCGTGTCCATGGGCCGTATGAGCCGGAGAGCGGGCACCGATTCAATCCAGCCAAGTTGCTGATCGATCCCTACGCTAAGGCGATCTCGGGGACCATTGAGTGGTCCGATGTCGTGTTCGGGTACCGGGTCGGCGATCCGGCGGCCGATCTTTCGCGCGACGATCGTGACAATGCCGGCAACGTCCCGAAGTGCGTGGTGGTCGACCAGGCGTTTACGTGGGGCGGAGACCAATTATTGCGGACTCCGTGGGATAAAACCGTCATATATGAAGTGCATGTCAAGGGTTTTACGATACAACATCCGGAAGTGCCGGAGGCCTTGCGCGGCACCTATGCGGGGCTAGCCTCGCGCACGGTCATCGAGTATCTTCAGAGTCTGAGGGTCACGGCAGTCGAACTGCTGCCGGTTCACCACTTCGTGCGTGATAAGCACCTCCATGACCGCGGGCTCACGAACTACTGGGGCTACAACTCCATCGGTTTTTTCGCGCCGGAAATCCGCTATGCGACCTCGCAGTTCCCCGGCCGCTCCGTGAGGGAATTCAAGACGATGGTCAAGACTCTGCACAGCGCGGGTATCGAAGTGATCCTGGACGTGGTGTACAACCACACGGGAGAGGGTAATCACCTGGGGCCGACCCTGTCATTTCGAGGGATCGATAACGCGTCCTACTACCGGCTCGTGCAGGATGATCCTCGCTACTACATGGACTACACGGGTTGCGGAAACACGTTGAACGTCAGGCATCCCCGGACGCTCAAGCTGATCATGGACAGCCTGCGCTACTGGGTTCTGGAGATGCACGTGGATGGCTTCCGGTTTGACCTCGCGTCCGCGCTGGCGCGGGAGCTGCACGACGTGGATCGGCTGAGCGCCTTCTTCGACATCATCTGCCAGGATCCGGTGCTCTCCCAGGTCAAACTGATCGCCGAGCCCTGGGATCTAGGGGAAGGGGGCTACCAGGTAGGCAACTTCCCGGTCGGCTGGGCGGAGTGGAACGGCAGGTACCGGGACACCATCCGGCGGTACTGGAAAGGTGAGGGGGGGCAAGTCGCGGAACTGGCCTACCGGCTCACCGGCAGCAGCGATCTGTACGAGGCGAGCGGGCGACGCCCTCACGCGAGCATCAACTTCGTGACGGCGCACGACGGGTTCACCCTTCAGGATCTCGTGTCCTATAATCAGAAGCACAACGAGGCCAACGGGGAAGACAACCATGATGGGTTGGACGAGAACCTCAGTTGGAATTGCGGCGTGGAGGGGCCGGCCAACGATCCGGCGACCCTCGAATTACGGGACCGACAGAAGCGCAACATTCTGGCGACCCTGCTGCTCTCCCAGGGGGTCCCGATGATCTGCGGGGGCGACGAGATCGGCCGGACCCAACGAGGCAACAACAACGCCTATTGCCAGGACAACGAGCTGAGCTGGTTTGATTGGAAGATCGACGGGAGAGCGCGGTCTCTCTTGGCTTTCACCTGGCGGTTGCTGATGCTGCGGCGGGAGCATCCGGTCTTTCGGCGGCGGCGATTTTTTCAGGGGCGCCGGATTCAGGGGTCCGAAGTCAAGGACATCGTCTGGTTTCGTCCCGACGGAAAAGAGATGACGGATGAGGATTGGAATGCGGGGTTTGTGCGGTCCCTGGGGCTGCGCCTGGCGGGCGACGCGATCGAGGAACCGGATGAGAAAGGCCATCCGGTGACGGATGACACTTTCTTGTTGTTGCTGAACGCTCACGATGAGCCGCTGGCCTTCACCTTGCCCGCCCACAAGCGGGGGGTCCGCTGGGCGTTCATTCTGGACACGGCCCTGCCGGATCATGGGAAGCGGGCGGCGTTTTTCAAAGGCGGAGACAGCTATGAGCTGGAGGCCCGGTCGGTGGTTGTGCTCTGTTTGCCGACGAAGGAACGGCCCCGACGCGCTCCACTCTCTTAGCTGCTTTTGCGATGCATCGCTGGCCCCCCGCCTTTGATAGGTTGAGCGCGGTGTTGACCAGGACGGCATGATCGGGACATTGCACAGTCACCCGTTCGGTCCGACCGCTGGAGTGATCAGTGATCGTCATCACTCCATCCCCCAATCCTATCCGTTCGATTTTGCCGGATAAGACGCGGGCGAGCGGCTGCCCGACTTGGAACAACGCAAACTTGATGGTCGACGAACCGGCGTTGACCGTGAGGATGCTGGCGTTCGTATGAACAGCGCCGGACATGCCGCTGGCGGATGTCATACCACTTTCGCTTCCAGGCCTTCCAGGGGATAATTGCGCGCGCGCCAGGCCTCAACCCCGCCGACGAGGGGACGGACACGTAAGATGCCGTTCTTTTTGAGCAGGAGCGCCATCCGGGCGCTCGTGACTTCGTTGGGGCAGGCGCAGAACAGGACCACATCCCGATCGCGTGGGATTTCATGGTGCCGGTGCTCCAGTTCCTCTACTGCCATGCGCACCGCGCCGGGGATGGTGTAGGGATCAACCTCGACCTCGAGGGACTGACGCAGATCCACGATGAACACCTTGCAACCGTCGTCCAGCATCTTCTTGAGCTCATCCGGCATGATCCGCGCGATACGTAGTTCACGCAGAATGCGTTGCCGGTGGATGTATTTGTAGGCGATGTAGAGAGCCAGGGCACCCGCGACTAGTACCCCGAGCGAGCTGCCAAAGCGAGCCGCCTGCGCGGCGACCCACTCGAGCTGATCGGCCAATAGATATCCCGGAACGATGAAGGCCGCCGTCCAGAGCAACGCGCCGAGGCCATTGTAGAGCAAGAAGCGCTCGACGCTCACGTTGAAGAGACCCGCGAGGGCCGGCATCACCGTGCTCAACCCCGGAATGAACTTGGCGAGAATGAGCGAACGCGTTCCATGTCGGATGAAAAAGTTTTCCGTCTGGCGCACACAGGAGTCAGGTTCGAGCGAGATGCGGCAGAGCACCTTGAGGACCTGCCCCCCGCGATGACGGCCCAGGTAGTACCAGATGAAATCTCCCAGCAGGCAGGCGGTGACCCCCAACAGGATGGCCAACGCGAGATTCATCTTGCCGGCTCCG
>DASYQR010000146.1:0-3936 GCA_036005325.1 Nitrospirales bacterium | reverse complement strand
GGCCCGATCTGCTGATGGAATAGCCGCTCGTACAAGTACGCGCCGGTGATCTGCGAGAGTTGCCCGGCCGCGTTATAAATCGACATCAGCCCGGCGAAGGTAAATCCCGCCGCTTGAGGCGGGCACACGGCTGCGGCGAGGCTGAGCAATGTCAACAGCGGTATCATGCTGAGAAGACCGGTCATGAAGTAGAGCACCACCGCGCTGGTCTTATCCACGAGCAACAGGTAGGCCACCGTCGTCCCGGATCCCAGCAGGATGCTGAGGTAGACCAGACTCTTGGTCGAGTACCGTCCGGCCAGATAACGCCGGTATACAAAGGCGCCGATCACGGCCCCCACAGACGCGATCGATGTCAGTTGCCCGATGAAGTACTGTTCGAACTTCAAATGATCGATCATGTGATAAAACAGCGGGGTGCCGAAGCTCGGCGTGAAATTCCAGAAGGCCAGAAATCCGGCGACGGTCCAGATCGTCCGGGACTTGAGCGAGGATATCAGACCGCGCGTCGTTGAGCGCAGAGCCCCGAGGTCGAGCTGGGACTTCTCCTCGCGGACGAGGACGGTGGTGGCCAATACCACCGCAATTGGAGCGCAGGCGATCACCAGCGCTGCGGTATGAAGGGCGTTCGCCGGTGCGAGCACTTGACTCAACCAGCCGCCGATCAGTCCGGAGGTGATGGCCGCGACATTAAACCACATCCACTGTTGGCTTTGAAACTGCTTAATCAAGCCTGTCTTCTGGCCGTTCTCCACCATCAGGGCATCGACGAGCACGTCCGAGGAAGCGATGCCTAACGCCGTCAGGAAGAGGGCCACGACGATCATGTTCGGCGTGGTCAGTCCCGTAAGCCAGAGAAAGCCGCCGGCCGCAAGTCCGTTCATCAGGAAGAGATAGCTTTTCCTTCGATAGCCGAAGAGAGGAATGAAATCGCTGATGAGGCCGTACACTGGTTTGATGATCCACGGCACGGTGAGCACGGCAAGCAGGCCGGCCACCTGGTCGGTCGTCAGGCCCAAGGATTTCAAGTAGTACATCAGGGGCTGGTTGATCAGCGCCCCGGCTTGTCCGATCCCTTGCGCGAAATAGACTAATCCGAAGAAAATCATGAGGCGGTGTATTACTGGCTGAGAAAGGGGCACCACGCTGTTGCGGAATTCGGCGACCACTGGCTATGTACCGCGCTTCAGCGTGATCAGCGCGATCTC
Source organism: Nitrospirales bacterium (assembly GCA_036005325.1). Lineage (GTDB taxonomy): Bacteria > Nitrospirota > Nitrospiria > Nitrospirales > NS-4 > SCTG01. The sequence continues at coordinate 2,728 of DASYQR010000146.1, read as the reverse complement.
CGGCCGGCAGAAAAGCCGGAACGGCAGGATGCTTGTTCCGACCCCTCTGCTCACGTACATCTGCGCTGACTGGCCGTAAAACCACCCCGACTCATAGTCCTCACTACCGGCCGGTAGCCATAGGGCGCCGATGCCCGGCAGGCGAATCTGTCCCCCGTGGGTATGACCTGCCAGTACGAGGTCGAACTTCATGAGATCGGCTTTTATGAAGATTTGCGGCGAATGTGTCAGCAGGACCGCAAACGGCGTCCGCTGCGTGCCCTTCAGGGCAGCGGCCAAATCGGCATAGCCGGAAAAAGGATCGTCCACGCCGACCAGTGAGAGGGTATCGCGACCCTTGCCGAGCCGCCCCCATTGATTGACCAGGAGCGCGACGCCCGCATCCTTGAAGAGCCTGCGCACGGCCGCGTCATTTCTCGCGGGCGGATACCAGTGATCATGGTTGCCGAGGACGGCCCAAATCCCAAATGGAGGATGGAGATCCCCAAGATCTCGGAGGAACCGTTGAATGACGGCCGGGTCGCTGCCCTCCAGCGTGAAATCGCCTGTGACGACGACCACGCCCGGCTTGGCCTCAGCCAGGAGCGTGAGGACCCGTCGTTCGCGGACGCCGTACCGACGGATATGTAGGTCTGAGAGATGCGCGACGACGAGGCCGTTGAACTCTTCCGGAAGGGTCTTGAACCGGGCCGCGTGCTGAGTGACCTCGATCCAGTTCGGCTCGACGAGCCAGGCGTAGATGAGAGGGAGTTGAAGAAGGGCAAGAGTAATGACGAAGCGGCGGCTGATCCGCGCCGTCCACCTCATCACGAAGGATCGAAAAGACCCAATTGCAGTTCCTCGGCTTTGGTGAAAGGAATCGGATAGTTCTCGGTGAAGCAGGCGGTACAGTAGCGCTCCCCGGCTCCGGGCGCGGCGGCCAAGAGACCCTCCAGGCTCAGGTAGGCGAGCGAGTCGGCGGTGATGTATTTGCGGATCTCTTCAATCGAATGTGTCGAGCCGATCAGCTCCTTTTTGGTCGGCGTGTCGATCCCGTAGAAGCAGGGCGAGACGACCGGCGGGGAAGAAATCCGCATGTGGACTTCCTTAGCCCCTGCATGACGGAGCATCTTGACGATCTTCCGGCTCGTCGTGCCGCGCACGATGGAATCATCCACCACGACCACCCGCTTGCCGTCGAGAACCTCCGCGACGGCGTTCAGTTTGACCTTGACCCCGAAGTGGCGGATGCGCTGCTCGGGTTCGATGAACGTCCGGCCTACATAGTGGTTGCGGATCAAGCCCTGCTCGTAGGGAAGGTGGGCCGCGTCGGCATAGCCGAGGGCGGCGGGCACGCCCGAGTCCGGCACTGCGATGACGATATCGGCGGGCACGTGGGATTCCTTGGCCAACTGGCGGCCCAGCGCCCGGCGAGCAGTATAGACATTATTCCCGTAAATCTTGCTGTCGGGGCGGGCGAAATACACGTGCTCGAAGATGCACATCGCCGGCTTGACCTTCGGGAACGGATGGAAGGATTGCAGGCCCTTGTCGTCGATGTACACGAGCTCGCCAGGCTCGATGTCACGGACCGTCTCGGCGCCGATCAGGTCGAATGCGCAGGTCTCCGACGCCACGACCCAGCCGTCCTTGAGCCGGCCCAGACACAAGGGCCGGAAACCCCACGGGTCACGGGCCGCCACCAGGCCGGTGTCCGTCAGCAGCGTGATGGAAAAGGCGCCGCGCACCTGGTTGAGCGCATCGAAGATCCGATCCAGCAGGAGACTCTGGCGGGACTGCGCGATCAGATGGACGACCACCTCGCTGTCGGTCGTGGATTGGAAAATGGCCCCGTAGGCCTCCAGCTCATTGCGGAGCATCTGGGCATTGATCAGGTTGCCATTGTGGGCCAGTGCCAGATTGCCGAAGGCAAAGTTGACGACGAGCGGCTGCGCGTTTTTGAGGTCGCTGGAACCAGCCGTCGAGTACCGGTTATGGCCGATCGCCGACCGGCCGGGCAGGCGTTTCAAGCGATCCTTCGTGAAGATGTCGGCCACCAGCCCCATGGCTTTTTCCACATGGAACTGCTCGCCGTCATTAGAGACGATCCCGGAGCTTTCCTGGCCGCGGTGCTGGAGGGCGTACAGGCCGAGATAGGTTAGGTTGGCGGCTTCCTTATGGCCATACACGCCGAAGACGGCGCATTCGTCGTGGAATTTATCGGGCGTGATGAGGGCACTGATCTCGCTCATGCGTGTCTTCCTTCAACCTCTCGAGGGGATTCCAGGGCCGACCGAAGCGCCCCACGCCAGATTATAGCAAGTTCCTGACAGGGCCGGTCAATCTCAAGAGCGGCCCGTCCATGTTCGTCACGGATGGACACCGTCAGCCGTTTGCCGCCGGCGAACCCTAAAACTGAAAGCGGCACTTCAGCCTTTTGCACCAATGCCTTAATCCTCTCGAGGTCACCGGGTTTGACAGACAGGATGATCCGGGACTGCGACTCGCCAAACAGCACGCTATCGCGCCGGAGCCCCTGTGCGTCAAGGACAACCTCCGCCCCCATCGGGCCGGCAGGTGCGGACAGACAGCATTCGGCCAGTGCGACGGCCAAGCCTCCCTCCGCGCAGTCATGAGCAGAACGGACCAGGCCCTGGGAAATCGCCTCCAGCACGACGGCTTGCAGCGCAATCTCCCGATCCAGGTTGAGTATGGGCGGCGTCCCCTGCTCACGGTGATGGATGGTTCT
>DASYQR010000145.1:0-5237 GCA_036005325.1 Nitrospirales bacterium | reverse complement strand
CGTCCCGGAGCGATGATCGCAAAAGCTGGAGAAGGCCGTTCGGACTGAGGCGCAAGGGCATCGGCAGACCGGTATGTGTGCCTCTTGGGAGCAACGATTGCCCTAGAAACCCCCGATCGGAAACGAGCAGAACCGTGGTATTGGGACTTCATTGTGGCATAGCGGTTGACTGAAAAGACAAGCGCGATAGCTGGATGGAAACGGGGTCTCACCGGTCTCCGGGAGGGGAGATCTCGGACGGCCGGCATACACTCCCGTCAACAGGCAAGCGCGGGCGAACCACAGAGGTAGCCCGCGCTTGCTGCAACGGTATTGGTAACGAACCTAAGCGCGGGCCTTGGCCCCTCGCGCCCCCGCGCCGTTCCGCGCAAGGTCGAAGCGATCGTTGTTCATGACCTTGTCCCACGCAGCCACGAAATCACGCACGAACTTCTCCTTCGAGTCCTCTTGTGCGTAAACCTCGGCGAGGCCTCGGAGCTGGGAGTTGTAGCCGAAGACAAGGTCGACGTCGGTGCCGGTCCACTTCGTCGCGCCGGTGGCGCGATCGCGACCCTCGTACACGTTCTTATCCGAACCGGATGCCTTCCACTCTGTGCTCATGTCGAGCAAGTTCACGAAGAAGTCATTGGTCAACGTCCCAGGCCGCTTGGTGAAGACACCGTGTCCGGACTGCCCGGAGTTAGCATTCAGGGCGCGCATGCCGCCGACGAGAACCGTCATCTCTGGAGCGGTCAAATTCAGCATGAATGCCCGCTCCACCAGCAGCGTCTCCGGCGACAGCTCCTCTCCGGCTTGGACGTAGTTGCGGAACCCGTCGAAGGTCGGCTCGAGCACGGCGAACGACTCCACGTCGGTTTGCTCCTGCGAGGCGTCCGTGCGCCCCGGCGCGAACGGGACCGTGATGTTGTACCCGGCATTCTTGGCAGCTTGCTCGACGCCCGCGAACCCGCCCAGGACGATCAGGTCTGCGAGCGAGACCTTCTTCTTCCCGCCGGACTGTGAGCGGTTGAAGTCCTGCTGGATCTTCTCCAGTGTCTGCAGCACCTTTGACAGCTCGGCCGGGTTGTTTACTTTCCAATCCTTCTGTGGCGCGAGGCGGATCCGCGCCCCGTTGGCGCCGCCGCGCTTGTCGGTGCCGCGGAAGCTCGCCGCCGACGCCCAGGCGGTGGAGACCAATTGTGAGATGGACAGCCCCGACGCGAGGATCTTGCCCTTGAGGTCGGCGATGTCCTTCTCCCCGATCAGTTCATGATCGACCGCGGGGACGGGGTCCTGCCACAGCTGCGGCGGCGGAACCCACGGGCCGAGGTAGCGCGAGACGGGTCCCATGTCGCGGTGCAACAGCTTGTACCACGCCTTGGCGAACGCTTCTGCAAGCTGGTTCGGATTCTCGTGGAAACGCTTTGCGATCGGCCCGTAGGTAGGATCCACCTTCAACGCAAGGTCCGTCGTCAGCATCATAGGGGCGTGCCGCTTCGACTTATCGTGAGCATCCGGTACGGTGCCCTGGGCCTCGGGATTCTTGGGCGCCCACTGCTTCGCACCGGCGGGGCTCGTCGTCAGCTGCCAGTCGTACTTGTGGAGGTTCTCGAGGTATCCGTTGTCCCACTTCGTCGGCTCGTTGGTCCAGGCGCCCTCGAGCCCGCTCGTGATCGTATCGGAGCCCTTTCCGCTGCCGAACTTCTGCCTCCAGCCGAGGCCTTGCTCCTCCAGGCTGGCGCCTTCCGGTTCGGGACCGACGTACTGGGCATCAGGGGCGGCACCATGGGCCTTGCCGACCGTGTGGCCGCCGACGATGAGCGCAAGCGTCTCCTCGTCATTCATCGCCATGCGGCGGAACGTCTCTCGAATGAACTTTGCTGAAAGGGCCGGATCGGGGTTGCCGCCCGGCCCCTGCGGGTTTACGTAGATCAGACCCATGTGATCGGCGCCCATAGGCCCCTGGATCTTCTCGTCGCCGGCGTGGCGCTCATCGCCCGTCCCGCCGCCGCTAAACCAGCTGCTTTCTGGGCCCCAGAAGATCTCGTCGGGTTCCCAGCGGTCCTCCCGCCCAAAGCCGAAGCCGAACGTCTTGAAGCCCATTGATTCATACGCACAGTTGCCGGCGAAGATGATCAGGTCGGCCCAGGAAATCTTGTTGCCGTACTTTTGCTTGATCGGCCAGAGCAACCGGCGCGCCTTGTCGAGGTTCGCGTTGTCGGGCCAACTGTTGAGGGGAGCAAAGCGCTGCATGCCGCTGCCGCCACCGCCCCGGCCATCGGCGATGCGGTACGTGCCCGCGGCATGCCACGCCATCCGGATGAAGAGCGGCCCGTAGTGGCCGTAGTCGGCCGGCCACCAGTCCTGCGACGTCGTCATCACCTGCTCGATGTCCTTCTTCAGGGCATCCACGTCAAGCTTCTTGAACTCCTCCGCGTAGTTGAAATCCTTGCCCATCGGATCGGCGACGGGATAGTGCGCCTGGAGAACTGAGAGGTCGAGCTGATTCGGCCACCAGTCCTTGTTCGTCCTGGGCCGAGTCCGCTTGGGAGTCGGCGAGGGGATTACTGGGCTTTCGCTTTCGCTTTTAGACATGTCGATCCTTCTCCTTTCTAACTGTGTTCCCTGCAACTATTGACAGATAGCGAGGTCCTATCTTACCGCTGATTTGCGCCGCCCCGGGCCGCATCGAGGTCCAGCGGCACGGCACTCGCGCATGGCTATACGCTAAACATTCTATGAACAGAATTGACGCATACAATCGACAGTAAAGTAAGTCAATACTTATGGCGACTCATTCTTCACAAAGCGGCGTCGTGGCTAGCCGCATGAATGAAAGCGTGGTAGAGAACCAGAACGACCCCTGAGCGAAGGGCAATCGCGCTGGCGTGGCTCTTCCATCTGGTTGGCGACATCCACCAGCCCTTACACACAGCGCAGTTATTCACCGTTGACTACCCCCGGCGTGACAGGGCGGGAATGAAATCTGTGTCCGGGTAAAGGAAGCTGAACAACCGATGGACCTGCACAGGTTTTGGCACGGCGTGATTACCTCAAGCCCGAATCTGACGCGGCTACGGAACGAAGCTACGGCGCTCCTCAACAGATAGGGGTCTTCCACCCGACTCAACTGGCTCTTCGCTCCATAAACAACTTCCTCCAGAGCCATACGGGATAACCCAATCAGCCGTCTCTGGGATTCCAAGGGAAGGTAAACGGCTCCCATTTCGTTCCCCTCCGATTACTCTATCAGGCCAGCCACCATGGCCGCTGGCCCTTCTTTTAGCGGGAACAGGACTTGCACTCGCCAAAGAATGCCAACCGATGGGAGGTCACGGTGAAACCACCCTGGCGCAGGGCGGCGGGCAGGATCTCTTCGTCCTTACCGACTAAGATGTCATACACCCGTCCACAGGTCTGGCAAATGAAGTGCTGGTGCGAGTCCAACAGCGGATCGAAGTGCTGCGTCCGACCCAGGGTCAGCACCTGGAGTTTCCCTTCAGCCACCAGTTTCTGCAGATTACGATAGACCGTACCGAGACTGATGTCGGGGATATGCCTGCGCACCCTTCGGTAGATCTGATCGGCCGTGGGATGCGAGTTGTCGCGGGCAACCTCGTGCCACACAACTTCAAGCTGCCTGGTCTTTCTGCCGGTGCTTTTCTCCATGGGACGTCCTACGCCTCGAGATCTTCCGCAAGGGACCGCCTGGTTTCCGGTGCAAGCTTTGCCTCAGCCCGGTAGTTCGGATGATCAATAACCAATTTTATTTAATTTCCTGCGTCAGTTAAACACTTGCTCAACTCTTTTCCCACCGGGAACCGCACGTACTGCTCGACATCGACGAGGGCAGTTAGTGCAGCGAACGGTCTCTTGAACCTGGCGACCATGGACCGGCCTTGCCCCCTACCGAACAAACTCGCGATCGATACCTCGATACCCCCGCTTGTGTGTGAGAGCTTTATCAAAGCAGCCCAACTCACGTCAAACGTCCCGATAGCTTCGGCGTGGATTCCCGATCTGCATAAGCCCCCACAGACACTAGAGAACTTGCAGCGATATTCGGAACAAGTTACTTGATTGAATCTGTGACCGGGAGTGAACTGATCGACGCCCCACTCTAGCCACGTAACAAAAGACTATTTTGCCGCCGTACCGATGATTTTAATTCCCTCGGTTTTTTCGATGTAGCGCACGAAGCGGTATTTGCCTTCCTTGCCGTCCATGTCAGTGCTCATTCTTTTGCCTACCGCTTCCACTTTGGCGACGATGTAATTGGGGCCTTTGCGCTGTAGCGCGGCGCGCGCCTCACGCTCGAATTCATTGAGCGCGCTGAGCGAGCAGGAGTTCTCGATGCCTGCTCCGTTGGCCATGGCGGCCAAGTCGGTGACGCCGGCAGTGGCCGTGGGCAGACCTCCGGTGGCCCTATAGCATTGATTATCGAAAACAATCACGGTGAGATTGGACGGACGCTTGTTCGCCAGGGTGGCCATGGCGCCCAAGTTCAAAAGCACGCTGCCGTCGGATTCGATGGCGATCACGCGGCGATGCGGCAGCACCAGCGCCAGGCCCAAACAGAGCGGTGTGCACATGCCCATGTTGATCTGGTAGAGGTTCGACTCCTTGTGACGCACCGCGAACCATTCTCCTGCGACCCATCCGAGAGTTGTCACGACGAGATCGTCGTCCTTGATGAGCGGCCCCAATAGACTAAGACAGTCCAATCGTTTCATCACCCCTCCTCAGTCGCGCAACACTTCGCCGGACAGCAGCACCGCCACTGGATGCTGCCAGAGAAAAGTCGACAGCTTCGCGCCCATGATGACTTCTTTAGTTTCTTCGGGCCTGGTGGCGCGGACATACGGGATCTGCAGTGCTTGAAGGATCGGTTCGGTGGTAAACTTGTAAGTGATAAAACGCCAATTGGCGCGGTCGCCAACTTCGCCGCGGTGGGCGATCAAAATCAGCATGGGAATGCCGTAGGAAACGCCAAGCGAAGCCAAGGGCCAGGTCGCGACGAGAAATCCCGAATCAGCGATTAGCAACGCCGGCTTAGCACCGCCCAGCCAGGCACCGGCGCACGCCGAAACGGCTTCGGCTTCGCTGCTTGCCCCGACTGTGATGAAGCTCGGATCCTCGGTAATTAATTTTTGCGCGTCATGAATCTGGTCATCCGGCAGGTAGGCGACGAAATTGATACCTGATTCTTTGAGCGCCTGGTGCAAGATCTCTGCGTGGGCTTGCTTCATGATTTGTTT
>DASYQR010000144.1:0-1799 GCA_036005325.1 Nitrospirales bacterium | reverse complement strand
GACGAATTGGACCCTGTGCTGACGGCACAGGAAGTCCTCGATCTGCAGGATGGAGTGGAGAAGATCCGTCTCGATGACAGCCTCATGGAGTATTTGCTGGCCATCGTCTCCGCGACCCGCCGGAGCAATCTGCTCGCGCTGGGAGTCAGCACGCGCGGTGCGATGGCGCTCCATAAGGCCGCCAAAGGGCTCGCTCTCGTTCGCAATCGCGACTACTGTCTCCCCGACGATATCAAGGAGCTGGCGCCCATGGTGCTGGCGCACCGTGTCACATTTCAGGGGGGGCAGGGGTCGCGGGGGCATCGCGTAGAAGACTCCGAGCGAGTCATCCAGGAAATCGTGGAAACGGTCGCCGTCCCCTTATAACGTCCATGCGTTTTGAACGCGTCCGTGAGTTTTTCCGCTGGTTCTATCGCTATCGGTCGCTTCGCCTTGCGCCGGAGGGTATCCGGTTCCTGCTGCTGACCTTTGCCGTCGGGGTTGCGGCCCTGAATACCGCCAATAATCTACTCTATCTGCTGCTGGCCATGATGCTCAGCCTCATCGTCATGTCGGGCATCCTATCGGAGCAATGCCTGCGGCATCTCGCTATTCGCCGACGAACGCCAGATCACATTTTCGCCAATCAGCCGGCGATGGTGTCCCTGTCCCTCACGAACCAAAAACCGAGATTCCCGAGCTTCTCGCTCCGCGCGATGGACATCGTGGGGGGAAAGATCGTCGACCGCGGCATACATATCCTGCATCTGCCGCCTGGCGCCACGGTGACACAGTCGTATCCAATTCTACTAACGCGTCGCGGTCGTCACCGGATCGAAGGGCTCAAACTCCAGACGCGGTTTCCCTTTGGCCTGTTCATCAAAGGGGCGAACCTGCCGCTGAGTACCGACTTCGTGGCGTATCCCGAGCTCCGACCGCTGCCGGAGGGTCTGTTACATGACCTCGCCGTGCTGGGTCACGATCAGGCCATTTCTCGAAGGGGCCAGGGCGTCGACCTTTACAATCTGCGCGAGTACCAGCCCGGTGATGAATCCCGTGCCATCCATTGGAAGACGTCAGCGCGCCAGGCCCGGTTGATCGTGCGGGAAACCGAGACGGAAGATCTGCGGCAGATCACCCTGGCGTTGCCCGTGGTGATTCCCGCAGGCGAGCGCCCCGAGTTCTTTGAAGAGGCGGTCAGTCTGACGGCCTCCCTGGCAGCCTATTTCCAGGAAGAGGGCTTCGCCATACGCTTGCTGGTCGGAGACCTGGAAATTCCCCATGGGGTGGGAAAGGAGCATCTCTATCAGATGCTGTATGCGCTGGCGGTCTGTGATCCGATTCAGACGCAGAGTGTCGACGTCATAGTCCCGGATGAATTTCGGACGTTGGGAGGCCGGACGGTGCGGGGAGAGATCACCATGGTGGTGTTGCCTTGGCCCGATCCGATCCTCGAGCGCGCGTGTGGAGGCGCGAGCCGCGTCATTCAGGTATGGGACCGGCGATGATCCTCGAAGGCGCGTTTCAACTCAGCTCTCTCCTGTTGGTCGCAGTGGGATTCATCGGACTGGTTCTGACCGGTGAGATCCCCACGGGCTTCGTGCTGCTGGGCTTGGCGGCTCTTGTGGTACGCATCGCTTACGCGATCGGGCTCGGTCATGACCGGATCGTCGGTGGGGTCGCCAAGCTGTTGGGGCCTGCCTTGACGTTGATGGCGGTCTTCATGTCCTTCGGCGTCGACTTGTTGCTGATCTCGCGGGATATCCTGCCGGCGGCCATTCATTTTCTGATCCTCCTGATGGTCATCAAGCTCTTTCATC
>DASYQR010000143.1:0-27179 GCA_036005325.1 Nitrospirales bacterium | reverse complement strand
GCACGCTTAACGGCCACCGGCGACATCCTTGACGGGGGTATCGCCCGTCAGGGTGTCGATCTCCTCAATCGCAATCATCTTGCTGAGCATCTGCAGAAAGCTCCGCATCTTCTCGATCGCGAGGACACGATCCTTCCGCAGGTCCATGAGATCCCGCTGGATGGTCCGGAGATCGGCCTGGGCGTGCTTGAGGAGTTCTTCTGATTTGAGCTCCGCTTCTTTCAGGATCAAATCCGCCTCGCGGCGCGCTGTGTCCTTGAGGTTCTCCGTCATCTTCTGCGTCGTCACGAGCAGGTCGTTGAAGCTCGACTCTTTCTGTCTCAATTCGACGGCTTCTCTTTCCAGCTTGTCGGCCCGCTCCTTCACATCGGCGTTCTCCCTGACCAGTGCCTCCACGGTCTCGGAGACGGCGCGCAGGAACTCTTGGACCTCCATCCGGTCATATCCACGAAACTTGACCTGAAAAGTCTGTTGCTGAATATCGAGCGGCGTGATTCTCATGGGTTATCGAAGCCTCCTTCCGATGTCGTTCAGAGTCTCCACCACAAAGTAATCCAGAAAATAGATCCCTGCGATCAGGATCAGCGGCGAGACATCGATGCCGACCCCTCTCGAGCCCATCATCCGGAACATTTTACGCCGAATCGGTTCCAAAAGGGGATCCGTGAGGCGGTTCAGGGTCTGGACGATCGGGTTCCACGGGTCGGGGTTCACCCAGCTGAGCAAGGCCCTGACGATCACCACCCACATGTAAGTCTGCAATAATAGGTGAAGGACCACCGCCAGAGACGTCAGGAAATTGCCGGCGACGAACATTATCCACGCCCCAGCTCTTCTGACCGCTTCGTCGCCGCCTCGATGGCCGCAATCAGCGCCGCGCGGACTCCGCCCGCTTCCAGCGCATGGAGACCGGCGATGGTCGTGCCTCCGGGCGACGCCACTTTATCTTTTAATCTCGCCGGGTGCTCGCCGGTTTCGATGAGTTGCCGGGCCGCCCCGAGGACCGTCTGGGCCGCCAGCGTCAGCGCCGTGTCGCGGGGGAGCCCCATCTTGACGCCCCCGTCCGCCAGCGCCTCGATGATCTGGAAAACATAGGCGGGGCCGCTGCCGCTGAGCCCGGTGACCGCGTCCATCAGCCGCTCTTCAACGATCACCACTTTCCCCACGGACTCGAACAGCCGGATGGCCTGCGCCCGCTCTTCCGCGGACACGGAGGGCGCCACAGCCACGGCCGACGCACCCGCGCGAACCAGGCAGGGTGTGTTGGGCATCACCCGCACCAGCTTGCGCATTCCTCCCAGCCGGGCCGCGATCCGCGCCAAGGGCACGCCGGCCGCGATCGAAATGACGAGGGTCCGTTCGGGCAAGCGGTCCTTGAGCTCGTCGAGGACCCGGTCCATCACCTGGGGCTTGACCGCCAGGATGACGATGTCCGCCCAGGAAGCCGCCTCGCCGTTGTCGCTGCCGGTCCGGATCCCGTAGCGCTGCTTCAATGCCGCGAGTCGGTCCGTGTCCACATCCGTAACCCAGAGCCCGGCCGGGGTCGACGCGCCGTCCGCTAACAGACCCGCGACCAAGGCTTCCCCCATGTTCCCGCACCCGATGATGGCGATCTTGGGCATGACTCTCCTCAGACGGCAGGGCGGGGTCCGAAGAGTGCCGTACCGATGCGAACCATCGTCGCGCCTTCTTCGACCGCCACCTCAAAATCCCCCGACATTCCCATGGACAATTCCTTCATCGTGATCCCCGGAATCTTCAGCGCCTCGACCGTCGCTGCCAGATGACGCACGCGTCGGAAGTGCGGTCTGGCCTCTTCTGGGTCGGCCGCCAGCGGCGGGATCGTCATCAACCCGAGCAGCCGAAGACCCGACAGCGCGCCCATCCGCTCAGCCGCGCACGCCAGGTCATCCGGCTTGAACCCATGCTTCGTCACCTCTCCCGTCACGTTCACCTCAAGGAGGACGGGCTGGACGGTCCCGCGCTCTCTCGCCACACGATCAAGACGTTCCGCCACCTCCAGCCGATCCACCGCGTGCAGCAACGAAAACCGCCCGACCACGCTCCTGGCCTTGTTGGACTGGATGGGACCGATCAGGTGCCATTCAATTTCACCGGGGGCCCGTGCGCCCATCGGAATGGTCTCCGATGCCCCCGCACCCCGCGCTCGGCCCGGCGCAGCCGGAGCCTCGCTTGCAGCCCATTCCTTCATGGCCTCCATTTTGGCCAGGGCCTCTTGGACACGGCTCTCGCCAAACAGCCGGCATCCGCAAGCCACGGCTTCTTGCAGACGCCCAACAGAAACAGTCTTCGAGACCGCCACAAGCGTGACCATACCAGGATCTCGTCCGGCACGGCGGGCCGCCTGCTCGATCCGAGCCCGTACCCCTTCCAGTCGATCTTGGAATTCGCCGACCAGACGTACCCGGCTTTCTCTCTCATCGCCCATCCCCAGCCCTGCGCCATCCCGCTCATATTGTACGCAAGGCAGCGGGGTTTGTCAGGACAGCACAGCGGTGAGCCCGATCCCGCTCCTCATACGGCCCGTCCCCCGACCGTCCCGACGGTACGAGTGAAAGAGGTCGGGATGGCAGGCCGTGCAGAGGTTCACCGTCTCGATCCGGTCCGCGTTGATGCCGGCCTCCTCCAATTGAAGGCGGTTCAGGCCGCGTAGATCGAGATGGGCTTTTGTTCCTTTCACGTTGTCCACGACCTCGGTCCAATACGGAAAGCCTCGCTTCAGCGGCGTCAACACAACCCCATCGACCTCATAGCAACAGACTCCGATCGAAGGTCCGATGGCTGCACGAATTGAGCGGAGACTGCACCCGAAACGGCGCTGCATCACCGTGATGGTCTTCTTCACAATGCCGTCCAGCGAACCCCGCCACCCGGCATGCACGGCCGCGTACACGCCGCGGATCGGGTCCAACAATAAAATTGGCACACAGTCCGCCGTTTCGACCGCCACGAGGAGGCCCGGCTGGTTGGTCACGATCGCATCATAGTGGCCCGAGGCCGCCGCGGACTCGCTTCTTGAACTTGCGGTCCGCCGGTCGAGAACCAGGGCGTCCGTTCCGTGGACCTGATGAACCGTCACGACGCGGATGGTCGAGCCTCCCATTCCGGATGCCGAAGGGCCGCGCGCGACCTTCGTCCCGAAATAGTGGCAGACCCCTACCGTCCCTTTGGCGAAGAGGGGAACGGTGATGATCGCGTCCCTCAAACCAAGCTTGCTTGAGCCGGCATTTCGATCAGACATGCCAGATGTCCAATACCTCAAGTGTTGTTTCATTAGCTAGTCCGCTTGTCTCCTTAAGAACGTGGGCACATCCCACTCATCTTCCGACGCCAGCATCGTCCGGTCAGAGACCCGGTCGGCGGTGTCGCGTGAGGCGTTGCCGTGCCGCAGGAAGGCCGCCCCAACCGCCGACTTCGGCTTGGCATGGAGCTCACGCACCGGCGCTTCCCTGGACGCAACCGACGGGAGCGCCGTCTGCCGAACCACCGACTGAGCCGCCTGCGTCTCCTGCTCGAACCCCGTGGCGATGACGGTGATGACGACCTCTTCGCCCAGGCGCTCGTCGATCACCGCGCCGAAGATGATGTTGGCCTGCCTATCCACGGCCTGCTCGATGATCCCCGAGGCCTCGGTCACCTCATGCAGGGACAAGCTTGGCCCTCCCGTAATGTTCAACAGCACGCCCCGCGCGCCGTCGATCGAGCCATCCTCCAACAAGGGGCTGCAGATCGCCCGCTGCGTGGCCTCGATGGCTCGATTGGCGCCGTGCGCCACCCCCATGCCCATCACCGCGCGTCCCATGTGGCCCATGACCGTGCGTATGTCCGCAAAGTCCACGTTGACGAGCCCCGGGACTGTGATGACATCGGCGATCCCCTTGATCGCCTGCCGCAACACATCGTCGGCCACCTTGAACGCTTCCCGTAGAGGCGTCGTCTTATCGACGATCCCCAGCAGGCGCTGATTCGGGATCACGAGCAGGGTATCGACATGCCGGCGCAGCTCCCGCAATCCTTCTTCGGCCCTCGACTGGCGCTTGCCTCCTTCGAACAGGAAGGGCTTGGTGACCACCGCGACGGTCAGTGCGTTGTTCTCGCGGGCGATACTCGCGATAACCGGTGCGGCCCCCGTCCCGGTGCCCCCACCCATACCCGCCGTCACGAAGATCATATCGGCCCCTTGGAGCGCTTCGCGGAGTTGATCCGCATCGTTCAGCGCCGCTTCCCGTCCGATTTCAGGGTCCGCGCCGGCGCCGAGGCCGTTCTTTCCGATCCGGACCTTCGTGGGCGCCTGTGAGATACCCAGGGCCTGCACGTCCGTGTTGACCGAAATGAACTCGACCCCATCCAAGCCGGCCAAGATCATCGTGTTGACGGCGTTACAGCCGCCCCCGCCCACTCCGACCACCTTGATTTTCGCCCCTGAGATCGTTTCTTCATCTAGCTGAAACATGCGTGTTCCCCCCTTTTGTTAAAAGAATTCCCGGAACCATCCCTTCATGCCGTCCACGGCTCGCCACAGGCCGCGCCGGTGCCGGCGTCCGTTCATCGCTAGATCGTCCTGATGATGCAGCGTGTGGAGGATCAGCCCGACGCCCGTTGCGTACATCGGGTTGTCCACCTGCTCATGGATGCCGCCCACCCCGCTGGGAATGCCCTGTCGCGCAGGCAAATCGAGCACGCGTTCCGCCATGTCCGTCATCCCTTCCATCAGCGAGGTCCCGCCGGTGATCACCACCCCACCCGCGACAATGCCTTCGTAGCCCGCCCGTTTGATCTCCCGAGCCACGAGATCGAACACCTCCTCCGCGCGCGGCTCGATGACATCCGCCAGCACCCGGCGCGAGAGTGAGCGCGGTGGACGACCACCCATGCTGGGCACATCGATCATTTCATCCTCCTTCACCAGGGAGGCCAGCGCGCATCCGAATTGGGTTTTGATCCGCTCGGCATCGGGCACTCCCGTCTTGAGGCCGATGGCGATATCGTTCGTGAAGTGGGTGCCGCCCACCGGGATCACGGCCGTGTGCATCACGTTGCCCTCGACAAAAATCGCAAGGTCTGTGGTGCCGCCTCCAAGGTCCACCATCGCCACGCCCAGTTCCCGCTCGTCGTCCGTGAGCACGGCCTCGCTCGACGCGAGCGGCTGCAGAATGATCCCGATCACGTCGAGTTCCGCCTTCTGAACGCTCTTGACGAGATTCTGGATCGCGGTGACGGCCCCCGTGATGATATGCACGTTGACTTTCAGATGGGTCCCCGACATGCCCAGGGGATCTTTGATGCCGTCCTGCTCATCCAGGATGAACCCGCGCGGGAGGACGTGCAGCACGCGGTGATCGGGCGTGACGATGGCGGCCGACCGCGCCGCTTTCACGGCGCGCGCGATGTCGCCGCGCAAGACCTCGCCGCTCTTGACGGCCACCGCCGCCTCGGCGTTCAACCCCTTGATGTGGCTGCCGGCGATGCCGACATACACGGAGTTGATCTGCGTTCCCGACATCACCTCAGCCTCGTCCACGGCCCGGCGGATGGAGTCGACGGTACTCTCGATATTGACGACCATTCCCTTGCGCAGCCCTCGTGAGGGGCTCGTGCCGACGCCGATGACATGCGCCTCGCCTGCCTCGCGCACCTCCGCGACGATGGCACGCGTCTTGGTGGTTCCGATGTCGAGGCCCACGATGATTTGATCTTTCTTCGCCACGCTCCTTCTCACCTCCCTTCCCGTACGATCACTTTGTCCCGAAAGCGGAGATCCACCTCCACCCGACGTGCCGACGCGGGCTTCTCTCGATCGATCCAGCGGTCGAACACGCGGTCCCACACCTGGCGATACCGGTCCACCTTGTCTCCGAACGCGCCCTCGCCGAACCGAAGCCGCAGCCCCGAGTCGTACGCCACCACTTCGCCGGGCACGCCGAGATCCACCACCATCGGCCGGCCCACAGCCTGCCCGAGCAGACCGGCCAGCGCGATTCCGCTCCGTAGACGTTCGACCGTGGCCCCTTCCCGCAGGACCGCCTCGGCGTAATCCACGCCCAACAAAACCGGCAGGGACTGAGGCACGTCCGGAAGGCTTTCCGCCAGCAAGATTCCTTCTTGATCCACCAGAAAGGCTCGTTCTGCGGTCCTCAGCACGGCAACCGGCTCGCGCTCCTGCAATTCCACCGCCAGCGTATCCGGGAACACCCGTCGGACCGTGGCCCGGCGGATCCACGGATTGGCCTGGAGGGCCCTCTCTAAGGCATCGGGGTTAATCAGGATCAGGCCACGGCCTGGAGGGAGATCGAGGAGCGTGAGCACTTCATCCCGCGAGATTCGTTCCGTCTTCGTGATGTCCACGACCTTGATCTCGAAGAAACGGTCAGCCTGGATCAGCAGATCAGGCCCCATCCGTTGCCAGCCATACCAGCCAGCGCCTCCACCCACAACCAGAACCATCACCCACAGCAACGCGCGCAACGCTCTTCCGCTCGGCAGACCTCGAGACTTCCCCTGCGGGTTCCGTTTCCGGTTCGGTCGTATCCGTTTGATCATCAATGACTCCTCGGTGATGTGCCGGCGGCGTCCCTCTCGATGGCCGATTCCAGGATCGCTTCCACCATGTCCTCGTAGGAAAGGTGGGCGGCCTTCGCCGCCATCGGCAGCAGACTCGTCTCCGTCATCCCCGGCACCGTGTTGAGCTCCAGGATGAAAGGACGGCCTTTTCTGTCCAGCCGGAAATCCACACGGGTGGCCCCTCGACAGCCGAAACGGCGATGCACGTCCAGCGCGAGGGCCTGCAGCTGCTTTGCCTGTCGGCTCGACAGCGGCGCCGGTGCTTTGTACACGCTGGCGCCCGGCGTGTACTTGGACGCGAAATCGTAGAATCCGCCCCGCGGGATGATCTCGACCACGGGCAGCGCACGATCGTTCAGGATTCCGACGGTCAGTTCCCGGCCGTCGATGTATTCCTCGATCAGGACCGCCGCCCCATAGGCGAACGCAGCCTCCAGACCCTTCGACAGGTCCCGGGATTTGCGCACGATCGTGATCCCCAGCGTTGAACCCTGGCTGAGCGGCTTGACGACCAAGGGAAGCCGGAAGCCGGACGGCAAGGGCTTTTTCCGATCGCGGAGCGTGCGCACAAACCCGCGTGGCACGGGAATGCCGCCGTGCTCAAGGAGAGCCTTGGAGATCGCCTTATTCATCGCCACGGCGCAGGCTTGAACGCCCGAACCGGTGTAGGGAATGTGGAGCACCTCCAGCATCCCCTGGATCGTGCCGTCCTCGCCCCCCGGCCCGTGCAGGGCGATGAAGGCGATCTGGCCCCGGACTTCCCGGAGGCGCGCGACCACGGACGAATCCACTTCCAACGGGATGGCGTCGTACCCTTTCCGAATGAGCGCCGTCCACACCGCCCGGCCGCTGCGGATGGAGATTTCCCGCTCCGCAGATTGCCCGCCCATCAATACCGCGATGCGTTTGGCGGTCAGCAGCTTCATGCCTGTCCCACGATCTTGACTTCGAGTTGCAGCGTCACCCCGGCCTTCTCTTCGACAGTCCGGCCCACTTTCCGAATCAGCGACAAGACGTCACGCGCCGTCGCGCGCCCGCGGTTGACGATGAAGTTGGCGTGCAGGGGGGATACCTGCGCATCACCGATCTGCGCCCCCTTCAGCCCCGCCGCTTCAATCAGCAATCCGGCCGGCTCCCCTCCGGGGTTCTTGAACACGCAGCCCGCATTTGGCATGGCGAGCGGTTGCGTGGCCTTCCGGCGTTGCAACGATTCCTTGACCGTCGAATCGATGCGGGCGGAGGGATCCTGGCGAAGCTGGAGCCAGGCGCCAACGACAATGCCTTTCGGAAGCCGGCTGCAGCGGTAGCCGAAGCCAACTTCCTCGAAAGGGACCTCGCGAAGCTCACCTGAATGCGTCACCATTCTCACGCGCTGCACGACGTCCTTCATTTCCCCCTGGCGGGTTCCCGCGTTCATGACGACGGAGCCGGCCAGAGTCCCGGGAATGCCGGCCGCAAACTCGAGGCCCGCGAGTTTCCGTTGCATGCTATGTTTGAGCAGGCGCGGCATGCCCACTCCCCCTTCGGCGTAGAGCAGTCCGCCCTCACGCTCTTCAATCCGATCGAACTTGGTCAGGCGCACCACGATCCCACGGATACCGCCGTCTCGGACCAAGAGATTGGTCCCACCCATCACAAAGACCGGCACTTTCGCCTTGTGCGCTCGCGCCATCAGAAGCCGCAGCGCGTCTTCATCCGTTGGTTCGACGAACGCATCCGCCGGCCCGCCGATCCGGAAGGACGTGTGCTGGCTCATGGGCTCGTGAAAACGGACTGTGCCGTTCACTCCCGTCAGAGCCGATCGAATTTCGCTCATCCCGATCCTTCGCCTCATCCCAACCGTTCGAACAGCGTCCGACCGATCTGGCCGATATCGCCTGCTCCCAGCGCCACCACCACATCGCCCCGCTTGAGGGTCGGGAGCACCGTGTCAACAAGCCGGTCTTTGCGCGAAACGTAGGTCGTCGGCGGCGCCCCGGCCGCGCGGAAGGCTTCCGCCAACCGCTCGCCGGTCACGCCGGGAATCGGCGTTTCGCCCGCCGGATAGATATCGGTCAGAAACAACTGGTCCGCCTGCCGGAACGCCGCCGGGAACTCGTCGAGCAGATGCTTCGTCCGGGAGTACCGATGCGGTTGAAAGAGCACCACCAGGCGCCGCCCCCACCCGTTCTTGGCCGCAGCAAGCGTCGCCTTGATTTCCGTGGGGTGATGGCCGTAGTCATCCACCACCATGATGCCGCCCTTCTCGCCCAGCACCTGGAAACGCCGCTCGACTCCCTTGAATTCAGCCAGCGCCTGGGCGATATGCGGGACGGACACCCCCAACTCCAGCCCAACGGCGATCGCCGCCAGCGCGTTCCTGACGTTATGGACTCCCGGCATCGCCACCCGGAACCGCCCCAGCGGCTCCCCGCGCAGCCGCGCCGAGAACTCGGTCACACCGAGATGCAGTTCGATGTCGGTCCCGACCAGATCGGCTGAAGCACTCAACCCATACGTCTGATGGCGCTTGATGACGCGGGACAGCAAAGCGGAGAGGTGCGGATCATCGGCGCAGAGGACCGCCAGTCCATAGAAGGGAATCTTGTTGATGAATTCCAGAAAGGCCTCGCAGAGGCGTTCCATGGTTTGGTAGTAATCCAGATGCTCCTGATCCACGTTGGTCACGACCACCACGGTCGGCGAGAGCTTCATGAACGAGCCGTCGCTCTCGTCCGCCTCCGCCACGAGCAGATCGCCGCGGCCCAATCGCGCGTGGCTGCCCAGCGCGTTGACCTTGCCTCCGATCACGATCGTGGGATCGAGCCCGCCTTCGGCCAGCACGTTGGCGACAAGCGAGGTCGTGGTCGTCTTGCCGTGCGCGCCGGCGATGGCCACGCCGTATTTGAGCCGCATCAGCTCGGCCAGCATCTCAGCGCGCGGGATGACCGGGACGACCTTGGCCTTGGCGGCCAGGACCTCCGGGTTCGTCGGCGACACCGCTGAGGAAATCACGACCACCTGCGCGGCGCCGACGTTGGCGGCGGCGTGCCCGATGAAGACGGTTCCACCGAGCGCGCGGATCCGTTGGACCGTTTCGGATTCCTGAAGATCCGACCCGCTCACGTGATAGCCCAGCGTCAAGAGCACCTCCGCAATGCCGCTCATCCCAGCCCCGCCGATGCCGACGAAATGGATATGTTGGATCTTTCTGAACATCGTGCCACGCTGATCGTTATTCGTTAATCGCCAGACTTCTCTTCCCGATTCACGTTGAACGTTTAACGTCCTGAACCAATTCCCTGCACGCCATCACTACCTGTTCCGCCGCATCCGCCTGACCTAAGGCCTTGCTGCACCGTCCCATCTCGCTCAATCGGTTGGGATTCGCGAGTACGGCCGCAATCGCGCCAGCCAGCACCTCACCGGAAAGACGGGCATCCACGATCACCTGCGCCGCTCCGGCTCGTTCCAGGACTCGGGCGTTT
Organism: Nitrospirales bacterium; assembly: GCA_036005325.1. GTDB lineage: Bacteria > Nitrospirota > Nitrospiria > Nitrospirales > NS-4 > SCTG01. The sequence goes on along the minus strand of DASYQR010000143.1, from coordinate 17,130 downwards.
CGTTCCTGGTGCCCCTGGGCCGCATGGGGAAACGGAATGAGGATGGCCGGTTTGCCGGACACCGTGATTTCAGCCACCGTCATCGCGCCGGACCGGCTGACGACCAGATCGGCCTGCCGGAAAGCCCGCGGGATGTCATAGAGAAACGGCACGACCTCGGCTTCAATGGATGGACAGCCACGGTAGGCGGCGGCGATTTCTTCGACATCGCGATCCCCCGTCTGATGGATCACGCGCAGAGATGGGTGCGTGGCAGCCAAGGCCGGCAGTGCCCCAACCATTGCCCGGTTGATAGACCGGGCGCCTTGACTCCCACCGAGGACCAAGAGCGTGAAACCACGCGTGCCTTCGACTCTCCGCGCTTCAGCTCCGGTCTCCAAGAATTCCCGCCTGATCGGCGTCCCCACAACACGCGTCTTGCTCGTTCTGAAATACCTGGCCGTCTCGGCAAACGAGACGAAGATAAGGTTCGCGATGGGAGAGAGGACACGATTGGCCATGCCCGGATGGACGTTCGGCTCGAGGATGACGCGCCTGATCCCCAACAGCAACGCCGCCAGAATCAAGGGCGGACTCGTGTAGCCGCCGAGGCCGATCGCAAGGTCCGGCCGACGCTGCCGGCAGATGGCCAGACACTGGACCAGACCGACGGGGACCACCGCCAGGCCCTGCACGGCGCCCCACCAGCCTTTACCCATCACGCCTTGCGCCTCGATCGTCATCAGCTCGAATCCCTCTCGGGGCACCACCTTCGTTTCTAGCCCCCTCGTCGTCCCGATGAAAATCGTCTCGCTGCCGGGCGCCTGCCGTTCGAACTCGCGAGCCAACGCCACCCCCGGATACAGATGGCCGCCGGTCCCGCCGGCTGCGATCATCACGCGCATCTGCCGGAGCAAATCGGAGGGCGGTGTCGCGAGACCGCCAGGAGAAAGCCGGCCCCGATCATGTTGACCACCAAGGACGACCCTCCGTAACTCAGGAACGGCAACGTCAAGCCTTTGGTCGGCAGCATTCCCGTGATCACGCTCACATTGATCAGCGTGTGAAAACCGACCAGCAAGCTCACTCCCAAGGCCAAGTACCGGGCAAAGGGATCGTCGGCTTCCAGGGCGATGGCAAAACCTTTGGCGACGAACAGGCCGAGTAGCAGGACGACCATCACTGTGCCGATAAAGCCAAGCTCCTCCCCCAACGCCGACAGCACGAAATCCGTGTGGGGCTCCGGGAGGTAAAACAGCTTTTGACGCCCTTCGCCGAGCCCCACCCCGAAGGGCCCTCCGCTGCCCAGCGCGAGAAATGACTGGATGGCCTGGAACCCTGTCCCCGTCGGGTCACTCCAGGGATCCAGAAAACTCAGCATGCGCTGGCGGCGGTAGGCCACCCGCATGACGAGGAGGTAGACCACCGGCAAGGCCGCCAGGCCGATGAGCATGAGATGGCCCAGCCGTGCGCCGCCCACGAAGAGCAAACCGAGCGTCACCAGGCCGATCACGGCGGCGGTGCCCATATCGGGCTCGATCACGATCAGGCCGATGAGGACCCCGACCACGACCAAAGGCGGCGTGAAACCGCGCCGGAAGCTGGTGATGCGGTCACCCTTCTTCGCCAAATAATGCGCGAGGTAGAGGAGAATCCCCACCTTGACGAACTCAGAAGGCTGAATCGTCAGCGCACCGATCCGCAGCCAGCGGCGTGCACCCTTGACCATGACCCCGACGCCCGGCAGCAGGACCAGGATGAGTCCGATCAGGCCCAGAAAGAGGACCGGCAGCGCCCATCGGCGGAGCGTGCCCAGATCGGTCCGCGCCACGACGAGCATGCAGACCAAGCCGACGGCAAGCCACAGCAGTTGGCGTTTGAAAAAATACGACGCGTCGCCGAATCGTTTGTGGGCCAGGACTCCGCTCGCGCTGTAGATCATGCCGAGACCGATGGCGACGAGGAGCAGCGTCAAGAGCAGAATGGTGCGATCGCTGTGCCTCGGACGTTCAGTCGAGCCGGCGCCGGGCCAGCCCAGGGTCATGGACTGTTGGTCAGCCCAGCTCATGGACGCACTTCTTGAATTGCCGGCCGCGATCCCTGTAGTCCGTAAACATGTCGAAGCTCGCGCAGGCCGGGGACAGTAGCACCGTATCGCCGGGCGCCGCCGTCGCCGCCGCCTCTCGCACCGCTTGGGCCAGGCTCCCGACCTCCGCGAGCGGACAGGCGCCCGTCAGGGCCCGGCGTAGACTGGCGCGCGCCTCACCGAGCAGGAGGACCCGCTTGGCCTTGCGCCGGACCGCCTCGACCAGCCCCGGATACTCACCGCCCTTCTCCCGGCCGCCGGCGATCAGGATGACGGGAGCGGACAGGCTTTCCAGAGCCTTGATCGTCGCATCCACATTCGTGCCTTTGGAGTCGTTGATGTAGGTCACCTCATGCAGGACCCGTACCACCTCCATCACATGTTCCAGCCCGCGGAAGGCCCGTAGGCCTCGGTTGATGACCTCGATCGGACAGCCGGAGAGTCCGGCCACCGCGGCGGCTGCCATCGCGTTCTCGATATTGTGCACGCCCCTGACTTGCAACTCACCGACCCGACAGACCTCCTCGCGCCGGCCGCGCAGTACGGAGACCATCGTGTCACCCTCCACGAACACCCCCCGCTCGACCGGACGGGTCCGACTGAAGAGCACACGCACGCCCGCTCCCAAGGAAGAGGCGCGGGACAGCCGGGCGTCATCGGCGTTGAGGACCGCAAAGTCTTCGCCGGTTTGATTGTCAAACATCCGAAGCTTCGTCGCGGTGTATGCGTCCATCGACGGATAGCGGTCCAGATGATCCGACGTGACGTTCAGGACCGCCCCGATCCAGGGATGGAAGGTTTCAATCGTCTCCAGCTGGAAGCTGGACACTTCCGCTACCACGTAATCCCACGTCCGCCCCTCGAGCGAGGCACAGGCCGCCTCTGCCAGCGGAGTACCCAGATTGCCTCCAACGAAGGGATCATAGCCCGCGCCCCGCAACAGCTCGCCGATCCATGTGACTGTGGTGCTCTTGCCGTTCGTGCCGGTCACGGCGATGATCCTTCCTTTCAGGTACCGTGAGGCCAGCTCGAGCTCTCCGATCATGCGGACTCCGGACAGGCGGGCCCGGTGAAGCGGCTCGAGCGCCAGCGGGACGCCGGGGCTGACCACGACCATGTCCGCATCACGCATCGCCGACTCGTACGCGCCGGCGTCATGGAACTCCAGATCGCCGGTCGCAAGGTCTTCCACCGCGGCGACCAGCTCGGACGCAGGCTTCTGATCGACGACGGCGACATGCGCGCCCAAACGTCGGAGGAGACGGATCGCAGCGGCGCCGCTTTTCCCCAATCCGATGACGGTGACTCGCTTCCCCGCGACTTCCAACGACGTCCGTTCGTCCATCACCACACTCATCGCAGCTTCAACGTGCTCAAGCTGAACAGGGCCAGCAGCATGGCGATGATCCACAGCCGGACCACCACCTTCGGCTCTTCCCACCCCTTGAGTTCAAAATGATGATGAATAGGCGCCATGAGAAACACCCGCTTGCCCCGCGACTTGAACGAGATCACCTGGAAGATCACCGACAGCGCTTCGATCACAAAGACACCGCCGACCAGCACCAGCAACAGTTCGTGCTTGCTGACGACCGCGACGGTGCCGAGCGCCGCGCCCAACGGCAGCGAGCCCACATCGCCCATGAACACCGACGCCGGATAGGTGTTGAACCAGAGGAACCCCAAGCTGGCGCCGACGATGGACGCCGTGAACACCGCCAGTTCTCCCGCGCCGTCGATGTGAGGGATCAGCAGATAGTCCGCGAAGACCTTGTGGCCCGAGACATAGGCGACGACCGTGTAGGCCATGGCGGCAACCATGACCGGTCCGATGGCCAGCCCATCCAGGCCATCCGTCAGATTGACGGCATTGGACGCCCCCACGATGACCAGAATCGCGAACGGAATATAAAAGAGCCCGATGTCCGGCGAAAACGTCTTGAAGAAGGGCACGTTCAGTTGCGTGGAATAAGCCGGCAGCGAATAGAACAGCGCGCCGATGCCGAGCGCCACGGCGGCCTGTGCCACAATTTTCTGCGCGGCTGTCAGCCCCTCGTTCTTGCCGCGGGCGAACTTGAGATAGTCATCCCAGAACCCCACCGCTCCGAACCCGACCATCGCAAAGACCGCCAGCCAGACATAGCGGCTGGTCAAGTCCGTCCACAGGAGCGTGGCGACGATCACCGCGAAGACAATCAAAATGCCGCCCATGGTCGGCGTGCCGCCTTTGCTCTGGTGGCGGGTTGGCCCCTCTGCGCGGATTTTCTGACCAAAGCCGTAACTTTGCAGTTTGCGGATCACCGGCGGCGCCAGCACAAAAACGATCACAAAGGCCGTCAGCGCGGCATAGATGATGCGGAAGCTGAGGTAACGGAAGACGTTGAAGATCGCAAACTGCGCGTGGAGAGGATAGAGTAAGAGATAGAGCATTACTTCAACGCCTCCAGTACACGTTCCATCGTGGTGCCGCGCGAACCCTTGAGGAGCACCACATCCCCCTTGCGGAGAATCCTTTGAAGCCGCTCGGCCAGGTCGGCGTGATCCTTCGCGATGATCACGCGGTCGGCCGGTATGCCTCCCGCCTGTGCGCCCCCGGCAATCTCGGCGGCCAGAGCCCCGACGGTCAGGAGATAGTCGATCCTGTGGCGCGCCAGTTCCATGCCGACGTCGTGGTGAGCCGGCTTGGCCTCCTGGCCCAACTCGAGCATGTCGCCCAGCACGGCAATCGTCCGGCCTGTTTCTTTGACCTCCGCCAGCCACCGGATGGCAGCGCGCATGGACGCCGGATTGGCGTTGTAGCAATCCTTCAGCACCGTCACCCCCCGCCACCGACAGACCTCGGAGCGCATGGCAGCCGGCCGATAGCAGGCAAGACCTTCGCGAATCGCGCCTTCGCCGATGCCCAGCGAAATCCCCGTGGCCACGGCCGCCAGGGCATTGGAAACATTATGCGCGCCGGCCACTCTCAGCGTGACGGAAAAGGGCCGCGTGCGGCCGCGCACGCCCACGCGTAGAGCCGTTTCAGACGGCCCCCGCAACTCAACATGGAGGGCTCGCACGTCGGCACGCTCTGAGAATCCGAAGGAACGGACGTGTCCGCGAGTCCGCGCGGACAGCTCATCGAAAAAGACGTCATCGGCGTTGAGGACGGCCGTGCCCCCTGCGGGGAGGGCGTCGAGCATTTCACCTTTGGCCCGCGCCACCGCCCGCAGGTCGCCGAGGGTCTCCAGGTGGGTCGGCCCGATATTGGTGAGCACGCCATGGGTCGGCGCCGCGATCTCGCAGAGCCGCGTCATTTCGCCCGACCCACTGATTCCCATCTCGATGACCGCGACCTCGTGATGTGCGGTCAATCGCAGCAAGGTCTGCGGAACCCCGATGTGGTTGTTGAGATTGCCCTCGGTCTTCAGTGTGGCAAAGCGCGCGGCGAGGATGACCCCGATCATATCCTTCGTCGTCGTCTTTCCATTGCTCCCGCTGACCGCCACCACCGGGATGTCGAACCGGCGGCGATGGGCGCGCGCCAGTTCCTGAAAGGCACGGAGGGGCTCGTCAACCTCGATTAAGAGCGCCGCTCCAGGGAGCTTGTACCCACGTCGCACAAGAGCCCCGGCAGCGCCTTTCTTGAGCGCCTCCGGCACAAATTGATGTCCATCAAACCGCTCGCCGGCCAGCGCGACGAACAGGTCGCCGCGGCGGACCGTCCGGGAATCCGTCCACACCCGTCTGATCGCCGCGCGAGGCGAACCCTGGACAAGCCCCCCCTGCGTGATCAGCGTGATGTCAGCACTCGTGAATAAGGCCATCGCATCATCCGTTTCTAGGTCCGGATACCCCGTCCACTCCAGCACTGCGGTCATCGGCGCAACGCCTCGATCGCCTCACGCGCCACCACGCGGTCATCGAAGGGGTATTTTGTAGTTCCGATAACCTGGTAGTCCTCATGTCCCTTCCCCGCAATCAGCACCAGATCGCCGGGCTGCGCCAAGCGCACCGCCTCTTCGATGGCGGCACGGCGATCCGCATGGACGACGTAGCGGCCGCGTCCTGCCTCCCGCAGTCCGGCCTCAACGCCGGGGATCACCTCGCGGATGATGGCCTCGGGCTCCTCGGTCCGTGGATTGTCGGATGTGACCACCACCACATCGCTATAGAGCGCGGCCACCCGTCCCATCTTCGGACGCTTGCCGCGGTCCCGATCGCCGCCACAGCCGAAGACGGTGATGATCCGGCCGGTCTTGACCGCTTCCGCCGTCGAGAGTAATCGATACAGGGCATCGTCGGTGTGCGCATAGTCGACGATCACCGTGAAAGGTTGGCCGGCCTCCACCCGTTCAAACCGTCCGGGGACGTTTTGGAGACGAGCGATCCCCGTCCCAATCGTCGGCAGGGAAATCCCTTGCTCGAGCCCCACCCCGACGGCCGCCAGAATATTATAGACATTGTGCCGTCCCACCAACGGAGAGTGCAAAGTGGCGGTTCCCACCGGCGTGCGCGCCGTGAAATGCACGCCGTCGAGCGACATGCGTATATTCTCGGCGCGCAGGTCGGCCGCTTCCTCGATGGCGTAGGTCCAGACCTTGGCTCGAGTCGCCGCCATGACACGGCTCCCATGGGGATCGTCACGATTCACGATGGCGCGTCCCTGAGGCCCGAGTCCCGTGAACAGCCTGAGCTTCGCCTGAAAGTACTCTTCCATGTCGGTATGAAAATCCAGATGATCCTGCGTGAGATTGGTGAACACCGCCGTCCCAAACAGGCACCCCGCCGTCCGATCGAGCGCGAGCGCATGGGAGGATACTTCCATGACCGCGGCATCCCTGCCGGCATCGACCATCTTCCGAAAGAGACCTTGTAATTCCACAGCTCCCGGTGTCGTATGGGCAGCCGGAATCCGCTCCTCTCCAATAAGATACGCTACTGTCCCGATCAATCCCACGTGGGCTCCGGCGGCCTCCAGAATCGCCTTGCACAGATAGGTTGTCGTGGTCTTCCCGTTGGTGCCGGTCACTCCGATCATCCTCAAACGAGACGAGGGATCCCCGTAAAAGCGGCTGGCCAGGATGCCCAGCGCATGCCGCGAATCACGGACCTCAATGACAGGCACGCCGACCGAGCCCAGCGTGCCTACCGGGACGCGCCCGGTTTCAACAACCAGGGCGCCGGCGCCGGCCGTCACGGCCTGGCTCAGATACCGATGGCCGTCCGACTGTGTCCCCTTCACCGCCACGAATAGCGCTCCCGTTGACACTCTGCGGGAATCATCCGTCAGTCCCGTGATCTCTCGGTCCAGATCGCCATGCGTACGCACCTCCCCGAGCGGAGCCACCAGTTCCCGCAGTCTCATCGCGCAGCAAGAATCTGCTTCCCCTCCGTCCTCGGTAAGATCCCGAGATGCCGAACAGCCTGGGCCGCAATTCGCTGGAACACAGGCGCCGCCACGACGCCCCCCCAATGCACGGTTTGCGGTTCATCCACCATCACCAGGATGACCAGCTTGGGATCGTCCGCCGGGAGGAATCCGACAAACGAGCTGACCGTCCGCGTCGCCGAATATCCACCGGTGAGCGGGTCCACCTTCTGCGCTGTCCCGGTCTTACCGGCCACATCGTAGCCGGGCACGGCCGCAAGCGTGCCGGTCCCGCCGGTCAGTACCACGCCACGCAGGATGTCGGTCATGATCTTGGCCGTCTCAGACGAGATGGGACGACGCCGGACAACCGGCCCGAACTGCGCGACGATTTCTCCCGTGGACGCGCGGATCTCGGACACCACGTAGGGGCGCATGAGCCACCCGTCGTTGGCAATGGCCGAAACCGCCATCACCAACTGCAGCGGCGTCACTCCAATCTCCTGCCCCATGGCAATCGAGGCCAGCGTGCGACGGCCCCAGGCCTGCGGTTCCTTGGTCAGTCCCCGTTGTTCCCCGCTGAGATCCACATCCGTCCTCTGTCCAAAACCGAACGCGCTGATAAACCGCGCGAGCTTCTCGGGCCCCAGGCGTTGGGCGACCTTGATCATCCCGATGTTACTGGATCGTTGCAGGACCTGCGCAAAGGTCATCCATCCGTTCTTGTGATGGTCATGGACAACCGTATTCTCCACCAGAAACCGGCCGTCCTCGCCATAGATAAACTCGTCGGGCGAGACCAGCTTCTCTTCCAGCGCCGCCGCAGCGGCCACCAGCTTGAAGGTCGAGCCCGGCTCGTAGGCGTCGGTGACGGCACGGTTCCGCCACAGATTGCCATCCCCCTTGGGGGTGTTCGGGTCAAAGGTAGGACGCACCGCCATGGCCAGGATCGCGCCGGTCTTCGGCTCCACCACAATGACAACTCCCGACGCCGCGCGCGTGCGCGTGACGACCTCATCGAGTTCCTGCTCGGCGATGTACTGCACCACTTCATCGATCGTGAGCACCAGATCCTTGCCTGGAGAGGGCGCCACATAATTCAGCCCTTTCGGAAACACGGATCCGCCGAACGCGTCCCGCTCCACGACGAGACGGCCACGCTCGCCCCGAAGCTGGGCGTCGTACCGGCGTTCCAAACCCTCCAATCCCTGGTTGTCGATATCCGCGAATCCAAGGACGTGGGACAGCATGGGCCCTTTCGGATAGAAGCGGCGGCCTTCCGGGATCACCCCGATGCCGTTGAGCGACAGCCCTTGAAGATCCTCCGCCCGCTCGGGGGCAAGATGGCGAGCCAGCCAGACAAAATCGCGCTGGCTCTTGAGTTTGGTTTCCAGTTGTCGCACATCGGTTTTCAGAACACGGCTGAGCCGGACAGCCGCAGACCGGGGATCTGCCACATATTTCGGGGCGCCGAAGACCGACGGCACCTCCATATTGATCGCGAGAATCTTACCGCTCCGATCGTAGATCGCTCCACGTCCCGCCTCGACGGTGAGCATCTTCTGATGTTGGCGCCCGGCCAGCTGCGTGAACTCATCCGCCTGGAGTATTTGTAAGTCGAACAGGCGGCCCATGATGACGAGAAATCCAAGACCGAGGAAAACCGCTGCGACGACAACCCGCCTGCGTTTCGCGTCTTCCTCAGCCATGTTGGATCTCAGCAATCCTTCTCACCTTATATGAGCCGCGGGGACGATGCGACCTGCCGACGCATCCGGGGATGATGGCGAGACGCCTTTCACCAACACAACCTGATCGTACTTCGGTCGAACCATGCCAAGCTGGGCAACGGCTGTCCGCTCGATCTGCTCGGGCGAAGTCAGCTTAGCCATTTCAAGCCGGAGGAATTGCTGTTCCTGCTGAACTTGTTTTTTCCGCTCTTGAAGCCTTTCAATCGCATAGCCGGTCCGGACAATATCCACTTTCTCCCACACCGCCACGAGCGCGAGTACCCAGAGGACCGCACCAACCAGGAATTTCATGCCGCTTCCTCCCGCCGTGCCAGCACACGCAGCTTGGCGCTGCGCGCCCGCGGATTTTCCGCACATTCCTGATCCGAAGGGGTCACCGGGCGCTTGGTCAGAATGACGAAGTCCGCGTTCGCCCCGTGCGCCAGCCCTCGGAACGTCTGTTTCACGATGCGATCTTCCAATGAATGGAAGGCGAGCACCACAAACCGGCCTCCGGGGCGTAACAGGCCGGCAATTTTCTCCAGCGAGGGGCCGAGATCCTCGAGCTCGCGATTCACGACAATCCTGAGCGCTTGAAAGGTCCGCGTGGCGCAGTGGAGACGACCGTGCGCGTAGACTGGCGGAACCGTTCCCCGGATGACATCGACCATCTCCAGCGTCGTCATGATGGGGCCCTTCGCCCGCCGCCTGATGATCGCGCGGGCAATCCGACGCGCATACCGCTCTTCCCCGTATTCAAACAGAATCCGTGCCAACTCCTTTTCAGATAAGCGATTGACCAGATCGGCGGCAGTGAGCGCTTCCCGTTGATCCATCCGCATATCCAGCGGTCCTTCCGCCATAAAGCTGAACCCCCGTGCGGCCCTATCCACCTGCATGGACGAGATACCGAGATCGAGCATGGCTCCATCAACACCGCGCGTCGTCGCATCACGCACAATCTGTGCGGCATCCCGATAATGCGCCTGCATGATCACCGCCCGCTCGCCGAAGGGCAGGAGCACCTGTCGGGCCACGTCCACCGCCGCCGCATCGCGATCCAATCCGATGATCCGCCCCCCAGGCCCATTGGCCTCCAGGATGGCTTGGCTGTGTCCGCCCGCGCCGATCGTCCCGTCAAGATACAGCCCGCCGGCTTTTGGTTGCAGCCAGACCAGCACCTCTTCGAGCATGACGGATCGATGCATGTTCGCAATCTCAAACGGGCCCCATGCGTCATCGGCCGAAAAAAAAGATGCCGCCCCGGACTTGAAGACACGACTGGTATCTTCCAATCTCGTGCGGCATCGTCGACGGGCCCTTCAATACTGTCGAACCCATGTAACCCTGCCTTAACGTCTGTTGTTATTTACAGACCACTAATTCCCACTTTCACCCACCATTCGGCGCAAGTATACTAGCCGTCTCTGAGTTGTCAAGAAAAATTTATGACTTTTTGAATGGATAGGAAAACTTTACCGTAACAACTGCCCTGTGGATAAACCGAAGCCTCCCACAGGACACCACAAGACAGCCAGAGGATCGCGACTGGGGTGGGCCAGAAAAGAAACTATTTCAGAATGCTGCTAAGGATAGATTTTGTACAGCATCCGGGGGAAGGGGATGGTCTCGCGGACGTGTTCCAACCCGCAAATCCAGGCCACGGCCCGCTCGATCCCCATGCCGAAACCGGCATGAGGCACCGATCCGAACGTGCGCAGGTCCAGGTACCACTTGAAGGCTTCTTCGGACAGACGGTGGGCCTTCAGCCGCGTCAGCAGTTTATCGCGCTCGTGTATCCGTTGGCCGCCGCCGATGATCTCGCCGTACCCTTCCGGAGCCAGCACGTCCATGCACAGCGCCAGATCAGGGTTCTCGGAATCGTTCTGCATGTAAAAGGCCTTCAGCGCACTCGGATAGCGGTGAATGATTACCGGTCGGTCGAATTCGTTGGAAAGGACTGTCTCCTCATCGCCCCCGAAATCATCGCCGGGCTGGATCGGATTGCCCTTCTTCTGCAACCGTTCCACTGCCTCGGCGTAGGTCATCCGCGGGAAAGGTGGCACGACGGATTCCAGGTTTTTCACATCCCGCTCCAAGATTTTCAATTCTTCTCGCCGACGCGCCAGGACACGGGCCACGACAGAGGAGAGGAATTCCTCGGCCAGCGCCATCACATCGGCGAGTTCCGCATACGCGATTTCCGGTTCCACCATCCAGAACTCCATGAGATGGCGCCGCGTCTTGGATTTTTCGGCCCGAAAGGTCGGCCCGAAGCAGTACACCTTGCCGAAAGCGGCAGCCGTCGCTTCATTGTAAAGCTGGCCGCTCTGTGTGAGGTACGCCTTCTCGCCGAAATAATCGGTCTCGAACAGCGTGGTGGTGCCTTCGCAGGCGTTGGGCGTGAAAATTGGTGTATCAACCAGAAGAAAGCCGCGGTCGTCGAAGAAATCGCGGCAGGCACGGATGATCTCGTGACGAATACGGAGAATGGCCTCCTGACGGTGGGAGCGCAGCCAGAGATGCCGGTGCTCCATCAGGAAGCCGGTCCCGTGTTCCTTCGGTTGGATCGGGAACTCCTCCTGCACAAATTGGATCACATCCAGACGGGAAACATGCAGTTCGTGCCCCCCCACTGCCCGCGCGTCGACCTGCACGGTCCCGGTCAGAATGAGAGAGGATTCCTGAGTGAGTTTGCCGGCCAGGGCGAACGCTTCGTCGCCGACCGCCGCCTTGCTGACCACTGCCTGGATGTCGCCTGTCCCATCCCGCACCATCAGGAATGCGATCTTCCCTCCGACCCGCTTGTGGCGAAGCCACCCGCGAACCGTCGCCTCCTGCCCGACATGCCGCGCGATATCCTTGATGCAGGCCATTGGCATGGACCGAGTCTATACCAGGGGCACAGACGGCGCAAGACGAGAGCGCCGGGTTGCACCACCCTCGCTGACACCGTACAATGCTGCTGTCATGAATGCTTCGCGCTCGGCAGTCCAGTGGTGGCCCGCCGCTCTCCTATTGCTCGCAGGAATGGCGTGCACACCAAGCGAATCCCATCAGGCTCCCGACCTCTTCTACCTCTACAAGACGATCGAAGTCGGCAAGAATCCCACAAGTATCGTCACCGGTGACCTGAACGGAGACCGTCTGGCCGATCTGATTACGACCAACATCGGCGGCGATTCGCTGAGCATCCTCCTCGGAAACGGCGACGGCAGCTTCAAGGATCCGATGACCTTGCGGATATCGGAACAACCGCGCGCCCTCGCCCTTCATGACTTTAATGGCGATGGAAACCTCGATCTCGCCGTGGCGACCGCCGGGAACAACCTGGTGACCATTCTTCTGGGAGACGGAACCGGTCAGTTCACAAAGTGGGACAGCTATCCCGCGGTCAAAGCACCGGTCAGTCTGGCCGTAGGAGACTTCAACGGAGACCACAAGCCGGATCTGGCCGTAGCCCTCCGCAACGACAAACTGCTCGTCTTGATCGGGCGCGGTGACGGCAGCTTCCTGCAAAAGGCGCTCTATGAATACGGCGATACGCCGACCTCCGTCGTGGCCGCGGACGTCAATGAGGACGGCAAGCTCGACCTCGTAGTGACCCACGGCGGCAAAATGAGCAACAGCGTCGTGGTCTTCCTGGGCAACGGCGACGGCACCTTCCTCACGCCCGTCCCCTATCGTACCGGCCACAGCCCGCTCAGCGTGTCCGTCCTGGACCTCAACGGGGATCGCCACATGGACCTGTTGGTGGTGAACGGTGAACGGGACGATATCAGCGTCTTCTTCGGCACCGGAGACGGCAGGTTCACGCCGGGCACCGCCTTCGGCGCAAACGTCGGCCCGATCGCGGCCGTGATCCGGGACTTTGACGGGGATGGGAAGACAGACATCGCCGTCGTCAACAATCTGTCAAGCGACCTTTCCGTGCTGCTCGGAAAAGGCGACGGCACCTTCTGGCAACCTCCGCGCAGCTACCGGACCGGCTCGGCTCCCTTCGCCATCACCGCCGTCTCGTTCGGACCGCAGGATCCCCGACCGGGCTTGGTCACGGCGAACAATCTGGCCAGCACCCTGTCGGTCTTCCTGGCCAAGGATCCCCGGTCCCATCTGGTTCCTTCGAATTGAGGAAAATCACGTAGGCTTGACAATCCAGGGGACGACCGCTAGATTGGCGGTCGGTGAGGGCCGAACACGTGAAAACATTTGCCTGGTGGTTCCTGACTGGCGCGACCATGACACTGGCGGTGCTGATGGTTCAGGGAGGGGTTCAAGACCTCATCAGCGGGAACAAGAGTGCCATGAATTTCGCGCTGACCATCACCGGCGGCGGACTGCTCGCCGGGTGCATTGCCCTCATCATGAACCGGATCAAATGAGCATGCCGCTCCGGTATTTCCCTTGACTCCAACGAGAGACCATGCCAAAGTATCGTTCCATGACATGCCTCAAATGCCAGGGCTGTATGATGTTTGAGCGGCACTACACGCTGGATAGCCGTCGCTTGTATGCCCGCTGCTTGAACTGCGGGTTCTGGTTGGACCTGGCGGATCTCCTTCGATTTTTCCATCGAGTGCTCGAAGCCGGCGTGAAGGACCTGAACCTGAAAGTCACGATCCCTTCATGAGTGTCTTACGCGGCTGCCTGACCGGTTGTCTGGTGGTCGGCTGGGCGCTCCTGCTGCTCCCTGCTTCCGGCGACGCCGCGGGTTCTCGCTCGGACAACTCCGCGCAAGCCCTTCGCCTCTCGACAGGAAAACCGGCCCAAGTCAAAACTCCGCGCGCTCACAAGCGCAAGGCGATGCCACGGCCTGCGCCACCGGAAGGAATTCTGCTGAAGGACCTGAAGACTGGGGAGATTCTCTTCCAAGAAAACGCCGACCAGCCTATGGCGCCCGCCAGCCTGACCAAGATTATGTCAGCCATCGTGATCCTCGAGGAAGGCAACTTGGATGACGACGTGACGGTGAGCCGTCGGGCAGCGGCCGCCCATCGGATCAAACTCTACCTGAAGCCCGGCCAGGTTCTCCCGTTACGGAGCCTCCTCAAAGCCATGCTGATTCGCTCGGCCAATGATGCCTGCCTGGCCGCAGTGGAGCATGTCGCCGGTGATGAGGACTCCTTCGTCGAGAAGATGAATGCCAAAGCGCTCGCCATCGGCTTAACCCGCACTCATTTCCAGAATGCGTGCGGGTTCGACATGCCTGAGCACTATTCCACGGCAGAAGAGCTGGCCGCGTTGACGGAATACGCAATGGCGCAGGAAACCTTCGCTGCCATCGTCAGAGAACCGTCGGCCGTCATCCGCACCGTCAATCAGCGCAAGGCCTACATCGCCCGGACGACAAACCGTCTCTTGGGGACTATGGAAGGGGTGATCGGCGTGAAAACCGGCTTCACGAGAGGGGCCGGGCGTTGTCTGATCGCCGTCGTCTCACGTGAGGAAAAAGATCTCCTCCTCGTGCTCCTCAATGCCCGTCACCGCTGGGGACGCGCGCAAAACTTGATCGAATACGGGCTCCGTCCGCCGGACTCGTCCGCCGTCGCATTCACACGCTAATCCGAACTAAGCCCCGTTATTGAACTCCACCGTGATGTCACGGCCGGAAAACAGAAGGATCAGTGTTCCGCCCTTGTAATACAGTTTCGTAAACGTGGCCTGATCTTCGCTCGACTCCTCTTTGCCCAAGAGCTTACGGGCTTCCTCAATTCCATCCCCGCGCAGAACCAGGCGAAAGACACCCGCCGCGAGGTGAGCAAATCTCTGGTTGATGTAGATATAGTCCACCTTCCCGTCCATGAGCCGGACACCGGCCATGGCGTTGCTGGGGCTTCGCTTATCATACAGCATCACGTACACGTCCTGGACTTCGACCCGCACGCCGGGAATCTTGATCTTGATGAGCTTGTCCTTGACCTTCGCCTCGGTGTCTCCGATCTTGATTCCGAACAGCGCAACATCGGGAGTATTGAACTTCGCGCTGTCCATCACCTCGGATTCGGTGAGTTCGTACTGCTCGGCGTTGGCCGCTTCCGCAGTCAACAGCATGAGCGCATACACCCAGACCGCCCATCCTCTTCCTCTCAAGCACTTGGCCATGCTCTTACCCCCGTGATGAAGTTAGAAAAATCCGCCGATGTAAATCTTGTTGGAAGACATAAAAGTCGAGCCATGGTAACGAACCAGACACCGAGATGCAAGTGCCCAGCATGCGGTTCGTGCGGGCTTTCTCCCTTTAACTTTTGCCCCCTGCCCGAGAGGCTTGGATGAGCAATCCTGCAAGGGCCCGCAGGCGGTTGAAGTACGCGGCGGCCGCCTCTTCCAAGTCAGGAAGCAAGCGTTCCAGATCGGCTCGGCAATCCTCCAGAATCACGACACGCGGCGGGTCCAGCGGCCGGCCGGCGTCCAAATAGTAGGTCACACACCCGCCGATGACCTCGTCCAGAACCCAGAGTTCTCCTTTACGTTCACGTGGTACCTCAGGAAGCGTCGCATCCCGGTGAGCCCGCCAAAGCACAAGGATCTCGTCCGTCACGACCGGCTCTCTAGAGCGAGATAATTCCATAGGCAAGGGTCGTCGCAAGGCCCGCCAGCACAATCCCCTGTATGCGATATGCCCAAAACGGCCGTTTGAACCACCAGTCGAGGAAGGCCTCCCGTCGGCCCAGCGGAGCGCTGATCAGGAAGAGTCCCTTGGCCAGCCCCACACACCCGACCACGATCCAGACGGCTCGAAAGGCCAGCCCTCCCGTGCCGACCACCAGCAGAAGACTGACCACCATCCCCATCTGAATGAGGACGAACAGCCGGAGTTCATCCGACGCAAGCCGTTCAAGAATCTCAACGACCCACGCCGGCGCGATGATCAACCCGAGTCCCACGGAGAACCACAGCACTCCGATGCAACTGAAAACGAACGCCCTCACGGATAGAGCCCGCGAGCCAGGTGCGCCTGACCGATCTTGTCGATCCCATTCATGAGCGCCGCCATCCGCATCGATACTTTTTTCGTCTGGGAGAACTCGAGGGTTCTCCGGAAAGCGGCCGTGATGATCTCGTGCAGGCGATTCCGAATGTCCTGCTCGTTCCAGAAATACTTCTGGACATCCTGCACCCACTCGAAATAGGAGACGATCACCCCTCCGGAATTGGCCAGAATGTCGGGGATCAGAAAGATGCCTTTGTCCTCGAGAATGCGGTCGGCGGCCAGGGTCGTCGGCCCGTTAGCCCCCTCTGCCAGGATTCGACAGCGGATTTGGCCCGCGTTCGTCTCCGTGATCTGCTCCGAAAGCGCGGCCGGCACCAGGATCGTGCATTCCAGTTGCAAGAGCTCCTCGTTGGAAATGACTTCTCCCATGCCGCATTCGTGGAGCGGACGGACGTTGCTGCGATACCGGGAACGGAGGGTAGGAATGTCCAACCCATGCGTGCTGTAGATCCCGCCCTTCGCATCGCTGACGGCGAGGACTTTCGCGCCCACCTCGTGCAGAATCCGGGCCGTATGCATGCCCACGTTTCCGAAGCCCTGGACGACGACGGTGGCCCGGCTGATGTCCAATCCCAGGTGTCGCAGCGCTTCGAGCGTGACGTCCGTCACCCCTCTGCCAGTCGCATCCTCTCGGCCCAAACTTCCGCCGATGGCCAAGGGCTTCCCCGTCACCACGCCGGGAACGGCATAGCCCATTTCCTGGCTGTACGTATCCATCATCCAGGCCATCACCTGTGCATTGGTACCGACATCGGGGGCGGGTATGTCCTTCTCCGGACCGATGAGGGGAAGTATCTCTGCGGTGTACCGGCGGGTCAGCCTCTGGAGTTCAGCGCGCGACAATTTCTCAGGCGCCACGCGGATCCCTCCCTTGGCTCCTCCATAGGGAAGCCCTACGAGGGCGCACTTCCAGGTCATCCACATGGCCAGCGCCGCCACTTCCCCGAGATTCACGTCCGGATGGAACCGGACTCCGCCCTTGGAAGGGCCGAGC
>DASYQR010000142.1:0-6613 GCA_036005325.1 Nitrospirales bacterium | reverse complement strand
GTTCGATCGGTCGTGATCGGTTGTCACGCCGCGATACCTCGCCCAATGGTACATGCCGTAGGCCATCGCCAGGATGCCCGCCACCAGCAGGCCGAGCGCGGTCTGCTTGATCGCCTCGTTGCCTTCTGTCAGGCCGTAGGTTCCCAGGATGAACCCGAACGCGACGAAGGCCTTACCTGTAAACCTGGCGATCATGCCGCTACGCCCGACGGGGTCAGGCATTTGTTCCCCTCGTAGGGGCATGATTTATCACGCCCAATCAGGGCGCAATCAATTGCGCCCCTACATCGGATGCAGTCCGCCTATATGGCCTCTTTGTCTCCGCAGCGAATAAGCCATGCGTGCGCGGCATGCGACGGCCGGCCACGCAATCCACGTACAGCTCGATGATCTCGTGCAGCTCATGGCGCTGTGGCGCCGTGGCTTTGAGACGGGGCAAGCGTGCCGGGTCCATTCGGAGCACCTGGCGAAAGAAGGCCAGGCAGGCCGGCGAGACGGCCGGACATCGTATCGGTTCCCGTCTGTTGCAGGCCGCACAGACCGTCCCGCCCGCGCGCGGCGAGAAAAACCAGGACCCGCCGCCGGCCTTCGTTTGGCAGACATTGCAGCGGTCCAGGTGCGGCAGGTATCCCGCGAAACGCAGAATCTCCAACTCGTAGAGAGCCGCCGTGAGTCCCGGATCATCGCTGTCCTCGATCGCCCGAAACCCTTCCAGCAATGTGTGGAACACACGCGGCACCGCGTCGCCGTCGGCCGTCACCGCGCCCGCCAGGTTGGCCAGCCGCGCCGCGCCGGCGATCGTTTCAAGCGAATCCCGGAGCGAAGGGAACGCGTGCCGGATGTCGGTCTGGGAGACGCGATACAGGGTATCGCCCGGCTTTTCGAACAGCACGAGGTCGCAGTGGACGAAGGGCTCCAGCGAACTGCCGAAGCGGCTCTTCATCCGTCGAGCCCCGCGAGCGACCCCTCGGACCCTGCCGTGTTTCAGCGTGAAGAACGTGACGATCCGGTCGGCATCGCCCCACTTGCGGCTTTTGAGGATGATGGCAGGAGTCTTGAGCAGAGGCACCGCGCGCGGCTCCTATTTCAGGTTCGATAGGACGGCCGTGGCGAGGGTAAGATAGATCGCGATTCCCGTGATGTCGTTGGCCGTGGTGACAAACGGGCCGGCGGCGATGGCCGGATCCACGCCGTAGCGCTTCAGGACGACCGGCATGATCGTGGCCATGGCCGTGGACACGACCAGCGCGCAGACCATGGCGACCCCGACGACGAGCCCCAGCGTCAGATTGATGTGCATAATGGCGGCTCCGGCCAGCGCCACGGCGCCGCAAAGCAGACTGATGAGAAAACCGATCGCAACTTGACGTAAGAAAACCTTTCTCACATCCGACAACTCGATCTCCCCGGTCGCCAGTCCGCGAATGACCAGGGTGGAGGACTGCAGGCCCACGTTGCCGCCCATGGCCGCGATCACCGGAATGAACGTAACCAGCGCTACCACCTCCTGGATCGTATGCCGGAAAAACCAGAGAATCATGCCCGATACCATGCTCCCAATGAGGTTGGTCAAGAGCCACGGCACCCGGAGCCGTACCGAGTTGAACACCGACGAGTGCAGGAGCGTTTCCTCCTCCTCGCTCCTCGTCCCGGACATCTTCAGCATGTCCTCGGTGGCGGCGTCATGGATGATGTCCACCACGTCGTCCACCGTGATGATCCCGACCAGGGTATTGTCCTTGTCGACGACCGGGATCGCGAGCAGGTTATAGCGGGCCACCAGCTTGGCCACCTCCTCCTGGTCGGTGTCGGTGGTGACGCTGATGACCTCCCGCTTGATCATGGTCCCGAGGCGGCTATGCGGGGCCACTTGCAGGAGCTGGCGCAGCGAGAGGACGCCCACAAGCTTCTCGTCCTTGTCGGTGACGTAGATGTAGAAGACGTTCTCGGTGTCCTTGGCCCCCTGGAGCCTGCGGATCGCCTCCTCCGCCGTCGTGTACTCAGGCAAGGAAAAATACTCCGTCGTCATGATGGCGCCGGCGGTCTTGGGCTCGTACTGCAGGAGGTCCTGGACCTCCGCCGAGTCCTCCGGCTTCATCAGCTTCAGGATCTCCTGAGACCGCTCTTCCGGCAGGCAATTCAGGACGTAGGCCTGGTCGTCGTCGGGCAGGGTCCTGATCAGCATCGCGATGTCAGCCGCGGGGATATCCGCCAGAGTTTCGCTGATGTCCCCGCGATCCATTTCGCGCAACACCTGAGCCTTAGGTCCCTCGGGATGGATCAGCTCGAAGACGGTCCGTCTTTCCTGGGCGGTGTTCAAGTGATGCAGGACCTTGGCGACGTCGGCCGGATGCATCTTGGAGATCATCCGCTCGAGGTTGCCGATGGCGCCTCGGCGCAGCAGACGGGCCACGGAGACAAGAATCACGTCGAACCGGCTTGCGGTCCGCCCTTCTCCCGTCGGCTTATCGGGCTTGTCGGCCTTACTATCCGTCCGATCCATTTTAATACCCCAGTTCGACGAGCATTCGCTCGTCTTGGCGCCAGGATTCTTTCACCTTCACCCAGAGCTGCAGGAACACCTTCATGCCGAAAAGATTCTCCATGTCGATGCGGGCATAGGTGCCGACCGCCTTGAGGATTTCCCCCTGCCTGCCGATCACGATGGCCTTCTGCGATTCCTTCTCCACATACACGGTCGCGCTGATCCGGGCAAGCTTGCCTTCCTCTTTGAAAGAATCGATGCCGACCGCCACGGCGAACGGCAGTTCGTCGCGCGTCTTTTGCAGGAGCTTCTCCCGGATGATCTCCGCCGCCAGGATCCGCATCGGCTGGTCCGTCATCACATCTTCCGGGAAATAGACCGGCCCCTCCGGCATGCGAGCCAAGGCCAGGTCCACCAAACGGTCCACGCCGTCGCCGGTCTTGGCCGAGATGGGGACAATCTCGGCGAACTCATGCATCCGCTGGTATTCATCGAGCAGCGGGAGCAGGCGCAGCTTTTTCACCAGGTCAATCTTGTTGACGACGAGGAACACCGGCAGCTTTCGTTCCTTGAGCCGTTCGAGCACAAACCGGTCGCCTGGGCCCGGTGCATCCGTGGCCTCGACCAGGAAAAAGGCCAAGTCCACCTCATCAAGCACATGCAGCGCCACGTCGACCATCCGCTGGTTAAGCCGGAACTTGGGTTTATGGATGCCGGGCGTGTCGAGGAACACCATCTGAGCGCCCGGCAGATGCTTGACGCCGAGGATCCGGGTCCGGGTCGTCTGCGGCTTGTCGGAGATGATGGCGACCTTCCCACCGAGAAGGCGGTTCAGGAGCGTCGATTTCCCCACGTTCGGCCGGCCTACCAGCGCGACAAACCCGGAGCGATAGCCTGGAATATTCATGACGGTTCGTCACGAAACCGCGCAGACGCGTCGCGAGACGGGCGCGTGGAGCCGCAAGGGACCGAGGCGTACTTGAAACAGTACGTCGAGGGACTGAGCGGCGAGCCCGCCCGTCGCAGCAGCGTATCCGCGGTTGCAGTAGAAGCGTTCATGAATATTCCAGGCTGGGACGCGGCGTGGCTCACGGCCGCTCCGCCGGAGAGCCGCTTTGACGCGGGTACTCGTTCTGACGGCTGGGCGCGATCAGGAAGACCGTTTCACCTTGTTTCACCATGCCAAGCCGGTCGCGGGCCAGGCCTTCCAGCGTGGCCGGATCGTGCTTGACCGCCTCGATGTCTTTTCGCAGACGGGTGTTCTCTTCTTCGATGGTTTTGATCTCCTCGGCGATCTGGCCGTGGGTCCGCTTCATGTTGAGGTATTTCATGAACCCCATAGTATCGAATAAGAACTCATAGGTGAAGTAACTCATCAGGAAGAAACCTCCGACCACATAGAACGTCCAGCGTCGCTTCCGCTTGGCCTGAAGGGTCGTTCGTCGCTGGTTGA
The DNA here is from genome assembly GCA_036005325.1 of Nitrospirales bacterium. Lineage (GTDB taxonomy): Bacteria > Nitrospirota > Nitrospiria > Nitrospirales > NS-4 > SCTG01. Next base: position 2,675 of record DASYQR010000142.1, on the reverse strand, counting down.
GTCTTGCCCTCATTGTTCCGCTTTTCTTGCAAAGACCGCGCGGCCCCGATACCGGGCGGCATCTCCCAACTCCTCTTCGATCCGCAGCAGCCGATTGTATTTGGCCGTTCGGTCGGTTCGCGACAGAGAACCGGTCTTGATCTGGCCGGTGTTCAGTCCCACCGCCAGATCTGCGATCGTCACGTCCTCGGTCTCTCCCGACCGGTGCGACACGACGGCCGTGTAACCCGCCCGTTTCGCCATCTCGATCGTCTCCAGGGTCTCGGTCAGCGTCCCGATCTGGTTGAGCTTGATGAGGATCGAGTTGCCAAGGCCTTCCGCGATCCCCTTGGCGAAGATCTCCGGATTGGTCACGAAGATGTCGTCCCCGACCAGCTGCACCCCCTGCCCCAGCCGCTCGGTCAGCATCTTCCAGCCTTTCCAATCCTTCTCGCTCAGCCCGTCCTCGATCGAAACGATCGGATAGCGGCCGACGAGACCTTCGTAATATTTTATCATGTCTTCGCTGGAACGTTGCGCCTGCGTCTCGCCTTTCATCACGTACCGCCCGTTTTCGTAAAACTCACTGGCCGCGGGGTCCAACGCGAGGGCGATATCCTCGCCGGCCTTGTAGCCCGCTGTTTCGATGGCCTGCACGATGAGCGCCAGAGCTTCCTCGTTCGAGCCGAGGTTCGGCGCAAAGCCGCCTTCATCGCCCACAGCGGTGCTGAGGCCCTTCTTCTTCAGCAGGCTTTTCAATGTATGGAAGACCTCGGCGGCCATCCGCAAAGCTTCCGCGAATGTGCGCGCGCCGGCCGGCACGATCATGAATTCCTGAAGGTCCAGGTTGTTGTCTGCGTGCGCTCCACCATTGATCACGTTCATAAGCGGGACCGGCAATTCATGCGCCTGCGCGCCCCCGAGAGAACGGTAGAGCGGCAGCCCTGCCTCCTCAGCCGCGGCCTTCGCCACTGCGAGAGACACCCCGAGGATAGCGTTGGCGCCCAACTTACTCTTGTTGGGCGTGCCATCGAGCGCGATCATCGCGTGATCGATCGCGGTCTGATTCATCGCATCCTTCCCCATCAGCGAGGGCGCCAATATTTCTTGGACGTTGGCGACGGCTTTGCGGACGCCCTTCCCGAGATAACGCGTCTTATCGCCGTCGCGCAGCTCGAGCGCCTCGCGCGTGCCCGTGGATGCGCCGGACGGCACCGCCGCCCACCCCTTCGCCCCGGACTCCAGCACGACGTCCACCTCGACCGTCGGGTTCCCCCGCGAATCCAGAATCTCCCGCGCCCTGATCTCCGCAATCGCACTCATATGCATTCCCCTTAGGAACTCTTTAACACGCTAGGAATGAAGAAGCATCAATAACAACACGCACAAAACAAAAATAGTTGCCCCCCTGATAGATCTTTTCCTAAATTCCAGGCCTTCTTCACTCAATATCCCTTTGGGGGGCATAGGACCAGTTGCCAATATAGAAACGTCACTTACTTCTTTGAGCTTCTCTCGTGAGATAAAACCCCTTGCTTTAGTCTGATAAAAAAAACCATATCCCCAAGACGACAAGGCTATACTTAGTAAGACAACATCAACGAGTCTCACTTCCTCACCATTGATCGTCACAGAATTAACATCTGCTCCAGAACGCATGAGCGCGCGGGTGGCGCCGATGTGGGCCCCGCCATTCGTGTAGGGGCACTCCCCCTGTGGGTGCCCAGTACCGGGCGGCCACGGAGGGCCGCCCCTACAAAAGACAGGACCCGCGCTGCTTCGTTCATCCAACCCCTCACCCTAACCCTCTCCCTCAAGGGGCGAGGGGAATGAAATCTCATCCTGCCAACTTCCTCTTGAGCAGTTCATTGACTTTGGCCGGGTTGGCCTTGCCGCCGGAGGCCTTCATCACCTGCCCCACGAAGAACCCGAACACCTGCTCCTTACCGCTCCGGTATTGCGCGACCTGCTGTGGATTCTTGGCCATCACCTCGTCAATGATCTTCTCCAGCGCGCCCTCGTCCGAGACCTGCGTCAAGCCTTCCGCCTCAATGATTTCAGCGGCAGTCTTGCGAGTATTAAACATCTTCTCTAACACTGACTTGTAAATAGGCCCGGTGATTTCGCCCTTCACTTTCATAACCACTAATTCCGCAAGATTCTTTTCAGGAATCATCATAGTAGGCGGCCAAACACCTTCGCGAACTGGATCTGAGTAAAGAATGGGTGGAGGATTATGCGTAATTCCAGGACGATTGTTCATCATCCTGGTGAGCCCTCGAAAATCTACCGTAATACAGTTAGCAAGTTCCTTTCCCACTTCCATCTTCGACAACCCCAATTTCTCAGCTTCGGCCGCACTCTTTTCGAAGTATTCAAGAAACTTCTTATCGGAAGCTAAGACGCCCGCTGAATAATCGGAGAGCCCAAACTCCTCCATGAACCGCATGCGCTTGGCCTCCGACAATTCCGGCGTGGACTTCCGCTCCTTCTCTATCATCTCCTCAGTGATCCGCAGCGGAACCAAATCCGGATCCGGGAAGTAGCGATAGTCATGCGCCTCCTCTTTGCTGCGCATCACGGCCGTCTCACCCTTCTCTGTGTCCCACAGACGCGTCTCCTGCGCGACCTTCCCGCCTTCCTCCAGGACCTTCGTCTGCCGCTTGATCTCGTACTCCATCGCCGCCTTCACAAAT
>DASYQR010000141.1:0-8510 GCA_036005325.1 Nitrospirales bacterium | reverse complement strand
TCCATGAAGGCCTTCGCCTGCGGGGAATCCGGGTCGGCCACGACGAGCGGCATGCCCATATCGCCGCCGGCCCTGATGGCCGGATCGATCGGGACGCGGCCGAGAAAGGGAATGCCCAGTTTTTCAGCGGCCCGTTCCCCGCCTCCGTAGGAGAAGATTTCGGTACGCTCGCCGCACTTACCGCAGACGTAGTAGCTCATGTTCTCCACAATACCCAGCAGTGGCACGTTGACCTTCTGGAACATCACGAGCCCTTTGCGGGAGTCATGCAACGCGACTTCCTGGGGCGTAGTCACGATGACAGCGCCGGTCAAGGGGACGAGTTGAGCGATGCTGAGCTGAGCATCCCCCGTCCCTGGGGGCAGATCCACCACCAGATAGTCCAGGTCACCCCAGATCACGTCCCGCAGGAACTGCTGAATGGCGGTGTGGATCATCGGGCCGCGCCACGTCAGCGGGGTATCTTCCGGGACGAAGAATCCCATCGAAATCATCTTGACGCCGTGGCTCTCGGCCGGCGCCAGCTTGCCGTCCCGCTGCTCTGGCGGGCGCTCCACGCCCATCATCATCGGGACGTTCGGGCCGTAGACATCCGCATCCATCAAGCCGACCTTGGCGCCTTGTAGGGCGAGGCCGACTGCCAGGTTGACTGCCACGGTGGTCTTGCCGACGCCGCCCTTGCCGCTGCTCACAGCGATGGTATTCTTGACGGTCGGGATCAGGTTCTCCTTGACCTGCGACCGTCCCTGCTGCACGTTGGCGGTGAAATCCACCTCCACCGCCGTCACGCCGGGAAGCGCCCCCACCGCCTTGTCGCAGCTTTCCTTGATCACGGTCTTAAGCGGGCAGGCTGGGGTGGTCAGGACGACAGTAAACTTGACGGCGCCGCCGTCAATCTTCACGTCCTTCACCATGTTCAGGGTGATGAGATCTTTATGCAGCTCCGGCTCCATGACCGTGCGGAGCGCGTCAATAACTGCCTGTTCCGTGACCGAGGCCATAACTTGTTTATCCTTCCCTGGGGAATTCGCCCGTGGGGAATTCGTGCGCAGACGCACGACTCCCCCTTGATTCACATCCGAGCGTCGGAGTTGATATATATCGCGCTCAGTACAGCAGAGCGGCGAATTTCTTTCGGGCTCGGCCCAAAAGAGGCATTGGATGTGACCCGCGGTTGTTGGCAATCAACGGGTCGAGAATCTCTCCACATTGCAGGCAACGCCAGCCTGGGAAGGAGAGATGTCCTGTGTCGTCCAATAAATCTTCGAAGACCTCCTGGGCCATGATGCCCTTGCATCGAGGGCAGTTCATGGGGTTCCTCAAGTAATTAGGTATCCGATCAATTCAATCCCCGACTATTCCAATCGGAGACCAACTTGGTCGGGTATGCATTTATATAACTAACGCATTGGCCAGAGTATGTCAATACTGAAATTTAATGAATAATATCAATCACTTCTTCAAGAGAGGCTCTATGACAGGCCAGATATTTTCGACGATGACGGCATAGCCGGAGCCTGTCGGGTGAATACCGTCGGCTTGGTTGTAGTCGGCTTTAGCGGCCACTCCATCGAGAAAGAAGGGAATGAACTGGACATCGTAGCGCTTTGCCAAGTCGGCGTACATGGATTGGAAGGCCTTTGTGTAGTCGGCGCCGTAATTGGGAGGAAGCTTCATGCCGGCCAGGACGACCTTGGCGCCGCCAGCCAGGAAGCGCTGGATGATCTCTTCTAAATTCGTACGTGTCTGCGCAAGGTTGAGGCCACGCAAGCCGTCGTTAGCGCCAAGCTCCAGGATCACGATGTCCGGTTTGCTCTTGAGCACCCACTCCACTCGGCGGAGACCGCCTGCGCTGGTGTCACCGCTGACACCGGCGTTGATGATGCGATACCGATAGCCGGAAAGCAGGAGTTTCTCCTGCAGGCGAGCGGGATACGTTTCCTCCGGCGACACTCCCAGCCCTGCGGTCAAGCTGTCGCCGAATGCCACCAGCACCCGTTCTTCCGGACGAGCGGCGGTGTTGGATGGAGGCGGAGATTTAGTGCCGGGCCGCGCGTCGACGCTCGTCCCTTGTATTTTCGGCGCGGGCTTGCCGATTTGTTGATCGCAGGCTTCGACGCCGACGGTTAGAAACGCGGCGAGCGCAATGGCCCTCAGTAAATAATCCATGCTTCTCTGTATAATAGGGGGCGTGATTGCAATTCGCAACCTCTCGATGCGGCTCACCAGTGGCGGCCGCGAGGTGTCCATCTTGAATGACATCTCGCTCGATGTCCCAGCGAAGCAATTTGTCGCCATCGTCGGGCCGTCCGGGAGCGGAAAATCCACTCTGCTGGGATTGATCGCCGGCATGGACCAGCCGACCTCAGGCACCATCTCACTGGAAGGGCAGGAGATCACGAGCTTGTCCGAAGACGAGCTGGCGCGCCTACGCCGGCGGAAGATCGGCTATGTCTTTCAGTCCTTTCACTTGATTCCGACCCTGACCGCGCAGGAGAACGTCGCGGTACCGCTGGAGCTGGCCGGCGATCCGGAAGCGGTGAGCAAGGCGAACGCGCTGTTACGGGCTGTCGGACTCGGGTCGCGCCTGCATCACTATCCGGCGCAGCTCTCCGGAGGCGAGCAGCAACGGGTGTCCGTCGCGCGAGCGTTTGCGAACAACCCCGCGATCTTGCTCGCCGACGAGCCGACCGGCAACCTGGATACAGCGACAGGGGAGCAGGTGATCGAGCTGCTCATTCGGTTGAACCGGGATCATGGCAGCACGCTGGTCCTTGTGACGCACGATCCCGCACTGGCAGCGCACGCCGAGCGGATTGTCTGCCTGCGCGATGGGCGGATCATTTCGGATGAACTGCAACAGCGCGTTCCCGGAGCTCGTCCGTGACAACGTTTGCTTTCCGCATGGCCTGGCGGGAAACCCGCGCCGCCTGGCGGCACTTTACCTATTTCTTCATCTGCATCGCGCTCGGTGTGGCCGCCCTGGTGGGTGTCGGGCTCTTTGCGGCGAACATGGAACGGGCCATTCAGCGCGAGACCCGTAGCCTTATGGCAGCTGATGTGGAGCTGCGAACGACGCGTACGTTAACGCCGGAGGCGGAGGCGATCCTCCGCGGATTTGACGGCCGCGGGATTGCCCGCATGCATCTCAGCGAGCTGGTGGCGATGGCTGCGGTTCGGACCGGTACGCAGCTCGTGGAACTTAAGGCGGTGGAGCCAGGCTATCCGTTTTACGGGAAGTTGCGGGCCGAGCCGGAGCAGGCATTGGCCGCTCTATTCACCGGAAACAATGTACTGGCCGAGGAGACGTTACTGATCCGTCTCAATCTGAAGGTCGGAGACACGCTCAAGATCGGTCGCGCGGAGTTCAGAGTTGCCGGTCTGTTGAAGAAGGAGCCGGACCGGGCGGCCGGGGCCTTCAGTTTCGGCCCGCGCCTGCTGATGTCACAGCAAGGCCTCGCGGCGACCCAACTCATCCAGCCGGGCAGCCGGGTGACACACCGGCATCTGTTGAAGCTGCCTGAGACGCTGAGCCCGCGCGCCGTTCAGGCGGAGTTGTCCGCCACCTTTCCGGACAAGACGGTGCGGGTGAGCACGTATCAGGAAGCGCAGCCGATGCTTCGACGCTTCCTCCGCCAGCTCACGATGTACCTAGGCCTGGCCGGACTTATCGCGCTGATGGTCGGCGGGATCGGCGTGGCCAGCAGCGTGCGGGCCTTTCTGAACGAGAAGCTCGAAACCATTGCCGTGCTGAAGGCCGTCGGCGCGGAGTCGCGGACGATCCTGCTGGTCTACCTGACGCAGACATTGTTACTGGGCTTGCTGGGGAGCCTGGCGGGGGCGGCGTTGGGCGCGGGGCTACAGCTATTCTTACCTCCCCTGATGAAGACCTGGCTTCCGATTGAGTTGGAATTCCGGTTCGCCCTGCTGCCGTTCGTACGCGGCGTGGCGATGGGTCTGTTGACAACAGCCCTGTTTGCTCTCTGGCCGCTGCTGGACGTGCGGCATGTGCGGCCCAATCTGATTTTCCGTCGTGACGTGACGGAGGAGCCGCCCAAGTCTGCCGGACGATCGGCCTGGGTCGCCAGCGGGCTGCTGGCGTTGGCACTGGCCGGGCTGGCCTTGTGGCAGGCCGGTTCGTGGCGGGCGGCCGGACTGTTCATCGGCGCGCTCATCGCCGCGCTGAGTCTGCTGCGGGGGGCGGCCTGGATGGTGGCGCGGCTGGCCAGCCGGCTTCCGCGATGGAGACCGTTGGCCTGGCGCCAAGGACTGGCCAATCTTTACCGTCCCGGCAACCAGGTGAAGACCATCTTGGTCTCAGTCGGAGTCGGGGTGATGGTGATCCTGGCGATCCATCTGGTCGAACGGAACATCCTCTGGGAGATCGGCGAGAACATCCCGACCGACGCGCCGTCCTTCTTCTTCATTGACATCCAGCCGGATCAGCAAGAAGCGTTCGCGCGATTGCTGGCGGAGCGCGGCCACGCTGAAGCGCGGCTCACGCCGCTCATACGATCGAGGCTCTGGGCCTTGAACGGGCAGCCGATTAGTAGGGAGAACTACGAGGAACGCGAGCATGGCTGGTACTTCACGCGCGAATATGTGCTGACTTTTCTCAAGGATCTTCCCAAGGATAATGTGGTGACGAAGGGGGACTGGTGGAATGCCGTCGAGTCCTCGCGTGAGCCGCAGGTGTCCGTCGAAGAAGAAGCGGCGCGTCGTTTGGGGCTCGAGCTCGGCTCGACCGTCGAGTTTGACATCCAAGGCGCCAAGGTCTCCGGCAGGGTGGCCAGCATCAGGAAGGTGGAGTGGGGGAACATGTCCACAAACTTCTATTTCATTTTCCAGCTGGGGGCGCTTGATGGCGCGCCGATGACCTATGTCGCGACGGCCCGCGTGGATCCCAGCGAGGAGGTTCCGCTCCAGCGCGCGGTGATCGCCGCGTTTCCCAACGTCTCGGCGATCAACATTCGGGATGTGTTGGATTCCGTGGCGCGGGTGGTGGACCGGATCAGTTTGGTCATCCGCTTCATGGCTGGCTTGAGCATCCTCGCGGGGACCATCGTCTTGGCAGGCGCCTTGGCCGCCACGCGCTTTCGGCGCATCTATGAAGCGATGATTCTCAAAGCGGTGGGAGCGACACGAGGAGATGTCGCTCAGACCTTTGCGGTGGAATACGCCTTGCTCGGCGCCGCGGCCGGCGTGATCGGGACTGCTCTGGCTGTAGCGTTGGCCTGGGGGGTGGGCCATTGGATTCTGGATGTGAAATGGCTCTTCCAGCCCGAAGCCTTGGCCTGGGGCATCGGCGGGACGATCATGGGGACGATCCTCGTCGGCCTCCTCTCGACCTACCGCATTCTCGGCCAAAAACCCTTACCGGTCCTCCGGCGGGAATAGACTGGTGTCCTCCTTCGGGAAAGGTTAGAGTAAGGGCCATGGAAGCGCAGATATGACGACTACCACTCTGATTCTTTTGACGTTGGTGGCCGGGTTCCTGGTGGGCTTGGCTGCGGCATTTGTCTTGAGGCTGGCACAGGCCAAGACGGCCAAGGACCTTTTCCTGAGTTTGGCCAAAGAAAAGCTGGCAGCAGCCAGGCAAGAGGATGCCAACGAACTAGAGACTAAGAAAGCGCTTATTGATCAGCAATTACAACAGATGACCGTTCAGCTGGAGAATGTCTCAACGCTGATGAAAGACCTGGAGAATGACCGGTCAGAAAAGTTCGGACAATTGGCCGGTCAATTGCAAACCGCCGGTCAGCAGACCCAGGCGCTCATGCAAACCACCAACAGTTTGCGCGAAGCGCTCTCAAGCACGAAAGCCAGGGGCCGCTGGGGAGAACGGATGGCAGAGGACGTTCTGAGGCTGGCCGGCTTCATCGAGAACGTAAATTATTTGAAGCAGAAAACCATCGAAGGGGTTGGATCGCGGCCGGATTTCACCTTCCTGTTGCCGAAGAGCCTCAAGCTCCATATGGACGTCAAATTTCCTTTGGACAACTACCTTCGGTTTCTGGAAGCCAACTCCGACTGCGAGAAGGCAAAGTTCCGAAGCGACTTTCTTCGAGACGCACGAGCCAGAGTCAAGGAAATTACCACGCGCGAATACATCGATGCCGAATCCAATACGGTGGACTATGTCCTCCTGTTCATCCCCAATGAACAGATCTATGCCTTCATCCACGAGCAAGACAGCTCGATTCTCGATGAGGGCATCCGGAACAAGGTCGTGTTCTGTTCGCCCATCACCCTTTTTGCGGTCCTGGCGGTCGTTCGCCAAGCCGTTGACAATTTTGCGTTGGAGCGAACCTCCAATGAGATCTTGTCGTTATTCGGAGCGTTCAAGAAGCAGTGGGATGAATTTGCAAGCAAGTTCGATCTCCTGGGCCGAAAAATCGAGGACGTCATGAAGGAATACGAAGCTCTCACGACCACACGGAAGCGGCAACTCGAAAAACCCTTGAACAAGATAGAAGATCTCAGAAATCAGCGTGGACTGCCAATCGCTTTTGAGGATGACAAATCCACTTCGCCAGCGGAACGAAGCCAAGATTAAAGCCACTCCACTCTTTCACAAGGAGGGAGGACGATGAAGAGTCGCCTGCAAATCGCCGGCCATCCTATCCATGTCATGACCGTGGGGCTTCCGATCGGGCTCTATACGGCTGCGCTTGTCGCCGATGCGGCCTACGTGTTCACCAGCGACCCGTTCTGGTTTCGGATGGCCTTCTGGTGCATTGCACTGGGGCTGGCGGGAAACCTCGGCGCGGTGATCACGGGTCTTCCTGATTTCCTGGCGATCAAAAAGGAGGCGCCGGCTGCCTGGAACGCCGGCACCACGCACCTGGTGGTCGGTCTCGGGTTGCTGCTGCTCTACGGCATCAACTTTGTGCTGCACAACTGGGGGACACCTCTTCCAGGAGGCGGCACGCTCATGCCGCTCGTGCTCAGTCTCGGCGGCGCGTCGCTGTTGGGCCTGCAAGGCTGGTACGGAGGAGAATTGGTCTTCCGGCACAAAATCGGCGTGGAGGAATCCCCTGCGGGCGGGATACATGACGGCCATCAGAAGCGGAAAGGGCCACACTGATAAGCGACGGTTCGGAACAGCACGCGGCGGTCGGCGAGCGGAGCCGGCGCTGCGGTATCCGCGAAGGGGCTTTCCAGGCGATCATGGTGGGCGGGGGAGAAAACTATCTCTCCGCATTCGCTCTGCTGCTGCACGCATCGGCGTTCCACATCGGGCTCCTCTCAGCCTTGCCGCAATTGATCGGGACCTGGGCTCAGCTCCTGTCGGTCAAGGTCCTGAACCGGCTGCAGCACCGGAAGGCCGTCATCCTGGCGGGAGCCGCGGGGCAGGCACTGCTCTGGCTGCCCCTCCTGGCGCTCCCGCTCTTGTTTCCGGAGCAGGGGCCGTGGCTGTTGATCGTCTGCGCGGTGGCCTATTTTGCGATGGGGCACTTCGCGATTCCCACCTGGAACAGTCTCATCACCGATCTGGTGGATCCCAATCAGCGCGGGGCCTATTTCGGACATCGAGCCAGGGTCATGACGGTGGCCAGCTTTTTGGCCCTCTGTGTGGCGGGACTGGTGCTGCATGCGGCTGAGGTGAGGGAGGCACTGTGGGTCGGCTTCGCCACCGTCTTCCTACTGGCGGCTGGCGCCCGCACGGTCTCCGTAAGCTATCTCTCCCGCATTGAGGAGCCGGAGCTTCACGCCACGCGGGAATCGGAATTCCGTCTGTTTGATTTCCTGCGGCATGAGCGGAGCGCGAACTTCCGGCGATTTCTCGCCTTCTCGGGGCTCATGCATGTCTGCGTCCTGATCGCCGGACCCTATTTCGTGATCTACATGCTGCGGGACCTCCATTTCACCTATCTGGAGTACACCGCCTGGTTGGCGGCGTCGGTGCTCGGGCAGTTCCTCACGATCAAGCCGTGGGGACGGCTCGGCGACCGGTTCGGGAACAAAAAGGTGCTGGTGGCGACCGGCTTGCTGGTGCCGTTCCTGCCGATGATGTACATCATCAGTGCGAATTTTTACTTTCTCATGGCGGTCAATTTCGCCGGAGGCGTGATCTGGGCTGGTCTGTCCCTGGGACTGCAGAACTATGTCTTTGATGCCGTCGGCGCCGAAGATCGAGCGAAAGGCATCGCGGTCTGGAATGCCGTCAATGCGATCGGCTGGTTCCTGGGTGCCATGCTCGGCAGCTGGCTAGCGATGGTAGTCCCGGCCGAGATCGCCTTGCCTGGCCTGCATGTGAGCCTGGTCTCTAATCTCCCGTTCGTCTTCTTCATCTCCGGCGTCCTCCGAATGATCGTGTCGTTGAGTCTGCTCCGGACGTTCCACGAAGCCCGGAGCGTCGAGCCCATTTCCCGTCGCAAGCTGGTCTCGGAGTTGCCCTTGATCAAGCCGTTGACCGAAGCCTTCGGCGGCGGCAACCGGCGGGAGTCGTAAGAAACGAGCTGGCCTGTGGTATACTTAACAGGAGGTGCCGCCTATGGTGGACGAAA
>DASYQR010000140.1:0-2756 GCA_036005325.1 Nitrospirales bacterium | reverse complement strand
CATCGTGTTGATGAACTCGTAGGGCTCCAACTCGCGGCAGAATTCGCGAAAGATATATTGCGACAGTCCCTTCACGGCTCGGTCAGAGATTTCGAACAGGATGCAGAATGTTGCCCCCTCACCCTGCCCTCTCCCTCCCGGGGAGAGGGTTGGGGTGAGGGGATACCCGAAGGTATAGGCCGCGACCCGTCCTTCCACTTCGACGACGCGCCCACCAGGCCAAGCTCGGCGGCATGGCTGATCCCTTGACGATGGGCTGACTCGGCGTCAGCGGCCAGATGCCGGGCCAGATCGGAAGCTCCGTCCTGTTTCACCCCTTCCCGCCACTGCCGAAACAGGGCTAGGCATGTTTTCTCATTCTCAGGCCTATAGGCTCGAAACACCGGACGCGATTCCTTGACGCAATGGTTGTAGGCTACCCGCTGACTCTTGTAGCGGTCTCCGTGCAATCCCAGGAGATCGGCGCGCCTGTAAACATAATCCGATTCTTTATGTTTAACCTGATAACCCCTTTCACGACAGCGTTCGGCCAGAACCTCAGGCGCATTTTCAATGCGGGTCATGGCCGGCGTTTTATTCCGTTCTGAGAGGAAGGCAAAAGCCTGGGCCATCGCCTGGCCGCAGGGATCGGGACCAATCGGCGGCAGGGCCAGAAAGCTGCCTTCCTGGTCGCTCGCCAGCAGACAATCATGGCCTTCCAACTCCATCCATTCATACCGGAAGAGGTCCTGCCAGATGACATGATAAGGAAAGGAGTAAGCGGCCAACGGATCACCGGGCAGAGGATGAGCGGCGAGACGCGCTTCAAACGAGCCACGATCTTCCAGCATGACCGGACGGAGGGTCGGAGGACGCACGGCATTACCGTGCGGGCGGAGTGGCAGAAACCATCTGGCTCAGGCGCTCGAGCCGACGCAGGACGTACACGTCATCCTGGAACGCGCCGATCAACTGTTGGTTCGCGAGAAACACGCGGACGGGCTCCTCGGATTCCAGCAGCGCAGCGGTCCGCTCCACATAGGCCCGCGATTCCGGACTGTCCAGATTGTCGCGGATGAACGGACACTTGCTGTCCCAGCCCATCACCACCGAGACATGGGCTTGGTCCCACATGACGGCGACCGGATAGAGACGGCAATCCAAGGGGCGCTCCTCATAGATGCCGCAGGCGCCGGTCTTGGGATCAAACGCGGGGCACCGATAGCCTTCGTGATGCGGCACGACCGCCACCTTCGAGCCGGCATGGTCCGGAAAAGCGTCCGGGGGGATGCCGCGCAAAATGGCCGCCTGAATCTCCTCCTTCGTGAAATAGGGACGCAGCGGACTGTCCGCCTCGGGAAACCGGCAGCAGACATCGCAGGCGAAGCAGACGCGGCTCGGCACGATCTGCTCGACGACGATCGGAAGCTCGCGGGACCTTGACACCTGCATACGGAAAATCATTGTACCTCAGCGGAGCGCTCCCTGTCGCGCCCTCTTGTGCCAAGGGACATGCCATGGTAGGATTGAATCATATCCAAGGAACCACGCAGTGAACGCAACCCCCAGTTCTGGAACGACACTCACCCGCCGGGTCCAGGATGCCCTCAACGGCATCCGTCCGGCCCTGCAGATGGACGGCGGCGATTGTGAACTGCTCGAGCTTTCCCCTGACGGCACCGCCAAGATCCTCCTCAAAGGCGCGTGCACGGGCTGTCCAGCCTCCAGCATGACCGTGACGATGGGCATTGAGCGCCGGCTCAGGGCCAGCGTCCCCGAAGTCACCAGGGTCGTGGCGGTTTAACCTGGCGTAGCAGGTGATGGATCCGACAACCGCACTGGCTGGCCATCCGCCGACCGAGGTGCTTCCCGACCGCCAGCGCGAGCACAGCCGCCGAGTCCGCAGCAGCCTCGTGGAGTCGAACCTGCACGACGGCATCACCTGGCGCGTCTCCCCAACGCCCTTTCCGCTTGCATCCGCTGACTTTTCCACCATTCAATCGTTGGGCCGCCGACTGCTCACGTTCACGCAAGCCCTGAACCGCCTGTACTACGAAAGCGTCGGCGGGATGCAGCCGGCGTGGGTGGCGGAGTACCTGGACCAGGGCAAGCCGTCCGGTTTGATCGACTTCGCGCGGATGAACCGGTTCCGCGCTTCATTGCCCGGAGTGATCAGACCCGATTTGATCCTCACCGAAGATGGGCTCATGATCAGCGAGCTGGATTCCGTCCCGGGCGGTATCGGGCTGACAGGATGCATGGCCCAGGCCTACGCCGACCTCGGCTGGTTGGTCGTCGGAGGACGCAACGGCATGGTGGAGGGCTTCGCGCACATGATCCGCAGTCTTCAGACGGATCATCCAACATCTCTCGCCATCGTTGTCTCTGAGGAAGCCAAGGACTACCGGCCCGAAATGGTCTGGCTTGCGGCCCGCTTACGGGAAGCCGGTCTGTCGGCCCAAACGGTGTCTCCCGAGGATGTGACGTTCACGGAAGAAGGACTGAGCGTCGAGTCTCGCCCGATTACATGTCTCTACCGATTCTTCGAGCTCTTCGACCTCAAAAATATTCCCAAGGTCGAGCTGATGTTCTACGCCGCCAAGAAAGGGCATGTCGCGCTGACGCCGCCGGCCAAACCGTGGCTTGAAGAGAAGATGGCCTTCGCGCTCCTGCATCACCCGAGCCTTGAGCCCTTCTGGCGTCGCGAGCTGGGCCAAGAAACGTACGATCTGCTCAAGCAATTGATGCCACGAACCTGGATTCTGGATCCCCGCCCC
>DASYQR010000139.1:0-3947 GCA_036005325.1 Nitrospirales bacterium | reverse complement strand
GCAGATCGTCGTCGTTGATTTCGACACGCGCGCCCGAAAGCGCGACCTCGTGGTCCAAGTGATCGGCGAATAGCATTACGCCTTCCTCGTTCATCATCCAGCGTTCAGTCTTCATCGGTATCGTTGTGTCGGTTGCGCTGTCTCACCTCTCGGCGGCGGATGGTCTTGCCTGCGAAGTTCGCGTGGACGATCCCGAGGTGATCTTTCCCCTCGAGAAGATGGAACGCCCGATCCTGTGCCGGCTGGCCGGCGTCATCAACGACCATACGACCCATCGGCTCCTTCCCTTCATCCAGACTCCGATTCAGAAATCGGTCTATGACTTTATCCTGGATCGGCCGGTCCTGGCCGCGACGCTGGCCCGTCATTTGGGAGTGGCCAGTTACCGGGTCGCGCGTACCGGCCCCAACGCGTTTCAAGGAGACGATGGCCGGGGCTCCGAAGGGGTGATCGAGCTGCTGTATCGGGACGCTACCCAGCGTGTGTACCACATGCGGGGGAGCCATCGTGGCCGGCTGTTTCCAGTGATCACAGGGGAAGCGATCATTTTGTTGAACTACCGTGCCAGGATGGGTGGCGATGGAAGGGAGTCTGTCGAAACCAGGATCGCGACCTATTCCAAGTTGGACAATCCCATCCTGGCGAAGATGGTTCGGGTGCTGCAACCGCTGTTCCGACACGTGGTGAACGAGAAGGTCGCCGACGGCTTTGTGGCTGCGCACAAGCTGGGAGAACTGATGGCTACAGAGCCAGAACGCGTGTACCGGGATGCGGAGGCCACTCCAGAGTTGGACAAGAGCGATGTGGAAGCGTTGAAGACCCTCCTCAGCCCGTCGCGCCCTTGACGATCTTCCCGCCCTGAATGACCCATTCAACGTTCGTCGGTTCTTCCAACAACGCGATGTCATCCAGGGGATTGCCGTTGACGAGAAGCAGGTCAGCTTCTTTGCCGGTCTCGATCGTTCCGATCTCGTGTTCCAGGCCGAGCAGCGTGGCAGCCGAGTGGGTGGCGGCTTCGATCGCCTGCATGGGGGTCATCCCGAATGCCACCATGCGTCGCAGTTCCTGGGCGTTGCGCCCGTGCGGATTGAAGGGCGTCCCGGCGTCGGTGCCCATGGCGATGCGCACGCCGGCTTTCATGGCCTTGCGAAAAGTTTTCTTTTGTTCTTCCCCCAGGACGGCGCACTTCCGTACCGCGTCGTCCGGCATCCCGTGTGCTCGTCCCATCTCACACCCCGATTGGATCGCCGACAGGGTCGGGACGAGAAAGGTGCCGTGCGTGAGGAACAGATCGATCGCTTCGTCGTCGAGCAGCGTGCCGTGCTCGATCGAATGGACACCGGCGCGGATGGCGTTTTTCATCCCCTCGGCGCCGTGGGCGTGGGCCGCGACGCGACGGCCCGCGCGGGTGGCCTCTTCCACTCCGGCCCGCAGTTCCTCCGGCGTGAGCTGCGCCGCGCCGGGAGAAACGCCGGGCGTCAGGACGCCGCCCGTCGCGATGAATTTGATCACGTCGGCGCCCGCCCGGATCTGCTCGCGCACCGCCTTGATGACCTCATCGGGGCCGTCGGCCTGGCGGCCGATGAACCAGGCGTGCCCGCCCGTCATGCATACTGCGAGGCCGGCGTTGAGCGTGCGGGGGCCGGGAATGATGCCGGCGCGGATCGCGCGGCTCACGGAGATCGAAATGTGGTCGCGGGAGCCGACGTCCCGCACTGTGGTGATGCCGCCGTCCAGCGTGGCCTGCGCATGGGTCGCGGCCTTGATCGCCGTCACCGTCGGGTCGTCCTGTTGAAGCGAGCGGATGGCATCCGGACTGGCATCCAGACAGTAGTGGATGTGGCAATCGATCAGACCCGGGAGGAGCGCCTTCCCGTTGCCTTCGATGACCTTGGCTCCTTTGGGAATTTTGACTCTGGTGTCAGGGCCGACCGTGGCGATGCGGGATCCCTGGAGCACGACGGTGAGGTGTTCTCGCCGGGTGCCGGTGCTGTCGATCACCAGCGCCCGTCGGATGGCGAGCGGACGAGGGGCGGGGTTCTTCTTCATCCCTTCAGCGCCGCGCGGACCTCGTCAATATGGTCGTCCACCTTCACTTTTCGGAAGATCGCTTTGAGCTTGCCTGCCTCGTCGATGATGAAAGTGCTGCGCTCGATGCCCCAGTAGGTCTTTCCGTACATGTTCTTTTTCTTATAGACGCCGTAAGCCTTCGACACCGTCCCGTCTTCATCGCACAGCAGCGAGTACGGTAGGCCGTACTTCTTGATGAACTTTTGATGGGAATCCGCGTCGTCCATGCTGACGCCCAGCACGATGGTGTTGGCTCTCTCGATGGCTGTGATCGAATCCCGGAAGCCACAGGCTTCTTTCGTGCAGCCCGGTGTATCGTCCTTGGGATAGAAATAGAGCACCACCTGTTTGCCTTTCAGGCTTTTGAGGCTCACGGTTTGTCCGTTCTGGGTCGGTAATGAGAAGTTGGGGGCCTTGTCGTCTATCTTCAATTCACCAGCCATCGTGTCCTCCAGAAGTTAGGGCGGGGCAACCGGCAGTTTTACCGTAAAGGCGGCACCCTGGCCTAGGGTGCTTTCGACCGTCACCTGGCCCCCATAGTGGCTCACGATGTCGCGGACGATATGGAGGCCGAGGCCCGTGCCTTTGCCCTGCTCCTTCGTGGTGAAGAACGGGTCGAAGATCCGGCCGAGGTTGTTGTAGGGAATGCCCGGCCCGCTGTCCTGGACCGTCGCCCGGACGAAGCCGTTTGTGCTGCTCGTGGAAAGGGTCAACGTGCCCTGTCCTTCCATGGCCTGCACCGCGTTGGTGACGAGGTTCACGAAGACTTGGAGCAGCTCATCCGCTTTTCCACGGACCGGCGGCACATCACTGAATTGCGTGACGACCTGCACCTGATCGTGGACCGTCGCCATTCGGGCCATCTTGACCGCCTCGTCCAGGGTCTGGTTGATGTTCACATCGCTGACTGTTTGCTCTTGAGTCCGCCTGGCGAACGCGTTCAGCCCCTGCACGATGGCCGCGATGCGGCGGCCCGCCGTAATGATTTCTCCGATGAATTCCTGGATTACCTCCGGACGGGTCTCCTCTTGCAGATGTTCTGAGAGGCCGGTGATGGTGTAGAGGGGGTTGTTGATCTCGTGGGCGATGCCCGAGGCCAGCGTGCCGATCGAAGCCAGCTTCTCTGATTGGATGAGCTGGTCGCGCAGGTCCTGTTCGTGCTGCGCGAGCTTCCAGATCAGAAGCGCCGCCATGCCCCCGAGGATTTCCGCATGCGGGGGCTTCTGCTGGATGAGGGCGGACCGCATGGCGGAATCGCCGGTCACGTCCACGATCAGGTCAGCGCGCTCCTCGGCAAGAAGAGCGAGGACATCGGTCGTTGCGTGAATACCGAGGTTCCGGGCCAAGTGTAAGCCCGGAGCCTCGGGGTTGCTGTCGGCGATGCCAACGACTTGGACATCGGGGCTACGGGTAAAGAGTTCGAGCAGCGCCGTCCCGCCCTTGCCAGCCCCTAGGATGACCACGCGGATGGTCGCCGGAGACGCCGTCATAAGGAACCGGTTTAACCTTCGTGCTTCAACGCCAGATGTTTCTCCATTCCCGCTTTGACGATCTCCAACAGCTTGCTTTTGTCCACCGGCTTGACCAGGTAGTCAAAGACGCCGCGGGACAATAAGTCCGTCGCCATCTTCTGGTCCGGGTATCCCGTGATGACGATGATCGGCACGGAGGGGTACTGCTGTTGGAAAAAGGTGATGGCCTCCAGACCGTTGATCTTGGGCATCCGAATGTCGCAAAGGATGACGTCCATCATGAGCGCATTGTCATCCGCGCCGATCATCTCGATGCCCTCGCCGCCGTGCTCGGCCTCCACGACGTCGTAGCCCGCTTTGGTCAACGCCAAGCGGAGCACCTTCCGGACGTTCTCCTCGTCGTCC
>DASYQR010000138.1:0-4923 GCA_036005325.1 Nitrospirales bacterium | reverse complement strand
CGAGTGCCCGCGCCGTCACCGTTCTGACGGGCGCCGGGATCTCGGCGGACAGCGGCGTGCCGACGTTTCGCGGAGCCGATGGTCTGTGGAAGAGCTTCCGCGCCGAGGACCTGGCGACTCCGGAAGCTTTCGAGCGCGATCCCCGGCTGGTCTGGGAGTGGTACAACTGGCGACGCGAACTCATCGCCACAAAGAGTCCCAACGCCGCCCACCATGCGTTGGTTGAACTGGAACGGCAGGTCGACGACTTCTGGTTGATCACCCAAAACGTGGACGGGTTGCATCCGGCCGCCGGAACGAGGAAGCTTTCCGAGATTCACGGCAACATCTGGAAGGTCCGCTGCACGCAGTGCGGGAAGGTGGAGACGAACCAGATGGTACCGATACCTCTCCTGCCGCAATGTTCAGCATGCAGCGGATTGCTGCGGCCGCATATCGTCTGGTTCGGGGAGTCGCTTGACCCCGCCGACCTTGACCGGAGTATGGCCGCGCTCCGTTCGTGCGAGGTCCTGCTCATCATCGGCACGTCGGGCATTGTGTATCCAGCAGCGTCCTTCGCCGCGCTCGCCAAGCAGGCCGGGGCGTTCATCGCGGAGATCAACCTGGACGCGACTCCGAACTCGCCGGTCGTTGATGTCGCGATCCAGGGCCGCGCGAAAGAGATCGTCCCTCAACTGCTTCAGACCCCTTGAACAGCCGTCGGGATCGTAGTAGAAGTGGAAGGGAGTTGAGCAGGAGGACCATGCGGAACCAAGAATTGCGGCGGGCGATCTTGCACTTGCTCTACGAGCGCGCGCTCGAAGTCCCGCAATCGCTCATCGCCGGCATCGAAACCCGCGAGATTGCCCACCAGCTTGGCGTGACCTCACGGGAGTTCGCCTTCAACGCGCTGTACCTGGATGGCAAAGGGCTGATCACCAGCGACAAGTCCGCCAACGGCAGCGACCACCACTACAACGCAATCATGCTCACGCCGGTCGGCATCGATGCAATCGAAAATCCCGCCATCATGGATCGCCTGGCGCCACTGGCGCCCAAAACCAACGCGCGCAACCGACGCCGCTCGCCGCAGCGCCGCGTCAAATCATAACTTTGGAGAGAGTGAGGCGGGTGGTTGTGACAACTCAGTCATCACACACCGCCCAGTTGGGACGGGCTCGACTGCACGGCTCGCCGCACTAGGAACACGGCCAAAACCAGCGCGACGATGACCAACACATTAGCCCCCATGTCGAGAAGATACCGGTGGAACACTTCATCGGTCAGATCTTCCAGGTAGGAGATCTGAGCCCCCGTCGTCAGAATGCGCCGCGTGGACGCGATAATGCAGATATAGAGAAACGGCTCCAGCGTGATGACGTGGGTCTTGAGGAAATTGATGATAGTCCGAAACAACTCCAAGAGGATAATGACCAGCAAAAGGTCATGGATGAGTGACAACACCGCCGGGAGAACTCCCGCACCGAACGTCGTCACAAAGATATACCAGGCATGGGCAAAGACCACCATGCCGAGCACCAGGAAACTGAAGCCCGCCGTGATGTAACCCAGCCCGTCGAGGGTCTCCATCCAGGCGATCCAGAAATTCGGTCTGGATTCTTTGTCCATACGCAGGCCGAGCCTAGCATAGGGCCCCTAAGTAGTCAACCGCGAGTTTCCGGTTTCGACATTGTCGTACGGCGCTTCTCCGTGCTAGGCTCGACTCACTTTATGTTTCGTCTCTTGCCGATACTCCACCGACCGTGGATGGTCCCGCGCTGGCTTGCGGGGCTTGGCTGCGTGCTTCTGCTCTTCGGCGGGGCGACCGCGCATCTGACCTCGGCGACGGAATTCCGCTCAGCCCTTCCGGGCTACCACTATCGCTTTCCCCAGGATCATGGGACCCATAGTGACTTCCAGACCGAATGGTGGTACTACACCGGCCATTTACAGACCGGCGACGGCAAAACTTTCGGCTACCAGCTCACGTTCTTCCGACGGGCTGTGGCGCACGACGCCACGACCCAAAACCCTTCCCGCTGGACCCTCCGCCACATCTACTTCGCCCACTTCGCAGTCACCGACGAAGGGGGCCGCCGGTTTCATTTCGCGGAGAAGATCTCCCGAGCAGGCATTCGCAAGGCCGGCGCCGACGCCGGACGGCTGGCCGTATGGATCGATGATTGGCGCGCCGAGGGGAAAGGCAGCACGCACGAACTCCAAGCACAAGCCGATGGGATCGCGCTGCATCTGAACTTGACGCCTGCGAAACCCCCGGTGATCCACGGTACCGACGGCATCAGTCGCAAGGGGGAAGCCCCCGGTGAGAGCTCGCATTATTATTCCTTCAGCCGAATGCGGACGGAGGGAACGCTCACGGTCGGAGGAAAATCCTTTCGGGTCACCGGCCAGAGTTGGATGGATCATGAATTCGGCAGCAACCAACTGGGGGAGGCGCAGATCGGATGGGATTGGTTCGCACTGCAGCTCTCCGATGCCGCCGAGCTGATGGTGTACCGGATCCGCCGACAGGATGGCTCGGTGGAGCCCGCATCGGGAGGCACCTGGATCGGGCCAGACGGTGCGGCCCTGTTCCTCAGCCGCGATGACATCACGATGGACGTCCTCGACCACTGGCAGTCGCCCCAAAGCGGCGGCCGCTATCCTGCGCGATGGCGCATCACGGTGCCGTCTGTGCACCTGTCGGTGGAGATGATTCCGACAGTCCCCCATCAGGAGCTGATCACGCGCCGCAGCACGTACGTGACGTACTGGGAGGGAAGCGTGATCGTCAAGGGTGAACGGGAGAACCGACCGATCTCGGGTCTCGGATATGCGGAGTTGACCGGCTACGCCGCGTCCCTTCATCGGCGTCTGTAACCTTCCGCTCGGCTTGACACCCCCCCGGCCATGCCTTAGTGTACCCCCTTCGAAAAGCAGGAGACGCATCCATGGCCGTTGTCGTGCGCATATTCATGCTGCTCAGCCTCTTCTTGGCGACCTCGGCCTGCGGCAAGCAGAGCGACACCATCGTAGCAATCGCACCGCATCCGCGAAACCCCGACATCGTGTATGTGGCCACCAACGAATCGCTTTATAAGACCCGCGATGGCGGTTCTACATGGAGCAAGATGACGACAGACCTCAGCAGCTTTCGCGTCCTCACGCTGGGGGTTGACCCTCATAGCCCCGCCAACGTACTGGCCGGAACTATGGGAGACGCTGTGTACAAGAGTCCGGACGGTGGCCAGAGCTGGACTCCGCACAATGGAGGTCTGAAAGAGCACGTCTCGGTCGTCAACCAGTTCGTCTTCCACCCGAGCGTTCCGGATCTCATCTATACCGCGACGACCGTCGGCGCTTTCCGGACCAAGGATGGAGGCCGGTACTGGGAGGAACGCATGTATGGAATGAAAGAGGTTCACTACGTCGTCACGCTTGCGATGGATCCCCATAATCCCGATGTGATGTACGCTGGCACGACAGGCGGCGTGTACAAGACCACCGATGGGACGGCGCATTGGGACCGGGTCAACAACGGGCTCATTCCAAAGGAGAAGCTGGATGCGGCGATGGCGCTTGGGGTCAACAGTCTGGTCACCGATCCCCAAAAGCCAGGAACGGTCTATGCGGGCTCAACCAACGGTCTGTTCAAGACCGTCGACGCCGCCGCGTCATGGACTCGGATCGAAAAGGGCTTGGCCGACACATACATCAGCGTGCTGCTGATTGATCCCTCCAATCCCTCCGTCTTATATGTAGGGACAAGGAAAGGGGTCCACAAGACGACTGACGGCGGTCAAACCTGGACCGCGGCGAGCGCGGGCCTGACGACCCTGAATATCCGGGCCATGGCGCTCAGCCCGTTGGATCCGCAGACCGTATATGCAGGGACCAATGGGAGCGGCTTGTTCCGCAGCACGGACGGTGCGAAGGCCTGGAAGCATGTCCCGCTCACGCCGACGGTCAAGGCCTCCACACCCGCCCCTACAACTTAGAAGCGTCACCATGCCGGGAATAGCATTTTTTAACTACGCATAATAATCTGCGTAATTCAGTGCCGGTTTAAAGCAGACTTGTGGCGGTGTGATCGCTGACTTCTAGCCCTTGTAGTACCAACGATGCGAAGCACGCTTCGACTTAAATCTGTTTTCAAGTTCCCAACCATTTGATTTTTAGCTGTCTTCATCATCATAAGAATCAAAAAAGAATCGAAACAAAAAAATTCTATTGACATGCTTTAAAGCACCTGCTATAAATCTTCTCACATTCATTAAAGACAATCTGCTTTGGACGAACTGAAAGACATCACCGTCGGCCTGGATCAGAGGATCACTGTCTACAAATCCAGACTGCAAGAACTGCAAAAAAAGCGCGACCGCATAGACGACGAAATCGCCACTATCAAAAAATACCTCGAACTCGCGGAAACCCTCTTCCGGCTTGAAGCCGGGCGGGCCAAACTTCCCAGCCTCCCCAGCCAGATGACAGCCGATACCACCGACCAGTCTCGAGAGATCCTCCTGGGTCGTTCGAAATACGTCGGCATGAGCGTGTCCGAGGCCGCCTACTTGGTTCTCCGAGAGGCCGGCTCGGCCATGCATGCGAAAGATATCTGCCATCGTCTCATCGAGGGCGGGCTCCGGATCAAAGCCAGGACCCCGGTCACTTCGATCGCCACCTCACTCAAACGAGATCGACGATTCCGGAAGGTGGCTCCCAACACATTCGAAGCGGTGGAGGAAAAGCTTCAAGCGGTCTGAGCGGGCAAGTCGGATTCAGTGTGCGTGAAAATACCAGACCTATACGAAAGGGGGTGAGGATTAATGGCAGCGAAGAAGAAGTCGAAGAAAAAGAAGTAAGTTCCCCTCTAGCATCGCGTGCTGGGGGCAAGGCCCCTTGCCCCCAGCACTCTTAACCTCCCTTTAACTCATTCCAGTCTAT
>DASYQR010000137.1:0-14691 GCA_036005325.1 Nitrospirales bacterium | reverse complement strand
GTTTGGTGGGCAGGCAAGGATTCGAACCTTGGAAGCCGATGGCAACAGATTTACAGTCTGCCCCCTTTGTCCACTCGGGTACCTGCCCACAACCACACGACGTCACAATTATTTACTTAAGTAATCGACTGCTCACATGTTGAGGGTCGGATTGCCACAAGACTGCCCCCTCAGCGGGGAGAAACAGTACGCACGTCCCCTACCGCCGTGAAAAGACAACACTATTCCCATTTTTCTGCACGGATTCGGATAACGTCAAAATCTCTAGAACAGCGTATTATATGAATCTGAATAGGCTCTGTCAAGCCAATTTGAAGAATTTAAACATAAGTTTCGTGGACTTAGGCAAGACAGGCCGTGATAGCTTTTTTTTACCGAAGAGAGGACGGCTCGCGATCAGCCATCAAGCGCCGTTTGAGGTAGAAATACAAGCCAACAGCAACAACCAGCCCCAAGAGAACCCATCCGGACCGGCCAATGATCTTAAGCAGTAAGGGAAGATTTACCGCAAAGACATAGGCAATCAGGGAAATGGTCGTCACCCACGTAATGGCGCCCAGACAGTTGAACAACACAAACCGAGGCCACGGCATCTGAGTCGTCCCGGCCACCAAGGCTCCGATCACCCGGACGCCGGTGATCCAGCGCTGGATGAAAATGGTCTTATCTCCGTGCTTTTCAAAGAATTGTTCGACATACTCGAGCCGTTTCTCGGTGATCAGTAAGTATTTCCCATAGTGCGTGATGAAAGGACGCCCGAGCCTGCGTCCCACATAAAAACTGATATTGTCCCCTATGATGCATCCGATGATTGCAAGAGCGATAACGTAAGGTAAATAGAGGTTGCCGTGATGGGAATAGAAGGAAGCGATAATCAGGATGGTTTCCCCGGGAACAGGCAAGGACGCGTTCTCGGCCATGACTCCCAGGAACAGCACAAGATATCCGTAATCATCAACATAGGGCCGGAATAGCTCAATCCATTCAAGAACGTACTTGTGCATATGCCGCGCGCGGACCGTAGCACGGCATCACCAGCCAGTCAAGGCGCGCGAACCTAGCTGGATTCCGCAAAAAACGCCATAGACGTGTTCTTGACAGAGGTGATGCTCGACAGTAGCATCATTCCCCTGACCATGACCGTCTTCCCTTACATGCGCGGGTTTGGCATTACGTGATGCGCCGACTCATCATCGCACTGGTAGTCTGCTTTCTCGTCCTCCCCGCCCACACGACCTCTGCACAGACAGC
The DNA here is from genome assembly GCA_036005325.1 of Nitrospirales bacterium. Taxonomy (GTDB): domain Bacteria; phylum Nitrospirota; class Nitrospiria; order Nitrospirales; family NS-4; genus SCTG01. The sequence goes on along the minus strand of DASYQR010000137.1, from coordinate 13,440 downwards.
TCTGACGATCTTATATACCAGCGAACACCACGGGACAATCCAGCCGATCGACCAGGGCCCTCACGTCGGCGAAGGAGGCGTCGAAAGGCGCGCGGCTCTGATACTCCAGGTCCGCAAGGAAAGCGACCATGTTTTGGTCGTGGATAGCGGCGACCTTCTGATGGGGACGGCCATGTCCTCGGTCTACCGCGGCGAGGCAGACATCGCGGCCATGAATCTGATGCGGTATGACGCCGTGGCCGTCGGCAACCATGATTTTGATTTCGGCGCTCGACATCTCAGCCATCTCCAGAAGGCGGCGGTCTTCCCCTTCCTCTGCACCAACGTGCGTCCTCGAGAACCGGATGTGTGCAAACCGTATGTCGTTAAAACCCTTGGGACGATACGCATCGGCCTGATCGGTCTCGTCGGCAAGCGAAATTACCCCGACACCTTCAACCGGTCGGTTGTCCAAGAAGTGACGTTCCAGGATCCCATCGCGGCCGCGAAGAAGGCGGCTGAAGAGCTGCGGGAACGTGTTGAGCTCCTCGTGGCGATCACGCATCAAGACACGGAGGAGGATTTGGCACTTGCCAAGGCGGTTCCCGCCCTGGATGTCATCATCGGAGGCCACACCGAAGGGTTTGACGGATTGGTTCCGCAAGGCGCAACCGGCCCCGTCGAAGGACGCGTCGAGCTCGTCGGCACCGGAGCGGTCTTCGTCAAGACCCACAGGCAAGGACGCACGCTGGGCCGCCTCGACTTGCTGTTTCACGAGAAGACCATCATGATCGCCGAGGCCAGGAACCTGCCCGTCACACCAACTGTGCCCAGCAATACCGATATGGCCAAGCTGGTCCAGGACTATGCCAGGAAGCTGGACGAGCAGACCAGTCAGGTCATCGGCGAGGCGGCTCACCGATTGGCAGGGGAAAACGAGGAAGTCCGCACCAGGGAAACCACCCTCGGCAACCTCCTGGCGGACCTGGCCCGCCGGCACGCCGGCACCGAGATCGCGCTGGTGAACGCCGGGATGGTACGCAGCAGTATCCCAGCGGGTCCCGTCACGCTCAAGCGTGTCATGGAGGTCCTGCCTTTCGACTCGACCGTCACCACCTTCAGCATCACTGGCGCGCAACTGCAGGCTGCCTTGGAGCACAGCGTCAGCCGCCTCCCTCAGTCCTCCGGCCGGTTCCTCCAAGTATCCGGCCTGGCCATGACCTTTGATCCGGCGGCTGCAAGCGGGAATCGGATCAGGACAATCCGGGTGAACGACACCCCCCTCGATCTCTCCCGTCGTTACTCGGTCGCGTCTGTTGCCTTCATCGCAGAAGGCGGAGACGGCTACAGCATGTTCCTGCACGCCACGGACAAGCGCGATCACCAGGTTCCCATCCGCGATTTACTCATCTCGGCGCTCAAATCCGGTTCGCTCACTGCCAAGGAAGAAGGCCGGATCGTGAGGCAATGATCGAATGGCGGGAGGTTATTTAGAACAGCGCGATCTGGTGCGGATGCGGCCGGCGAAATGTTGCCGGCACAGGCGGATCCGGCTCTTCGGGAAATCCGGCCTTGCGCCGGGCCGTCAGGAACAACTGCTCCAGCATCTCCCCATAGGTTCCTTGCCCTCGATGTCGCTCAAAAAACTGGGAGGCGTTCAGGCCCCCACCCCGTACTTCCTGCAGTCGGTTGATGATCTTCCTGATGCGACCCGGGAACACCGCCCGCATCCGTTCGAGAAAGATGGGCTCCACATTACCGGGCAAGCGGAGCAGACTGTAAAAGGCGGTTCGGGCGCCTACCTCCCGCGCCCGATGCAGAATGTCAAACATCTGGTCCTCGTTCAGGCCTGGGATCACCGGCGCCAGTGAGACGCCGGTGGGAATTCCCGCATCGGCGAGCGCCTTCAAGGCCCCCAGTCGTTTGGTAATGGAGGGTGCTTGCGGCTCGACTTTGCGAGCCATCTCATCGTCGGCAAAGGGGATGCTGAAATAGACCCGTACTGCAGCTTCGGCCTGCAGACGGCGCAGCAGATCAAGATCCCGCACGATCAGCGCTCCCTTCGTGATGATCCCGACCGGGTTGCGAAACTCCGCGCACACCTCCAGACAGGCGCGGGTCAGGCCCAGGGTCGCTTCGACCGGCTGGTAGCAATCGGTGACTCCCGAGAACACCACCAACTCTCCTCGCCACGAGGGCTTGAGGAACGCTTCACGCAGCAGCGCGGCCGCATGCCGTTTGATGACCAGCTTTGATTCGAAATCGGTCCCGGCCCCGAACCCCAGGTACTCGTGAGAGGGACGCGCGTAGCAATAGGCGCAGGCATGAAAGCAGCCCCGGTACGGGTTGACGCTCCATCGGAATGCGAGGTCGGGACTGTCATTGTGACTCAGGATCGATCGGGTATCGTCCTCATAGATCTGCAGCTTCACCGTCGGAGGAGACTCCAGGAACTCCCGAAACTGGGATTCGAAGGGGTTCGGAGGGTTGTTGACCAGCTTCATCGGTCCCGCCACACTCACTGAATTAACGCGAGGAAACGTCGAGCATTATTGTACCAGAATCATGCATCATTTTCTCTTGCCAGAAACCCAAATTCCCCGTAAGCTCCCCTCCATGACTTCTCCGTTTGACGGGCCGGTTGTTCTCGAGACCCAACTCGAGGAGTTGCGATTACTGAATCGCGGAAAGGTCCGTGACATCTATGATCTTGGTGACTCGTTGCTGATCGTCGCCTCCGATCGCATTTCCGCCTTCGACGTCGTCCTGCCGGACGGCATCCCGGGGAAGGGCGCGGTCCTGACACAGATTTCGGCCTTTTGGTTTCAGTGGCTCTCCGAATACGAAGACATCCTGTGGAACCATTTCCTCAGCGCCGATGTGGAGGACTTTCCCCCAAGCTGTAGGCGCCACCGGACGATCTTGGATGGCCGCAGCATGCTAGTCCGGAAAGCCACCCCCCTCCCGGTCGAGTGCATCGTGCGGGGTTACCTCTCAGGATCGGGCTGGTCGGATTACCGGCAAACCGGTGAGATCTGCGGACAGGCGCTTCCGAAAGGGCTCGTTGAATCACAGAAGCTGCCGGAGCCCATCTTCACGCCGTCCACGAAGGCCGAACAGGGGGCGCACGACATGAATATCTCCTTCGCCAAAATGGAGTCGCTGGTCGGCGCGGACATGGCCAAACTTGTCCGAGAGGTCAGTCTCAAGATCTATCAGCGCGCGGCCGACTACGCCTTGTCCAAGGGCGTCATCATAGCCGACACGAAGCTCGAGTTCGGGTTGGATCCGGAGTCCGGCCAGCCCCTCTTGATCGACGAAGTCCTCACGCCCGACTCCTCGCGCTTCTGGCCACGCTCCGAGTATGCCCCGGGCAGTGGGCAACCGAGCTTCGACAAGCAATTCGTGCGCGACTATCTCATCTCCATCAAGTGGGATAAGCGGCCGCCCGCGCCTCACCTCCCCGCCGATGTCATCCGCCAGACCAGCGAGCGGTACCGGGAGGCCTACCGCTTGCTCGCCGACGCTCAGGTTTGACCCGGTGACCGCCGCCTGGGTCTCCAGCCTCATCTTCCTCGTCACGTTCGCGGTCATCGTGACCGATCGTGTACACCGGACCATCGTGGCCTGGGTCGGGGCGACAGTGATGCTGGCCGCCGGCATGATAATGGGCTTCTACACGCAGGCTCAGGCACTTGCCTCGATCGACTTCAACACATTGGGCCTGCTCTTGGCCATGATGATGCTGGTCGCGATGCTCGAGAAGACCGGCGTCTTCGAATACCTCGCCCTACTCACTGCGCAACGATCAGGAGGAGACCCATGGCGTTTGTTGGTATTCCTCGGCGGCCTTACCGCGGTGCTGTCTATGTTCCTGGACAATGTCACAGCGCTTGTCCTGATCGGTCCGGTCACGCTCTTGCTGGCCGAAAAACTTGCCATCAACCCGGTTCCCTTGTTGATGGGTGAAGCGCTCCTGTCGAACATCGGCGGGACCGCCACGCTGGTCGGAGACCCGCCGAATATTCTGATCGGATCAGCCGCTGGATTCTCGTTCAATGACTTTTTACTCGTGCTGCTGCCCATCGTGATGGTCGCCTATTACCCGACCCTCTTGGCGCTTCGATGGGCCTTTGCCGAAGACATACACAAAGTCTCAGCGCACTTGGAAGTGTTGCAGACACTGCACCCGGCGGATTCCATCAAGGACCGCGCGACTCTGAACAAGCTTCTTGTCGCCCTTGGCGTTGTCATCGGGCTGTTCTTCTTGCATGACGTGCTGCACTTGAAGCCCGCATACGCGGCTTTCGCTGGTGTCGCGATTGCGCTGGCATGGGTGCGCCCGCACCCCGAAGACGTACTGATAGAAGCCGAGTGGAGCGTTCTGATGTTCTTTGCCTGCCTCTTCATCGCTGTCGGCGGCCTCGAAGCCGCCGGTGTGATGAAAGCCGTAGCTAAATTCATAACAGGTTTAGCCGGCTCACACCTGTTGCTCACGGCAGTTCTGTTGATCTGGGTCGCCGCCGTACTCTCAGCCATCGTTGACAATATCCCCTTTGCCGTGGCGATGGTCCCGGTCATCAAAAGCCTCGAGGCGGACGGCCTGGCCGTCGAACCGCTGTGGTGGGCCCTGGCCCTCGGTGTCGGGTTCGGTGGAAACGGCTCTCCTATCGGCGCCACAGCCAACGTGATCGCGGTAACCTTGAGCGAGCGGGCCGGACACCCGATTACCTTCCGGACCTGGTTCCGTTCCGGTTCGATCGCGACAGTGGTTTCCTGTGCAGTTGGGACTGTGGTGTTCCTCATCATCTTCGGCCTGATCAAACGGTAAATAGGCCCTCACCCACTATCAGAAAACAGGAGTGCGCGGCAAAACTCAGCATGCCCGCAGGGTTGAGGGCCTTGCTTGGGCTTGACGGAGCGCGACCGCAACAGATAGGTTAAATGACATGCAGAACAGGCGGACGACACGTGTGTGCCGCGTAATGTTCATGCTGGTGCTCATGCTGGCGGTGTTTCCTTTGCTTCTTGGCCTGGATGTCATTGCTGGCGGCTCCTGGCTGACAGGTATTTCTGCAGACGCTGACGATAACCTGTGTGCCATGTTTTTCCACTTTGCCCCCGCTCTCGCTTTACAAGGGCCAGTCGTCAATGGTCCTACTGCGTTCCGCAGTCTGCTGATCAGTTTTCCCTTCCACCCCCCCGCTTAATATCCACAACCATTCTCGCTAAGGCAGACAATTGGCTTGGGGTGATTCTTCGAGCGTAAGTTATCGGGTTATTCAATCCCATGCAGGAGGTTGAGGGAGGAGTAATGGAGACTCTCTACAGATGTGTGAACAGGGTGTTTTGGACCATTGCATTAATCGTTGCGCTGACGTCGCAGGCTCGAGGCGAGATGCCGATCCAGGAGAACATGGCTTTAACGCTGGAGGCGATCCTGGCGCTTGCCGAACAGCGAAACCCGTCCCTGGCGGCTTCGCGAGCTGGCGTTGCAGCGAGTGAGGGAGAGGCGTTGACGGCTCGTGCCTATCCCAATCCCACCACAACAGTCACGGGGGGGCGAGGAGAAACACGCGGCACCTCGCCGGAGACGGCTCGCAATGAGTACCAGGCCACTGTCGTGCAACCGCTGGAATGGCCTTTCAAGCGGGAATCACGAATTCTCGCCGCCCAAGCTCGGATTGAAACCGCGCGGCTGGACGCAGACAGTTTCCGACTGTTCCTGCGCGCAGAGGTCAAAGAGGCCTTTTATCGCGTGCTACTGACTCACAGGCGTGTTGATTTGGCAGCGCAAAACCTGGAAACCGTCAAAGATCTGAAGCGTTCCGTGGAAGTTCGAGTTAAGACCGGTGAGGCCGCGGCGTTCGAGCTGGTGAAAGCCGATGTCGAACTCCTCAAGGCACAGAAGGAGGTAGATCGGGCCCGAAGTCAGGTTGAGCTTGCCGGGACTTCATTGAACGCCCTGCTCGGCAATGCCTTGCCGCGGACATTCCGTCTGTCGGGAGAATTCAGCCCGATCAAGACGTGGCCGGCTCTGGACAGTTTGATCGAGAAGGTTGTGGAAATTCATCCCACGGTTGCCCGTCAGCGGCAAGAGGTGGAGCGATGGCAGCACCAGCTTTCCTTCGAGCAGCAGGCGCGCGTGCCGGATGTGGGGATCGGCGGGCTGTACAATCGGGAGGTAGACAAAGAGTCTTTTGGGGCCATTCTCTCCGTGCCACTTCCGTTGTGGGACCGACGCCGCGGACAGATCGCCACCGCGATGGCAGAAGGACGACGGGCTGAAGCTGAACTGGCTCGGTTTCGGACCGAGCTGACCAAGGCCATCACCGGCGAATATCGCAATTACCAGATAGCCGTAGACCAGCTCAAAGTATTTGAGGCCGGGCTTCTCAAGCAGGCTGAGGAGGCCTTACGGATCGCGCAGATCAGTTACCGCCAGGGAGCGTCTGATTTGCTCAATCTTCTCGACGCCCAACGGGTACGGCTGACAACATTGCAGGAATATTACATTGCCTTGTATGACCTGTCAGCGGCTCAGGCCCAACTCGAGCGCGTGACTGGGCTGAATGAGTATTGATCATGGTCCACCGCATCATCGTGCTGCTGCTCGTCTTCATGTCGTCAATCTCAAGCTGCAAATCTGAGTCGAACCCGGAAGCGAAGCCGGCTTCTCCGGCAAAGCCGAAGGTGCCGGTGGTGCAACTGAACCACGATGCCATCATAGCGGCGGGCCTGGAATTCGAAACGGTTCGACCTCAAGGCTATCGCGCCACGCTACGGGTTCCCGGCGTGGTGAAGGCGAATGAGACCCGCCTCGTGGATGTCAGTTCGCTCGTCGCTGGCCGGGCGATCGAGGTCATTGCGGTTGTAGGCGATCGGGTCCGTCACGGTCAGGTATTGGCCCGCGTGGACAGCTCCGAACTGGGATTCGCCCAATCCGATTATCTGAAGGCACACGCGCGACTGGCCGTGGCCGAAAGGGCTCTCGAACGGGCCCAGCAACTACTCAATGCCAAGGTGATCGGAACCGGTGAGTACCAACGCCGGGAAGGCGAAACGCTCACCGCGCGCGCTGATCATCGTGCAGCGGTGGATCGCCTCGTGTTGTTGGGGATGACGCAAGCCGAGATCGGTCTACTGGCTCGCGAGCAGCGGATTAACTCGAAGGCCGCGATCCGGTCTCCGTTGGAGGGCACAGTCATCCAGCGGAACGTGACGACCGGGGAGATCATTGACTCGAAGACCGTCTTGTTCGTGGTTGCGGATCTGCGTCGCCTCTGGGTACTGGCGGATGTACACGAGAAGGATATCCCACGGGTCCAGTTAAGACAGGCGGCGGAAATTAAGGTGACCCCCTACCCCGACGAGATTTTTCGCGGGGTGATCATGCACATCGGCGAGGTCATCGATCCGGCCACTCGGACGGTCAAGGTGAGGACCGAGGTACCGAACCCGGACGGCCGGCTCAAGCCGGAGATGTTCGCCACGATCCAGATCGCAACCACAGTCGAGGAACGCCTGCTGACCATTCCCGCCATGGCCGTCCAGAAGAACAAAGACGAGGATATTGTATTTGTCCAGACGGCGCCCGCCACCTTCGAACTCCGTAAAGTGACGATCGGAGCTCCCGTGGAGGGTCGGGTTCCTGTCCTGAGGGGGCTCGCCGAGGGCGACCAGGTCGTCACCAAAGGAGCCTTCATCCTCAAGTCCGAGTTGAACAAACAAGAACTGGAGCCGAGCTGACCGTGACGTCTTGGTTAATCGGCTTTGCGTTGCGCCAACGGGTCATGGTGGTGGTGCTGGCGCTGATGGCGGGAGGCTTGGGAGTCTATATCCTCGATCGACTGACCATCGACGCATTTCCTGATGTGACCAATATTCAGGTGCAGGTCATCACGGAGGCGCCCGGACGCTCGCCACTTGAAGTAGAGCGGTTCATCACGGTGCCTTTGGAAATCCAGATGACAGGACTGCCGGGTCTGACCGAGTTACGTTCGATTTCCAAGTCCGGCCTCTCGTTGATCACCATCGTTTTTCGTGACGATGTCAATGTCTACTTTGCCCGACAATTGGTGCTGGAGCGACTCATTACCGTCAAGCCGGTGCTGCCAGGTGATGTGGAGCCGTTCCTAGGGCCGGTATCCACCGGCCTTGGCGAGGTCTTCCGATACACCATCGAGAAGGCAGCGCCGAAAATTGCAGGCTCGGCCGATCCGCTTGCTCCGTGGTCCACGGCCCAGGAGGATCTCCAGGAGATGCGCACCCTGCAGGATTGGGTGGTACGTCCGTTCCTCAAGGGCACGCCGGGGGTTGCGGACATAAACTCCCACGGCGGGTACGCAAAGCAATACCAGGTTTTGGTGAATCCCGACAAACTCAAGAAATACGGCCTGACCTTGCGGGAAGTGTTCGAGAGCGTGGCCCGCAACAATTCCAATGCCGCGGGCAACATCCTGGAGCGGTATGCGGAGAAATACATGGTTCGCGGAGTGGGATTGATTCAGAAACTTCAGGACATCGAGGAGATTGTCGTCAAGGAACGCCGGGGAGTTCCCATCTACATCAGAGATGTGGCGGATGTGCAAATCGGCCATGAAGTGCGTCATGGCGCCGCGGTGAAGGACGGCAAGGGTGAGGTGGCCGTCGGCATTGTCCTGATGCAGCGCGGCGGCAACGCGAAGCGGGTGGTGGACGCCGTCAAGGCCAAGATCAAAGAGATCGAGCAGAAACAGCTCTTGCCATCCGACGTGCGGCTGGTGCCGTTCTACGACAGGACCGACTTGGTGAACGCTGCGCTGCGGACGGTGCAGAAAGCTCTGGCCGAGGGCATCATCCTGGTGATCATCATTTTATTTGTTTTTCTGGGAAACATCCGGAGCGCCTTGATCGTGGCAGCCACCCTCGTGCTCGCTCCCTTGATGACGTTCATCGGCATGTGGCAGGCAGACCTGTCGGCGAATCTCATGTCACTGGGCGGCCTGGCCGTAGCTATTGGGATGATCGTGGATGGCTCGGTGGTCATTGTGGAGAACATCTACAAGCGCCTCTCGGAGCAGAATGGCCAAGCCGTAGATCGGATGGCGCTCATCCTGGAAGCAGCGCAGGAAGTGGCCCGGCCGGTCACCTTCGGCATCGCGATCATCGTGATCGTGTTTCTTCCCCTCTTCACGCTGCAAGGGATGGAAGGAAAACTTTTTGCCCCGCTAGCCTATACCACGGCACTGGCCCTCTTCGCATCGCTGGCGATTTCGTTGACCCTCTCGCCGGCACTCTGTTCCTTTTTCCTTAAAGGTGGAAGGGAGGAAGAAAATTGGGTCCTGCGGCAGATCATCCGTGTGTACCTGCCTGTTCTCCGCTGGGCGTTGACGCATCGGGCGCGGGTAGTGGCAATTGCAATCGGATTGCTGGTCCTGAGCCTGGCCCTGATTCCGTTCCTGGGAACCGAATTCATCCCCTCGCTGTTCGAAGGGGCCATCACTCCGCAAGTTTTGCGGCTACCCAGCATCTCATTGCAGGAATCCATCGAGCTGGAGCTCCAGACCCAACGGGCTATCATGGAGTTTCCGGAGACTCGCATGACGGTGGCGGAGATTGGTCGTGCCGAAATCGCCACAAGCCCGATTGATGCAAACGAGAGCGATCAGTTCGTCTTGCTGAGGTCACTAAGCGAGTGGAGGACCACAGACACACCAGTCGACCTCGTCGACCGGGTGCGGAAGCGCCTGCATCAGATCCCCGGCATTATCATCCTCATGTCGATGCCCATCCAGGAACGGGTTGACGAGCTCATTTCGGGGATTAAAACCCAACTGGCGGTCAAGATCTTCGGAGACGATATCGAGGTCCTACGCGAGAAGGCCGAACGGGCTGTGGCGATCCTATCCTCAATTCCTGGTACGAAGGACATCAAAATGGAGCAAGTGACCGGCCAGCAGTACCTCAACATCGAGATCGATCGCCGGAAGGTCGCACGGTATGGCATTAACGTCGCTGACATTCAGGAGATCATCGAAACCGCGGTCGGCGGCAAAGTGGCCACTCAGGTCTTCGAAGGTCAGCGCCGCTTTTCACTCATTCTGCGGTACCTTGAGGAAAGTCGTAACAGCCCTGAGGCCATCGGGAACATTCTGGTGAGTACGCCGACGGGAGCGCGCATTCCTCTGGCCCAGCTTGCCAATATCGCGTTGGTTGAGGGGCCAGCCCAAATCAGCCGCGAGAACGTCAAGCGCCGGATCGTGGTCGGTCTCAACGTGACGGGGCGGGACATCGGGGGTTATGTGAGAGAAGCGCATGCCCGACTGGACAAGGAGCTGAATCTCCCGACGGGTTACTACATCACCTGGGGGGGAGCCTTTGAAAATATGCAGCGGGCAATGAAGCGGTTGGCGATCATTGTGCCGCTAACCATCTTGCTGATCTTTTTTCTGCTGTATTCGACCTTCAAATCGTTCAGGTACGCGGCGCTGATCATCCTGAACCTGCCTTTCGCTCTTATCGGGGGAGTGGTGTCGCTGTGGCTCTCAGGACAATACCTGAGTGTACCTGCATCGGTAGGCTTCATCGCCCTGTTCGGCGTGGCGGTGCTCAATGGTCTCGTGCTCGTGTCGTGTATCAACCAATTGCGGCAGGAAGGACTTCCGTTGGAAGAAGCCCTCATCAAGGGATGCACACGCCGGCTTCGGCCGGTCCTAATGACCGCCAGTCTGGCAATTCTGGGTTTGATCCCGCTCCTCCTGGCGACGGGAATCGGGTCGGAAGTGCAGCGTCCGCTCGCGGCAGTTGTCATCGGGGGCCTTATCTCCTCCACGCTGCTGACCCTTGTAGTCTTGCCCAGCGTCTACGGATTGTTTGAAGAAAAACGGACAGATTCGGCCTGATCAAAAATTAACCGGGTTCCGACGCCGGTTATAGAGATTGGTTATAATGGTCTGAAGGATGTGATCTCCACGATGCAGCCTGAGCTGATCAGTCTGTTCAAGACCCTGGCGGCCTTCGCCGTCGTGACGGGCCTCGCGCTGGGTCTGCGCTACCTGGCGTTCCGCGCACTCCGCCGATGGGCGAGCCAGGCGATCACCCGCACGAGCGACATTCTCAGGGAGAGCCTCCGTCTGCCCTCCCTGATCTGGTGTGTCCTGATCGGTCTGTATGTCGCAATCGATGTTGCTCCCCTGCCTGAGCGCGTCGGGGCCCACGCGCTGCAGGCCATCTATGCATTGCTGGTGCTCTCGGTGACGGCCGCGGTAGCGAACGTGGCGGGGTCAACCCTGCGGGACGCCCTCCGGACGAACAACCTCGTGCTCCCGGCCACCGGCCTTTCCTTCGCGTTCGCGAATGTCACCATCTGGATACTCGGCGGGCTGGTCCTCCTGAGCGGGCTGGGCGTTTCGATCACGCCCATCTTGACGGCCTTGGGCGTGGGCGGTCTCGCCGTCGCGCTGGCCTTGCAGGATACCCTCTCCAACTTCTTTGCCGGCATCCATCTGCTGATCGACCGGCCGGTCAGAGTCGGAGATTTCGTCAAGCTGGAGACGGGACAGGAAGGCCATATCACGGACATCGGTTGGCGCACCACCCGCATCCGCATGCTATCTAACAACATGGTGATCATTCCCAACAACAAGCTCACGCAAGCCATCCTGACCAACTATTCCTTGCCCGAGCCGCGTATGGGAATATCGATCCCGGTCAATGTCTCATACCGTGCCGACCCGGGCCATGTCGAACGCGTGCTGGTGGAGGAAGCGAAGAAGGCCGTCGGTCAGGTCCCGGGGCTTTTGGCGGAGCCGGCGCCCTCCGTGCGGCTCATCCCCGGCTTCGGGGATAATGCGTTGGCCTTCACGCTCAACGTGCACGTCCGGCAGTTTGAAGACCAGTATGCGGTCCAGGACGAATTACGCAGGCGAATATTGAAGCGGTTGGAGGCGGAGAAGATCGGGATCCCCATCCCCCAACTGACCACCCAACTTCAATCATAAGCCTGGCGTTGAAGACCGGCCCAAGAATGACTTCGCCCGCCTCCATATTCCGGCGCATGGGGCTGCTCTGGTGCGCACTCGCCGCCCTCCTGGCCTGCTCGTCCAGCGGGCCTCCTCCGGCGGTCGAGCCGGGTACGGTCACTCTCGTCTTCCGGCACGGCAAGATTTCGGGCGATCCGCGCCCGCTTCACGACCTGATCCGCCGATTCGAAGCCGAGAACCCCACGATTCGCGTGCGTTCCGAACCGCTCCCGTCTTCCACCGACCAGCAGCATCAGATTTACGCCATCAATCTGGAGGGCGGTTCCGGCGGGATCGATGTCCTCGCCATGGACGTGATCTGGATTGCGGAGTTCAGCCGGGCCGGCTGGATCCGACCCTTGAACACGTTCTTCCCGTATAAAGCACAGGCGCAGTTCCTGCCCAACACCATCAGGGCGGTGACGTACCGCGGGCAGGTCTTTGCCGTGCCGTGGAACATCGATGCGGGGTTGCTGTACTTTCGCCAGGACTTCTTGGAAAAATACCATCGTTCGCCGCCACGCACCTGGTCCGAGTTGGTGGAGACCGCTCAGATCATATTGCGGGGCGAACGCAACCCCCGGCTGTACGGGTTCATCTGGCAAGGACGCCAGTACGAGGGACTCATCTGCAATGCGCTGGAATTCATCTGGGGTAACGGCGGGGATATTCTGACACCGGACCGGCAACTCACGGCATTGACGAGCCCCGCCACGCTCAACGCGCTGGCGTTTATGCGAGACCTCATCCGCACGTACCGTATCTCCCCCGCACTCGTCATGACGGCCGACGAGGAGACCAGCCGACATCTGTTCGGCAACGGTCAAGCCATCTTCACCCGCAATTGGCCCTATGCCTGGACGATGTTCGAGCGCCCAGGGTCCCCCGTGCGGGGGAAAGTCGGCGTGTATCCGTTGCCGACCTTCGGTAATGACCGGCTGGCCTCGACCCTGGGCGGCTGGCATCTGGGCATCACCCGGGAAAGTCGGCATCCGCGGGAAGCCTGGCGGTTCATCGAGTTTCTCACGTCCGTGGATGCGCAAAGGACCTTGACCGTTCAGGCCGGCATGCTCCCGACGCGCCGCGTCCTCTATGAAGACCCCAGCATGTTCGCCACGCAGCCGCACCTGGCGCGGTTGGGCCCGATCCTTGCCGGCGCGCGTCCTCGACCTGTGACTCCCTTCTACCCGATGCTTTCTCAGGTCCTGCAATCGGAATTCAGCGCCGTGCTGGCAGGCTTACGTGACCCTGTCACAGCCCTCCGTTCGGCGCAGCTTCAGCTTGAGCCCGTGCTTCGACTGGAGGCCCGATGAGAGACCGCAGCGAGATTTACACGGGCTACGCGTTGCTCCTGCCGGCCCTCGCCGTCCTGGCAGTGGTGGCGATCTATCCCATTGGGGGCTTGTTCTGGCTGAGTCTTCGCCAGCGCATCCTGCCGTTCGGCATCGATGCCTTCATC
>DASYQR010000136.1:0-2995 GCA_036005325.1 Nitrospirales bacterium | reverse complement strand
GTAGTTTGATCGGAAGCGCGCGACGGTCCCCAGGGCATACGCGAAATCGAGGTCGCCGGTTTCGAGGAAACGCCCCCAGCGTTCCGCGGGGCAGATTTCCTGAAGGTAGCCGCGCATCGTCTCCGCGGTCAGAATCGGGTGGTCGAGCGCGATCAGCCGGCCATGGCGGCGGATCTTGGGAGGTTGCCCTTCGGCGAGGTGCAAATCCGAGCCACCCTTGGTTAACATGTCATTGAACAACCGATCGATCAGCGCCATCGTTCAAGCCTGGAGCGCGATACCGTCTATGCGTGGCGCCCACTTCAGGAACGGCTCCTTCTTGTCGGCGGCATAGTACGCTTCGCTGCCATCGATGACCCCTTTGTTCACGAGGTCCAGCAACGAGTTGTCGAGCAGCATCATCCCCTGCTGACGCGACGTCTGAATGATCGAGGGGATCTGGAACAGCTTGCGCTCACGAATGAGGTTGCTGACCGCCGGCGTATTCAGCAAGATTTCCATCGCCAGGGCACGTCCGCTGCCGTCTTTGCGCGGGATGAGTTGCTGGCACAGAATCCCTCTGATGGACTCCGATATCATGCTGCGCACCTGGGACTGCTCGTCAGGCGGGAACGCATCGAGGATCCGATCGATCGTGCGCGCCGCCGAGGTCGTATGAATCGTGCCGAACACCAGGTGACCGGTCTCAGCCGCGGTGATGGCCAGCGACACGGTCTCACGATCGCGCAGTTCTCCGATCATGATCACGTCCGGGTCTTCGCGCAGCGCGGCTCGCAGCGCCAGCGAGAAGCTCTTGGTGTGCGAGCCGACCTCGCGCTGGTTGATTTGAGATTTGGCCGGCACGAAGTTGAACTCGACCGGATCTTCAATCGTGATGATGTGTTCGTCGCGGTGCTGATTCACCAGCTCCACCATGGCGGCCAGAGTGGTGGACTTGCCGCAGCCGTTCGGCCCCGTGACCAGGACGAGCCCCTGATTGAATTCGGTGAGGCGCATTAACTGCTCGGGGAGGCCCAACTCTTCGAAAGACGGAACGCGGGACTGCACCACCCGGAAGGAACCGTCCCATCCCACCCGCTGCTTGACGATACAGCTACGGTACCCGCCCTGGCCTGGGACGATGTAGCGAAAGTCGAGTGCCAGCACGGCGTCGCCGTGGATACGCTTCCGTTGTTCGTCGGTCAGAATCTTAAACAGGAGAGCTTCGGTCTCTGCGGCGGTGAACGGCTGGCGCGGAAGCGGCACGAGTCGACCGTACTTCCGGATGAGGGGGGGAGACGCCACGTTGATGTGCAGGTCCGAGGCCCCGATGTCGCGGGCGTAGGTCAGATAGTCGTGCAAGTGAGTGAACGCGGCGATTTTCGGCGCGTCCGACTCGGGGACCAGCGGAGGGGGCGCGGGAGCCACCGGGGGTGTCGGAGCCGGGGACGGGGCGGGCGCCGGCCGTTCGGCGGGCCGCTGCGCGGCCTGCGCCGCTTTCTCGACGGACGGGTTCTGGGGATCTTTGCTTTCCATTTATGTCGATGCCACCAAATACTGCGGCGATTTTCTTGCCGTGTCAACCGGCGATGCGTTCCAGGGCCTCTTTGGCCCGGCCACGCGCGTTGGCATCCCAATCGTCCTCGACCATCTCACGCAGCCGCTTCTCGGCCTCGGTCGCCTTCAGCTTGCCCAGCGCCAGAGCCGCCTCGGCACGCACGAAGGCATACTCGTCTTTCGTGGCCGCCAGCAACGGCCCGATCGCCCGCGGATCGCCCAGCACGCCTAATCCATTGGCCGCGCGGGTCCGATCCAGCTTCTCCGTATCCGTCTTCATGATCCGCAACAGGACATCGAGCAACCCCGGGCCTGCATCGGCTAACCGTTCGGAGTAGTTGCGGTCATGATCGACGAGCCAGAGGGCGGCCTTTTTCTGCAGAGCCGGATCGGTCGCTTCCCTGAACACTTTGGCGACCCGGTCATGGGCCTTCTTGTGTTCCCGGCGCTGCAGCACGCCCCGGACGATCGAGACCAAAACGATGGCGCCGGCCACGAGCGCGGCCACGATCCCCCAGGGTCCGCCTTTCAGGAAGTCCTTCCACGTCGGCGGGAAGACGCTCCAGAGAAGAAAACCCACCAGGATCGCGACCAGGAGATGGGTCAGGATAAAGATCCCAATATTGCCGCGCGTGCCGTGCATAGCCGCATTTTCCCCCAGTTATCCCGGCCGGTCAACTACGTGGAATTGCTATTTCTTTGCTTGAGGCATTCCAGTATACTTGGGGGGTTATGGACGGCAAGGGGATATGATCGACATCCTACTCAACAAAATCTTCGGGAGCAAGAACGAGCGCGAGCTCAAGCGCATGCGCCCGCTGGTCGCCGAGATCAGTGCCAAAGAGCCGGCCGTGACGCACCTCTCTGACCAGGAACTCAGCGCCAAGACAGAGGACTTCAAGAAACGCCTGGCCGACGGCGCCACGCTGGACATGCTCCTGCCCGAGGCCTTCGCGGTGTGCCGGGAGATGTCGAAACGCAAGCTGGCGATGCGCCACTTCGACGTCCAGCTCATCGGCGGCATGATCCTGCACGAGGGCAAGATCGCGGAGATGAAGACCGGGGAAGGCAAAACCCTGGTCGCCACGCTGGCCCTCTACCTCAACGCCCTCGAAGGCAAGGGCGCGCACCTGGTCACCGTCAACGATTACCTGGCCAAGCGCGATGCCCAGTGGATGGGGCCCCTCTACCACGGCTTGGGATTGTCCGTCGGCGTCATTCAGCATGAGGCCTCGTTCTTCTTTGACCCGACCTATGAGGCGGAAGACAAGCGCCTCCAATATCTCCGGCCTTGCACACGGCGGGAAGCCTACCGCGCCGACATCACCTACGGCACCAACAACGAATTCGGGTTCGACTACCTGCGCGACAACATGGTGGGCGACCTGGCGGACTGTGTCCAACGCGAGCAGAATTTCGCCATCGTGGACGAGGTGGACAGCATCCTCATCGACGAGGC
>DASYQR010000135.1:0-3296 GCA_036005325.1 Nitrospirales bacterium | reverse complement strand
GATCGAGCCCGGCCAGCGATTCGGCCACCACTGCATCCGCGGTCTGCTGGCCGCCGGGAGCGCCGTAGGCTTTGCCGCCGGCCGTCGCATGAAAGTCGGTGTCGGTCCGGCCTGGACAACAGGTCTGAACCAGCACGCCATAGTGCCTGGCTTCCCGGCCGATCCCGTCTCCCAGGCTCACCATGAAGGCTTTCGTCGCGGCATAGAGCGCGAGGTACGGCAGCGGCATCAACCCGGCGACTGACGCGACATTAATGATGGCGCCCTTTCGTTGCTCCCGCATCTCCGGCAGAAACAGGCGGATCAGCTTGGTGACCGTCAGCAGGTGCAGCAGGAGCATCTCCTGAATGCGCGGCATCGGCATGTCTGCGAACTCCCCGTACAGTCCGAACCCCGCGTTGTTGACCAGAAGGTCCACTGGCTGCGCGCGGCGGCGGACTTCCGCATACAGACGCTCGGCTCCGTCCGGCCGGGCCAGATCGATCACGCTTTCTTCGACGGCGACGCCGTGCGTCGCCCGGATAGCGCGCGCGACCTGCGCGAGCCGCTCGGCGTCGCGGCCAACCAGGTGGAGCGCGTAGCCCCGCCCCGCCAGCTGCCGCGCGTAGCTCTCGCCGATGCCGCGGGAGGCGCCGGTTATCACCGCCAGCATGGAGCGGCACTATAGCAGAGGGCCGCAGATCAGACAACCGCTAGACAAATGCAGTTTCTGTGGTTAGTCTAGGTCGCATGAGCGTCAAGTTTAAAGATTACTACGAAGTCCTGGGGGTCTCCCGCGATGCGACTGAAAAGATGATCAAGGACGCCTACCGGAAATTGGCGCGCCAGTATCATCCCGATTTGCAACAGACCGCGGCGAAGAAAAAAGTGGCGGAAGAGAAATTCAAAGAGATAAACGAGGCTTATGAAGTCCTCGGCGATCCCGACAAGCGCAAGAAGTATAACCGCCTTGGTTCCCGCTGGAAAGACGGTATGGACTTCACGCCGCCGCCGGGCAGCGGACCGAGCGAAGGATGGACGTGGACGGGCAGCGAAGGCACTGCCGGCGGATTCAGCGATTTCTTCGAAGCCCTGTTCGGGGGCCGAGGAGGGCCCTTCTCCGGTGGTCGTGCCCCGTGGGGAACGGACGAGCACGTCTATCGCGGACCGGATCGCGGCTCCGACCTAGAGGCGGAACTTGTCCTGTCACTGGAGGAGCTTGCGCAAGGGGGAACCAGGCGCGTGACGCTCACAGCGCGCGACCACGCCGGACATCTGCGTCCCAAGGAGCTCGACATCTCTCTGCCCAAGGGCCTGCGCGCCGGAGAGCGCATCCGCCTCAAAGGCCAGGGCGCGACGGACGGGCATGCGGCTCGCCCCGGAGACCTATACCTAAAGATCCGCCTTCGCCCGCATCCGGTTTTCTCGCTGATCGAAGACTCTCCCGATGATCTGCAAATGGACCTGCCCCTGCTGCCCTGGGAGGCCGTGTTGGGAACGGAAGTGATGGTTCCCACGCTGGAAGGCCCCGTCTCGATGCGCATTCCGGCCGGCAGCCAAGGAGGCCAACGCCTGCGCCTGCGTGGAAAGGGCCTGCTTCGACGTGACAACACGCGGGGCGATCTCTACATCCGTCTCGTCATCGTCGTCCCGAAATCGGTCGGTCCCCGTGAGCTCGAGCTGTACAAGGAACTCGCGAAGCTCTCGACCGAAGACCCTCGGAGCGCACTCGGCAAAACCAGGGCGGCGGGCCGCTGATGGATTCGCTGTTTGCCTTCTTTCTCACCGCGTTCGTCTCCATCTTTGTAACCCTCGACCCGATCGGCAACGTCCCCATCTTCCTCACCATCACGCCGCATAATTCGGAAACCGAACGCGCGGCGATGGTTACCCGCGCCGTCCTGGTCGTCTTCGGCGTGCTGGTGCTCTTCGCGCTCTGCGGCAACCTGATCTTCAGGCTTTTCGGAGTAACGATCGAAGCCTTCCGCATCGTAGCAGGGCTGCTCCTGCTGAAAATCGCCTTCGACATGATGGAGGCCAAACCGGCGCGGGTGCGCCATACTCCTGAGGAGGACGCCGAAGGCGCGCAGCGCCACGATGTTGCCATCATTCCGCTGGCCATCCCCCTGCTGAGCGGCCCCGGCTCGATCTCCAACGTGATCGCGCTCACCGGCCAGGCGACGAAATCGCCGAAGGTCCTCACGACATTCAGTCTCCTGCTGCTCGCCATCGCCCTCAATGCCCTGATCGCCTTCATTTTGTTGCGCAGCGCGACCGTGATCACCCGCCTCTTAAAAGAAAGCGGCATGCGCATCTTGACCCGCGTCATGGGGCTCATCCTGGCGGCCATCGCGGTCCAGTTTGTCCTCACCGGCATCAAGGAAGCCTTCCACGTACCTGCTTGATAGCTGTTCGAGAAGCGGCTAGGATACGCGGCGATGTCGATCGGCCCACCCACCGGGATGCGCGACTGGCTCCCCCAGGACACGCTGCTCCGCCAGCACTTGATGGAGACCATCGGAAGGGTGTACCGGCTTTACGGCTACCTCCCGATCGACACCCCCGCCATGGAGGATCTCGCCGTCCTGCTCGGCAAGGGCGGGGGGGAAAACGAGAAACTCCTGTTCAAAATCCTGAAACGAGGGGAAAAGCTCGAGAAGGCGGGCTCAGAAGGCGATCTGGCGGACTATGGCCTCCGGTTTGACCTCACCGTGCCGCTCGCCCGTTTCGTCGCGACCCATCAAGGCAAGCTTCCCAAGGTCTTCCGCCGGTACCACATCGCTCCGGTCTGGCGCGCTGACCGCCCGCAAAAAGGGCGATTCCGCGAGTTCTATCAATGCGACATCGACGTGGTGGGTGGTGCTTCGCCTGCTTACGAGGTGGAAATCATCACCGCGACCGAGCGAGTGCTCAAAGAGCTGAATCTTGGAACGTACCGGTTCCGCGTTAGCGACAAGCGGCTCCTGCCGCTGCTGCTTACTGGACTCGGGGTGCCCGACGAGCACATCGGACCGATCACCATTCTTCTCGATAAACTCGACAAGGTTGGAACCAGCCAGGTCTGTTCAGAGATTCTCGCCCTGTTGCGCCCTGGCTCCGAAGCATCAAAGCAGGTGGAGGCTTTCATTTTGGATGCGTGCGAATCCCGGGCAAAGGAGAAAGGGCGTCATGCCCGCGTGGACGTTTTGAACGGCCACCTCGTAAAGACCGACAAGACCTGCCATGCAGCTATCGATGCCGTGCTGTCGAATCTGGATGCCATCATGGGTTCGGTGCTCGCGATCAATCCGCAGTCTGCCATCGTCTTTGATCCGATC
>DASYQR010000134.1:0-9584 GCA_036005325.1 Nitrospirales bacterium | reverse complement strand
CTGCCTGCGTACCGCGCAGGCGTTCCAAGCGATGGGCGTCCCGATCGAGATCGCGCCCGACCGCATGCGCGTCACGGGCAAAGGCCTCCGGGGGTTGCGGGAACCCGAATCGATCGTGGACTGCGGAAATTCCGGCACGGGGATTCGCCTGCTCGCCGGCGTGCTGGCCGGGCAGGACTTCTTCTCCGTGCTGACCGGTGACGAATCGATCCGTCGTCGCCCCATGGGCCGGGTGGTCGCGCCACTCCGCGAGATGGGGGCGCTCATTACCGGACGCCGCGGCGGAGAGCTCGCGCCTCTGGCGATCAGCGGCACACGTTTGCGGGGCATCAAGTACCGGTCCCCGATCATCAGCGCGCAGGTGAAATCGTCCGTGCTGCTGGCCGGCCTCTTCGCCGAGGGCACCACGACGGTGATCGAGCGGGCCCTCTCGCGCGACCACACGGAGCGGCTGTTCGAGTACTTCGGCATCCCACTGACCAGGCACGGCCTCACGGTGAGCGTAACCGGACCGCGCACGTTCGCCGCCAAGGACGTTCCCGTTGCCGGCGACCTCTCGGCCGCCGCCTTCTTCCTCGTGGGCGCTTCGCTGGTGCCCGACTCGGACGTGACGATCACGGGCGTGGGGGTCAACCCCACCAGGACAGGCATCCTCGAGGTGTTGCAGGAGATGGGGGCCCGGATTGATCGCGTGAATCTTCGCACGCAGGCCGGCGAGCCGGTGGCCGATCTTCGGGTGCGTGCTGCGCCGTTGCGCGGAGTCACAATCGGCCCGGAGCGCATCCCCAAGACGATCGACGAGTTCCCGATCCTGTGCGTCGCCGCCGCCTGCGCGCAAGGCGACACGATCATTGCCGGCGCGAGCGAATTACGGGTCAAGGAGAGCGATCGGATTGCGACCATGGCCATGGAGTTGCGCCGCCTGGGTGCCGAGGTCGAAGAGCGTCCCGATGGGATGCGCATCCGTGGTGGCCATCCCCTGAAGGGGGCCACCTGCCAGAGCCACGGAGACCACCGCGTGGCCATGTCTCTGGTGATTGCAGGCTTGGTCACGCAGGGCGAGACGCGGGTGGAGGACATGGCCTGTGTGGCTACGTCCTTCCCCGGATTCGAGAAGAATTTGAGAGGGTTATTGACACCCTCAGGGCAAGGGTGAATACAATACCAGCTTCTCGGGACGCGAAGCCCCCTACGAGGGGAGAGAAAACCCCGCCGCTGATCGTCGCCATTGACGGCCCGTCCGGGGTGGGCAAGAGCACCGTCGCCAAGCTGATCGCCGCCCGGCTGGGCTACACGTATCTCGATTCCGGCGCCCTCTATCGAGCCGTCGCCTGGAAGGCCTTGCAGGCCGGGGCCAATCCAACGGCACCGGATGTGATGCGGCAGTTGTGCGGAGAGACCCGGCTGACCGTATCATGCGAAGTCGGAAGCGGGAGCGGAATGGCGGTCGAAGTCGATGGGCGCGTCTTGAAGGAGGAGCTCCGAACCCCGGAGGTCAGCCGCGCGGCCTCGCAGGTCGCCGCCCTGCCCGAGGTTCGAGCGTGGTTGTTGCCGGTTCAGCAGAGCTGCGGGCGCCGATCGGGGATCCGGGGCCTTGTCGCCGAAGGGCGGGACATGGGCACCCGCGTCTTTCCCGACGCACCGGTGAAGTTCTTTCTGGAAGCTGCGCCGGCAGAACGGGCGCGCCGGCGGCACGAAGAGCTGGCGGCGTCCGGACGAACGACGGACTTAACGGAAACGCGCCGGGAGCTGGAAGCCAGGGACGGGCGCGATCGGACCAGAGCAAGTGCCCCGCTGACGGCGGCTCCGGATGCGGTGACCATTGACACCAGCGGGCTCACGATCGAAGAGGTCGTGGATCGCATGCTGCGCACGATCGAGCGCAAAGCGGCCGCTGCACGTTGAATGTTGCTCTATACGGTGGTGTGGGTGACGGTCCGGCTGGTGGCGACGGTGTTGTTTCGCTTGACGGTGTCCGGCCAGCACCACATTCCGAGAACCGGAGGGGTGCTCATCGCCGCGAACCATGCCAGCTATCTGGACATTCCGATCCTGGGATGCGGGATGCTCCGGAAGGCGTCGTACATGGGCCGCCTGGATCTCTTCGCCGGACCGGCGGCGTGGCTGATGCGGCACCTGGGATGGATTCCGATCCGGCGCGAGCGTGTGGATCGTGGTGGATTCGACGAGGCCATCCGTCGCATTAAGGCCGGAGGCGCGGTGGTCATCTATCCGGAGGGAGGCCGCTCGGAGGACGGGCGGCTCCAGCCCGGCAAGCCGGGAGTGGGCATGATCGTCGCCGCGACGGGCTGTCCCGTGGTTCCGGCGTACCTCGGCGGCACGCACGATGTGCTCCCGCCGGACGCCAAGTGGATCCGGCTGCGGCCGATCCGGGTGACGTACGGAGTACCGATGGATTTTTCGGCGCTGGTGAAGGAGATGGACGGTGAGAGCAAGAGGAAGGAACTGTACCAGCGGATCAGTCAGGAGATTATGGATCGCATCGCGGCATTGGGGGGGGTCGCATCCCCCTCGACCGCGTGCCGGTCCGCAGGCCACTAACCCTTTAACCCTGTGTGTCAGGTCATAACGTGGGAGGAACCAAAAAGCGAATGGAAACACTGGAGAAGATGAAACTGGGCTCGCCGGAGAAGGCCGCCATGGCCTCGATGTACGAGGAGACCTTCCAGAATTTCGAGGAAGGATCGGTCATCGAAGGCACGGTCATCTCGGTCAAGAAAGACAAGGTGGTCGTGGACATTGGTTACAAATCCGAGGGCATCATCGCCGCCGAGGAGTTCTCCCCGCAAGAGTTGGCCGCCCTCGCCCCCGGCGTCCGGCTCCCCGTGTACATCGAGGAGCGCGAGGACAGCGAGGGGAATCTCATCCTGTCCAAAGAAAAAGCGGACAAGATGAAAGTCTGGGAAGATCTGGAGAAGACCTTCAAAGAAGAGGCCATCGTCGAAGGGCGGATCATCAGTCGCATCAAAGGCGGGATGATGGTGGACATCGGCGTCAAGGCCTTCCTGCCCGGCTCCCAGATTGATCTCCATCCGATCCGCGATCCCGAACAGCTGATCGGCAAGACCTTCCCGATGAAGATCATCAAAATCAACCAACGTCGCGGCAATGTGGTCGTATCCCGCCGGCTCCTGCTCGAGGAATCGCGCGACCAGCGCCGGCAGCGGACCCTGTCGAACCTCACCGAAGGCCAGCTCGTGAATGGCACCATCAAGAACATCACGGATTACGGCGCCTTCGTGGACCTCGGCGGCATCGATGGGCTCCTGCACATCACCGACATGTCGTGGGGACGCATCGGGCATCCGTCCGAGCTCTTCATGGTGGGCGACCGGGTCGAGGTGATGATCCTCAAATACGACCGGGAAACCGGACGCGTGTCGCTGGGGTTGAAGCAGAAGAGCGCGGACCCCTGGATGGGCGTCGCAGCGAAGCATGCGGTCGGCAGCCGTATCAAGGGTCGCGTCGTGAGCCTGACCGATTATGGGGCCTTCATCGAGTTGGAACCGGGCGTGGAAGGACTGGTCCACGTCTCCGAGATGACCTGGTCGCATGAAGTGCGCCACCCTTCCAAGATTGTGTCGGTCGGAGCCCAGGTGGAAGCCCAGGTGCTGAACGTGGATGAAGCCGCCCGCAAGATCTCCCTCGGTATGAAGCAAGTGGCGCCGAATCCCTGGGACCTCGTCGAGACGAAATACCCCGTGGGGACCAAGATCGAAGGCAAGGTCAAGAGCCTGACGGATTTCGGGGCGTTCATCGGTTTGGACGAAGGCGTGGACGGTCTGATTCACATCTCGGACATGTCGTGGACCAAGCACGTGAAACATCCCTCCGAAATCTTCAAGAAGGGCCAGAAAGTGGAGGTGGTGGTCCTCAAGATCGACAAGGAGAAAGAACGGTTGTCGCTCGGGTACAAACAGCTCACGCCCGACCCATGGGAGCATGAGATTCCCGAGAAGCACCAGGTCGGCAATGCCACGCGCGGCAAGGTCACGAAGCTGACGGACTTCGGGATCTTCGTAGAACTCGATGGCGACGTAGAAGGACTCATTCATGTGAGCGAGACGGGCCTGGACTCCGCCACCAGGATGGACGACCGGTTCAAGGTGGGCGAGGAGCTTGAAGCCAAAATCATCAAAGTCGACCGCGATGAACGGAAGATTGCGTTGAGCCTGCGTGAACACCATCGCGACAGTGAGCGCCAGCAGATGCAGGATTTCCACACCGCCCAGGAAAAGGGCGATCAGTCCCTTGGCCGCGCCGCGCGCAAAAACAAGCGGCGCGAGGGCGGGGAAGAGGAGTAACAGGCAGAGTGGAGAAGAAGCGGACATTCCGGACCATCCTGGCCCTGCTTGGGCTCGTGGTCGCTGCCGCTGTCGGCTTTTCACTGCTGACCTCGCTCACGCTGGACAGCTCCTTGTTGGGCGGCGAGAAAGTCGCGGTGGTGCGCATCGAAGGCGTGATCCTCGACTCGCGGGAGGCCATCGAGGAATTGCGAAAATTCCGGGACAACCCCAGCATCAAGGCCATTGTGCTGCGCATCGACAGTCCCGGTGGCGGCGTGGTGCCCTCCCAGGAGATTTACGCCGAAGTCCTGAAGGCGCGCGCTGAGGGCAAGGTCAAGATCGTCACCTCGATGGGCAACCTGGCCGCGTCGGGCGGGTATTACATCGCCGCGGCGACCGACAAGATCGTCGCCAACCCGGGCACGCTCACTGGCAGCATCGGCGTGATCATGGAACTGGCGAACCTGCAAGGCCTGCTGGAGAAAGTGGGCGTGCAGAGCGTCGTCATCAAGAGCGGGAAGCACAAGGACCTGGCGTCGCCCTTCCGGGCCATGTCCCCAGAGGAGCGCGCCCTCCTGCAAAGTGTGCTGGACGACGTCCATGATCAATTCATCCAAGCCGTCGCCGCAGGGCGCGCCATGAAGGTCGAGCAGGTCCGTGACCTGGCGGACGGGCGCATCTTTACCGGACGGCAGGCCAAAGCGGCCAAGCTCGTGGACGAACTGGGTGACCTGCAGGACGCGATCAAGCTGGCCGCCCGCATGGTGGGAATCGCGGGGGAGCCGCGCGTGATCGAAACCCGCAAACGGTTTTCGTTGCGCGATCTCCTCGACAATTCTTTCTGGGGAAAGGCTGTTGCGCCGCTCACGCCGACCGGCATCAGCCTGAAGTATATGTTGGCGTTTTAAGGGGCACACCCATGACGAAAGCGCAGCTCATCGAGAAGTTGTCCGAGCAGGTCCCCACCCTGACCAAACGGCAGGCCGAAGTCGTGGTCAACACGATCTTCAACGGCATCCGGACGGCGCTGGCCAAGGGCGATAAGATCGAAATCCGCGGCTTCGGGAGCTTTCGCCTGCGGAACCGCCGCATGAAGGAAGGCCGCAATCCAAAGACCGGCGCGACGGTCGCCGTCCCCGCCAAGCGCGTGCCTTTCTTCAAGGCCGGCAAGGAACTCAAGGAAATCGTCAACAAATAGGATCGCCGTGGCAGAATTCGACACCAAGGCCCAGCGCGCGCCCGGCGAAGCCGAAGTCCTGTGGACTGAGGGCGCGCTCCAGCGAATGGAACGGGCTCCCGCCTTTCTCCGCGGCATGGTCAAGCGGCTGGCCGAGAAAAAGGCTCGCGAGTTGGGATACCGCGAGATCACCGAGGATCTTCTCACCCAATTCAAGAGCCAGATGATGGGACGCATGGGGGGCGAGGCCGGCCTGCAGGAGGCCGCGGGAGCGATGGCCGCCGGCCGCATTCCCTGGACGGCCGAAGCCAAAGCGCGGCTCGAGACCGTGCCCGAGTTCATGCGACACATGATCCAGCAGATCGCCGAGGACGTGGCCCGCGAGCGCGGCCACATGGAGGTCAACGTCGAGCTCTTCCAGAAGGTGGAAGCGCTGGGCGACGAGAAACTCCAACAGGAGATGCCTCCTCTCCCATGGACCGAGGGCGCCCAGGCACGGCTCCAACATAAAATCGCGCAATCGCCCGCCATCGCCATGGACTTCGTGGCGGACATGGTCAAGCGCGACACGGAAGAGCGGGCCCACGAGCTGGGCTTCACCGCCATCGACGAAGCGGCCTTGACCACCATCTGGGACGCCCCGCTGTCGCCCGTCACATGGAGCGACGAGGCGTGGAAGCGCCTACTCACGTCGCCCGACTTCGTACGCAGCGGCATCCGCAAGGCCGCCGAGCGCCGCGCGCGCAAGCTGGGCCTGAAAGAGATCGATTCCGACCATCTCACGATCTTTCGGAATGAAGCGATGATGAAGGCCGTCAAGCGCATCCGCTCGTTTGGCTACAACGAGTTGACCTTCGACGCCTTCGAGACGGCGCTCCAGAAGACCAAGCGCCTCCAGGGCAACCCGCAGGCCGAGAAACGCCTGGAGGAAATCCGCCAGCACTTCAAAGACCCGAACACCAAAAAGCCCGAAGGTGGGACGCTCGGCGCCGAGCTGATGGACCGTTTTCGGAAATACCTCAAGGGCGAAGGAAAGCTGTAACAGTTGCTGCTCGTCATGGGTCTTGCCGGTCTGCTGGCTGCGCTGCCGGCGGACACCCACCTCCTGCATGAGCCTGTCGCAATTGAACAATTCTTGGAGGCGTTAGACGGGTCGCCTCCCGATTGGGCCGCGCTCCATGGCGCGCACGGCGACCGTCACGATGAATCGCTGTTTGCCCTGAACCGGGAGCGGGACCGACTGCGCGCCGGTCGGAAAGTACTTACCCAACGGATCACCTTCCTCTGGGAAGGCGTGTTGTCAACGTACGTCCCGGACAAATCCGGTTTTCTGGTCGCGATCGGGCCGGAGGTGATCCCTACCAAATGGGGGCTGGTCCGATTCAAGCCGGAGAGTCTGCCCGCCGAACTCATGGCGGTGCCGCCGGCCGATCTCAGGGAATCACTGCAGGCCAGGGTGGCGCGAGGAGAGAGCGTGCAAGTCGTTGTGGCGATGACCGGGTGGCTCGTCCCCGACGAAGCCATCATCTACGACTTCGCCCACGAGGACCCCGGCCAAGGGATGATCATGCCGATGGTGCGGGTGGAACGGATCGATTACTTAATGCCCCCGTGACAGCATCACGAGCACGGCCACGCTGACGAACCCGATCCACAGCAGAATCCCGACCACCAGCCACATGGCCCATTTCTCGCCTGTACTTTGTTCTTTGGGGTTCTCTGTCTCTGACACTTTCGACCACCTCCTGCGTCGGTGATTTAATTCTTACCAGATCCCGGTACCTATTTCCATCGAGAGTGGACCAGCAGAATGTATAAGTCGTTCACGTTGGTGCCGGTGGGCCCGGTCTTGATGTGGCCGCCGATTTTCTTGAAGAAGGTGTAGCTGTCGTTCCTTTTTAAATATTTCGCAGCGTCAACCCGCTTGCTCATGCCACGCGCCACCGTGTTTCCATCCACCACGGCGCCGGCGGCATCGGTCGGGCCGTCTCGTCCATCGGTGCCCACTCCCACTACCCATACACCAGAAACACCTTGGATCGCCAACGCAGCCGCGAGCGCAAACTCCTGCGCCCGCCCACCCTGTCCTGCTCCGCGCACCGTGACGGTCAACTCGCCGCCCGCAACCACACACACAGGACCGGGAAGGGTTTTCCGGCCGGCGAGATTCTTTCCCAATTCGCCCAGCCATCGCCCGAGCCTTTCGGCCTCTCCGGTGGCATATTCTTCGACGAGGATCGTTTCGTAGCCGGCCAGACGGGCGGCTTCCGCCGCCGCCTCACAGGCGAGACGATTGTTGCCGACGACCACATGCTGCACGCGCCGGAAGATCGGGCTCCGCGACTTGGGCGTCTCCGGCCGCCACCTGGCCAGCCCTTCGACCAGATGAACGCGTACCGGCGTCGGCAGCTTCTCCCAAAGTCCGTACCGCCGGACGATCCGCACCGCGTCCAGAAAAGTGGTCCGGTCCGGCGCCGTGGGGCCGGACCCGATCACCCCGAGATCGTCTCCGCGGACATCGGACAGGAGAAGAGTCAGGACCTGCGCGCGGGTCGCGGCCGCAAGCCGCCCGCCCTTGATCGCGGAGAGGTGCTTGCGGACCGCATTGATTTCGGCGATCGTTGCACCCGAGCGCAGAAGCAGCTGTGTGGTCCGTTGCTTGTCCGCCAGTGACAGTCCCTCGTCCGGCAAGGGCAGGAGGCTGGAGGCGCCGCCGGAGAGCAGCACAAGTAGGAGATCATCCGCTTCCAGCGACGATGCGATTTTCAAAATCCGTTCGGCCGCCTGCAGGCCACGCCGATCGGGAACCGGATGGCCCGCTTCCGCAATCTCAATCTTGGACTCGACGCCAACGGTTGTACCTGATGGCGTCACCACAAAAGCGGATTCCAGCCGTCCGCGCAGCACCCCGGCAACCGTCCGTACCATGGGGACCACGGCCTTACCGGCGCCCACGACCATCACGCGCCGAATGCGACGTAGGTCATACACATGATCCGCCACGAGAAGGCGATGACTTTTGAGGGAAAGCGTTTGTCGGAGTGCCAGCGCGGGATCGGCGGCCTTCAGCGCGGCCTGAAGCATTCCGCGTACGTCCGCTCGGATGGGCAGGCTAGGGAGAATCAGCGCGGCACGTCCGCCTTGATGCAAGCCGTCGGGCAGTCCCCATTGCGACGAGGGATCTTGATCTGATGGGTTCCGCGCGGCAGGTAGTCCTTGCGGATTTCAGGATTGAGCAGCTTGAGTTCGAGAAAGTAGGTCCCGTACTCCGCCGCCACGGTTGCCAGATGCCGCTGACTTTCCTTTACGGTGACCGCCACGACTTCGGTGTCCAGCGGAGGATAGAGATCGGCCTTGGCCAGACCCAGATACCGATCAGGCTGGGAAAAGATCTCTTTGGTGGCGATGATGCGTGGCACGTAACGCAAGGTCTCTGTGACGTAGTGCAGTTTCCAGTAGTCTTTGACCTTCTGATCGCGCATGGCCTTCTGAATCTTGGCCTCACCCGCATTGTACGCCGCCATGGCCAGGTACCAGTCGCCGAAGATCTCGTGCAGCCTTTTGAGGTACCTGACGGCGGCCTCGGTCGAGAGCTCCAGGTTGCGGCGGTCATCTCTCCAGGCATTGTTGGTCAACGAGAAGTGCCGGCCTGTGCTGGGGATGAACTGCCATGGTCCGGACGCTTTGGCTCGCGAGTAGGCCGCGGAAATGCATTTGCTCTCCACCAACAGAATATATTTCAAGTCGTCTGGCAGCCCCGCCTCGGCCAACTGTCGCTCGGCCGGCGGAAAGCATCGGCCGGTGCGCTTGGCGAGGATGATGCTGTCGCCCTCGTCTTCGAGAAACCGGTAGAACTCGTACTCGATCCGCTCCCGTACCTGCCACAGTTGGAGCGGCACAGGTGTGCCGGCGAACGTCATGGTGTCGGGGAGCCGATAGCTGCTGAGGAACGGTCTGGTCGGCGCCGGCAGGCGCGTGAGGCCGTTCGGCAGCGGCTCGGATGTCTCCACGAAGGATCCCGCGGGCGGCGGTTGATCGCTTCTGGTGTCAGTCGCCAGCGGCACGGCCAGCAGCGCCGCAGCCGCGATCAGGAGCAGGGC
>DASYQR010000133.1:0-5890 GCA_036005325.1 Nitrospirales bacterium | reverse complement strand
GGTGATGCCCATGATGTTCCGCAGGACATTGTGAATGTTGTCGTTGATGCGAATGGTATTGGCCTTTATGGGCGTTGCCAGTTTGCCGTCTTTGATCACATAGGAATCGCCGACGACCGTGGCGGTGAAATCGCCGGCCCGCAGTCCGTTAATAGGATAAGTGTACCAGATCCGACCGATATACACACCGTTCCGCACGTGGCGCAAGAGATCCTCGCGGGTTTTTTTCTCGGTGCTTTCAATAAACACATTGGTGGCCGAGACGGACGGGGCGGTGTCGAAGCCGCGCCCCCCGCCCCCCGAATAACGGAACCCGTTACGTGGAACCAGCGCCTCGGGGTAGTCCTCGGGGGGGACGCCCAGTTTTTCCTTGCCGGAAGGATCATGCAGAATCCGCTCCGTCTCGTAAAAACTCGAGAGGAGTCCGACGAGCCTGCCGGTTCTGATTAGATCGGTCCGACCGGTCGGGAGGCCCTCGCAGGTGATCCCCTTGCTGCCCATGTGGCCGGGGAGCGCGCCGTGGTCATAGATCGTCACGGTCTCGTGCGCGACTTGCCGGTCCAGGTGTCCGTGAAAAGCCGAGCTGCAATCGTAGAAGCTGCCGACCGTCAGACTCGGCAGGATGAGATGGTTCATGAGGTCCGAAACCGGCTGGGGGCCCAGGACCACCGCGTATTGGCCTTCCTTGATCCGCACCCCCCCCACCTGCGAGACGGCGTTCCGCACCGCGTCGGTGCCGGCTTCCCCCCGGAACGTGCTCAAGCGGGTCTGGCAGGCATAGCCGGTGCCCTTCGCGCCTTCCCGTTCCACCATGGCGGTGACGAAGGAGGCGATCAGGGTGGATTCATCGGTCTGGATCTTGGGGAGGTGCGTGGACCCGATCGCCATCCGTTCCGAGAGAAACGTGACATCGCCGCCGATGATGAGGCCGAGGTCCCGCAGCTTGGTGCTGCTCTTGGTCAACGTTCTCCGTCGAGAGGCTGTCGTGAATTCATCCATCGCTCGGGTCAGGATCCGCCACCCGGCCTGCACCAGGTCCGCGTCCTTGAGGTTCATGGCGCTCGCGTCGTGGTATCTGGTCAAGGTCCGGCGTTCGGGGGAAGGACGCGGCAGGGTCGTGAACTCAGGGTCAGAGACGGCGGCCCGGCGGGCCTTCTCCAGGGCGGCCTTCACCCCGTTGAGCGAAAGGCCACCGGATTCGCTTCCCATGCCGATGCGCAGGGAATGCGAATCCTGGAAGACCGCCCGCACGCCGACCCCGTACGACTCCGTGGACTTCGGTTCCTCGACACCGTTGCACGGAATGTGAGACGTGTAATTCAGACGGGCGGTCAGGCTCGTGTTGTCGGCGACGAACACTTCCGCCTCCTGGATATCTTTTTGACGCCGGAGGTAGCGAAGGCCCTCTTCGGCGGTGTGCTTCAGCGTGGACAGGTTGATCATGGCGCTGTTTCTATGCCAGCCCGGTGAGGCGCGCGCGGCTCCGTATCGTCGGTCCCCCATTGCCCAGCCGCCGGCTCTGCATGGGCTGGCCTTTTCCGCAATTCGGGATGGGGTAGAGGCGAAAGTCCCGGCCCACGGCGTCCACCTTCATCAGAAAATCCTTGGTGTCGGCCATAATGCCTCCGCCCCGGTACAGTTGTCCGACCTGCCCGTTGCGGATCTCATACACTTTCTGGGCGGAGATGCGAAAGTTTTCCCGCGACTCTGCGATGGAGGGGATACGGTGCCCCACTACGTAATAGCCCTTCTCGACATGGCGGATGATGTCTTCGGGCACATGCGTGCCGGCGCCGAAGACGGTCGTGGACATCCGAACGAGAGGGACGAGATCGCCCTGGGTGGCCATGCAGGAGCCGTTGGGGGCCGCTCCGAGGATGGCCGCCGTCTGACGGTTGTTCATGAAACCCTTGAAGACGCCTTTCTCGATATGCATGACTTTCCTGCCGGGCGTCCCTTCGTGATCGTACTTATAGTGGCCGAAGCCCGGCAGCGACGGGTCCGAGTAGGCGGTCACGAGCGGGGACGCGATTCGCTTGCCGATGAGCGTGTCGTGCAGAGAGCGCAGGAGCCAGCTTCGACCGGCGTACGCGGTCTCCATCTTCAGCGCCCGATCCAGTTCGGTGGGGTGCCCGATGATCTCATGCGCGACGAGCGCATTGAAGTGCGGGTCGGTGACCACCACAACTTCCTTGTCCGAACTCCGGAGCGGCGGAGAATTGGCCAGCTTGACGGCGTCGCGTGCCAGATTGGTGGAGAAGGTGAAAAAATCGAGGTTGCGGATGTACTCTTCAAGCACGCCTTCGGTGACAACTTCCCACCCCCGCTGGTGTCCGATGGTATCGGACAGTTCCTGGTCGCCCGTTTCTCCGACGGCGACCATGTAGGCCGTCCCGCTGGTCAGCGCGAAGGATTGGTCGAGGCAGGCGCCTTCGGAACTTGTGAAGAGCTCGCGCGTCACCGATGTGGTGACGCCGACGGCATTGTATTTCAGTTGTTCGTCGACGTCCTGTGCCGCGCGGGACACGTCGGTGACATACCGGACCATGTCGTCGACCTTGACCAGGCGGGGGTCGACGGCATACTCCGCCTTGACGGTATCGCGATGCGCGTCAATCGGAGCCAGACGGGTATCGTACAAGGATTCGCCGAGGTCCTTGAACTTGCTTCGCGCGTGGGCTTTCTGCCGGGAGTTGGCGACCGCGCGCTCGTAGGCATGCTTCATGCCGGCTGCCAGCATTTTGTCGAGTTGGGGCAGATCGGCTCTGCCAAGAGTCTGGCCGAAATACCCCGGCGAGACGGCCCCGTCTCCGGCGAGCACGCGGATCCCGAAGGCGAGCATGCAGTCTTCGCTGGAGTATTTGGGCGTGCCGTTTTCCGCGCCGGCCTGCTTTTCCTCGGTCACTTCGACCCGAAGGTCCGCGTAGCGGCAAAACTTGTAGTCGGTCAGCGCGTCGGCGGTCAGCGCAGCAACCGTCTCCTTGATGGCGTCCACCAAGTCGGTCGTGACGGTTTTCGGCATGCTCGGCATCGAATCATTTCCTTCGATTAAGGTATATCACTGAATCCGAAAACGGATAAAATTATATTGAACCGGACTACAAGAGAGCAAGTAAAACCAGGGGTTTTCTCTAAATTGGTCTCACGTATGGCCCGACCGATAAATTTCGCACATAATTTCAACTGCTTGTGCAAGATAGGGCCAAAGGCCTATCAGCTGGGGCAAGATGAGGCCTTCGCAAGGGATCAAGTAGGTCTTCTTCTGGGTTGCATTGATGCGGTGGTTGTCATACTCTCAACGAATGCGGAAGCGATGCTGGAAGTGATGCTGAATGGGACGGGTCACGGCATTTTTCACGTTGACAAGAATTGCGGCTGTTTGATAAGCTGAATTCGTTATTTTGCAGGCGGAACACCAACTTAATTCCTTGTAAGGAAAAGAGATTTTCCCGATCACTCGGTGGACGGTTACTGAGCGAAGGAGGATGGCCACATGAGTCTTGATTATGTCAAGTTTTCCCCTGGGTTTGATAAGTTCATGCCCAAGGAATATCGCGATATGGTGGAGCACGGTCCCTTCGGCAAGAAGACGACTGTGTCGCAGATGGGCTCGTTCAAAGAAATCCTGGAAGAGCATCCTATGTGCGCGGGCTGCGCGATGACCTTGTTCATCCGGCTGGCCATGATCTCATTCCCCAATCCGGAGGATACCATCACCGTGGGAACCGCGGGGTGCGGGCGGCTGGCGATCTCCCAGGCGGCCATTCCCTTCGTCTACGGCAATTACGGCGATCAGAACGCTGTGGCCAGCGGGTTGGCGCGGGGACTCAAGCTGCGGTTCGGCGATAAGCCGAAGGACGTGGTCGTCATGGCCGGCGACGGCGGCATGGCCGACATCGGGTTCAGCATGACCCTCCATTCCTGGTTCCGGAAGGAGCGGTTCACGACGATCATGCTGGATAACGAGGTGTATGGCAACACGGGCGGCCAGGAAAGCGGCATGACCAACAAGGGGCAGGTGCTCAAGATGGCCCCGCTGGGGAAGAAATTTGAAAAGATGGACATGGTCGGGATGGCCAAACTGGCAGGCTGCGCATACGTGGCCACGGTCGTTCCGAACAACCCGCGGCGCGTCGAGAGCGTGATCAAAAAGGCCGTCCTGATCGCCCGCGAGATCGGACCGACCTACATCCAAGCCTACACGTCCTGCAACATCGAATATTCCATCCCGACCGACAAGGTGATGGAAGACGCCAAGAGCGTTGAGAACGACCGGTACGCCTTCTCCGAGCATATTACCGACGAAGCCAAGGAGTACCTGGCCATGCGATACGGGTTCAAGGAATATCTGCCGAAGCCGGTAGCGGCGGCGGCCCTTCCGAAGGCGTAGACTGAACGGTTCCCTGTCGAGGAAGAGGGAGGGACAGACATGGCAAAGCGCTTTAACATTCGGATGGCGGGGGTCGGCGGCCAGGGGGTTGTGACCGGCTCGCATATTCTGAGCACCGCGGTCATCAGAGCCGGCGGGGAGAGCTCGATCGTTCCGTTCTACGGGTCGGAAAAGAGAATGGCGCCGGTCGAGAGCTACGTGCGGGTCTCGGACGAGCCGATCTACGAGATCGGCGAGATCACCTTTCCCCACATCTGCATCATCTTCCACCCCCAGGTGATCACGCACGGCAAGTCATACACGATGCCCTTCTATTTCGGGCTCAAACAGAACGGCGTCCTGTTGATCAACCACGATGGGCCGATGAAACTGCCCACGCTGGAGACGAATGAGCTCAAGGAGCGGAACGCCAAGCTCTACTACATTCCTGCGACGCAACTCTCGCTCAAAGTTGCAGGCCTGGACCTGGCGACCAACATGGCGCTGATGGGCGCCATCGGCGCCATCACCCGGTTGACCACGCTCGAGGCGCTGGGAGAAGCCGTGAAGGATCGGTTCCTGGGGAAAGGCTTCGTCGTGTCCGGCGGGACCGCGGCGCTAGATAGTGTCGTGGAGAGAAAGTTCAAACAGAAACAAGAACTGATCGACAAGAATATAGCCGTCATCAAGGCCGGATGGGACTACGCCGAAGAGCACGGCTGGGGCGTTGAAGAAAGAGCGTCGGCCAAGAAAGCCGACGACCTTGCCGCCGCTCAGGCTTCACGCTGAGACTAAGAAGAAGGGGAGACCCGCATGTATCTTGTTGCCGATATCAATGTCGACATCTGCGCCGCGACGAGTTGTAAGCTGTGCACGCAGTATTGCCCGGAGGCCAACACGATTCTCTATAGCGACAATTTGGGCAAGGACAAGGGGCTCAAGTATGGCTCGGCGTACGTGGCGGTGGACCGCTGCAAGGGCTGTGCGCAATGCGTGTGGGTCTGCGACAATATGGCCAAACACCATGCGATCACAATGACGATGATCGACCAACTGCCCAAGGCAGCCATCACCGATCGCATCACCTACCTCGACAAGGGGGGCACCCAGGCCATTGCCGCTCCGGTTGAAGTAGCGTAAGGGCGGGAAGAGATGTTGCTGCAAACCCTCCCTGCTGAGAAAGATCGCATCATTGTGCCTGGGCCGGCGGGGTTCATGCCGCCGTCCGCTGCCCAACTCGGTGTGGGATTGCCTTCCTCGGGAGTCGGCATCGCTTACGGGCATCACGTGCCGGAAGACATCGCCATCGAAGAAACCGCCCGGCAGATGCTCACCAAGCCGAACGCCACGATCTTCCCCGGCCCCATGATCCTCTGGGCATGGAACGAGCACGCCGTTGAAAAAGCCACTGCCGTGCTGGAAATCGCCGCGCAGATTCCCAATGTCTTTATCATCCCCATGCCGGATTACCGGCCGAAGTATCCGAAGGTGGACCCCGAGGAGGTCATCAATCCGAACCAC
>DASYQR010000132.1:0-22196 GCA_036005325.1 Nitrospirales bacterium | reverse complement strand
TACAATGTTCAGCTCCGCGGGGGCATCCTTTCCGCCGACGGGCATGTGGAATCCACCACCGAGGGCGAAACTGAGGCGAAACTCAAGAATCTGACGATCGATAACGCGCGGATCGATTACGTGCATTCTCCTGCCACTCTCGACAGAGAAGCACGCGTAGCGAAGGCAACGGCGGCCACCGCCAAGGAACTTCACAATAAGGCCGAGACACGGATCACGATCGAGCATGCCGTGATCAAGAACAGCGAATTTGGCTTCGTCAATGAGACCGCCAAGCCCCCCTACCGGGCTTTTCTGTCCAAGGCGGAGCTGCGCCTCAACAACATCAGTAATAATTTGGAAGGCCTCGGCCTCATCACGCTGAAGGGCGCATTCATGGGCAGCGGGAAAACACTGTTCAGTGGCACCTTCCGGCCCGCGAGCAAGTCCCCGGACTTCGACATCAATGTGAAGATCGAAAAAGCCCAGATGCGCGCGATGAACAATCTGCTGCGGGCCTACGCGGATTTTGATGTGACCGCCGGCCTCTTCTCGCTCTATTCGGAACTCAGCGTGAAGAACGGCGAAATACAGGGATACGTGAAACCACTTTTCAAGGACCTCAAGGTTTACGACCCCACTCAGGATAAAGACAAAAGTTTTACTCATAAGCTGTATGAAGGCGTGGTGGGCGGCATCGCGTCGCTCCTCGAAAACGAGCCCCGGCAGGAAGTGGCGACCAAGATGGAGCTCTCGGGCGAGGTCGCGAACCCCCAAACGAGCACCTGGCAGACCGTCGTGCACCTGATCCAAAACGCCTTCTTCAAGGCGATCCTTCCTGGCTTCGAGCGAGAGGCCGAGCGCGCCCGCGCGTGAAGATAGGAATCGTGTCAGCTCTTGAAGGCTGACAGGCCGGCGTTCTTGGCCAGCTGCATGAAGGAGTCTTTGGCTTTCGCTCTGGACTTGGCGTAGAAGCTTTGGTAGGTTTCGCTCCCTTTCAGCACGTCGGCATAGAGGTGGAGCAGCTCGGGTCTCCTGCGAAGCGTGCGGTGCGCCACTTGCGGGAAGGTGTAGAGGGTCCACGCCATGCGGGCGGCCACCCGGAACTCGGGATAGAGTTCGCTGGCCACCCGGACATCATAGGCCTGCAGGTCCGCCGTCAGTCCTTTCAGGTGGTCCGTGATCGCTCCTGCCGCCATTCGCCCGCTTACAATGGCATAGTAAATCCCCTCCCCCAATACCGGATCCACCAAATGAGCTGAATCGCCGACGAGCAGCGACCGGGAAGTCGTCAGCGGGAGCTGCTCCGTGACCTTGTTATGATAGAGCGGAATTGGATGGCCGAGGCCGTCCGGGACTGCAAGCCCATCGAGTGTGGACTCCGTCTTCACAAATCCTTGGTATGTCGATCTCGGGTTATGGCGCCTTCCCTGAAGTCCGGCAAGACCGACCGAGAGCCGTCCTTCTTTCGGGAAAACCCAAGCATAGCCGCCTGTGACCGCTCCGAGGTCGAGCACAATGGCCCCCATACCCAGACGGGACGAAATCCCATTTAAGAGAACCTCTCCTTCCAGGGCACCCAACACAGGCCCCCGCCGGCATGGAAACAGCGTCCGCGCGACCAGGCTGTTGGCGCCATCCGCACCCACGAGGACCTTTGCCTGATATCGTCCCTGCTGCGTTTCCACCTCGACCCACTCCGCACACTCCCGCACGTTGACCACTCGCTCGTTTTCGCGGACCAGTGCCCCGGCCTCCCGCGCCTTCTGAACGAGGTAGGCATCAAATCTGTCGCGCATGACCATGTATGCGATCGGATCGGGAGAGGTGATCTCGAAGACCTCGGCGCCGGCGAACTGGAAACGCACGCGGAAGATGGTGTCTTCGACGACGACGTGATAATCCGGTTCCAAAAGCTGGTCGGTGCGGGCCGACAGCGCGCCCCCGCAGACCTTGTAGCGAGGCATCGTCTTCCACTCCAGTCCGAGGACCGACAGTCCGGCGCGCGCCAACTGGGTGGCGGCCGTCGCGCCGCCCGGACCCATGCCCACGACGATCACATCATGCATTTTTTTATTACTGTCCGATGTACCAGCCGATGTGGTGTCGTTCGAGCAGGCTCGTAAGGAGAGTCAGCGAATTGGTGTAGATCATCACGCCGACCAGCACGAGGAAGACGCCGCTAGCGACGGAGATGCCGTACATGTACCTGCGGAGCTTCTTGAAGTAATTGAGGAAGGAGTCCACGGCCAGCGCCGTGATGAAGAGCGGCAGGGCGATACCGAGCGAATAGCTGGCCAGGAGCTTCACGCCCGTCAGGACAGAATCAACGGTGCCGGCGTAGAGGAGGATCGTCCCGAGGATCGGGCCGACGCACGGCGTCCATCCCGCGGCAAAGGCCACGCCGACGAGAACCGATCCGACGTAGCCGGCCGGCCGGCGCTGGAGGTGAACCCGCATCTCGCTCATGAGAAACTTGATCTTCAGCACGCCCATCACGTAGAGACCAAACACCACGATCAGCACGCCGCCCAACTTGCGGATAAACTCCTGGTAGGTCATGAGCAACTGTCCGACCAGGCTGGCCGAGGCGCCGAACGCGATGAACACGGCGGAGAAACCCGCGATGAAGAGCAGCGAGTTGATGATGATGACGCCGCGGACCCGCGCCCGCTCCGTCTCGCTGGTCAGCTCCTCCAGCGTGAGCCCGGTGATATAGGTCACGTACGACGGGACCAGCGGCAGGACGCAGGGGGACACGAAGGACAGCAGTCCCGCGGCAAAGGCGATGAAGAGGGAAATGTCGGGGGCTTGGGGAAACATGTCAGCGGATCTTCAACAGGCTGCGGATGCCCTCTCGAGCCTCGGGGTCCTGCCAATCACGCGAACCAAACAGCCGGTGCGTGATCACCCCCCCGCGGTTGACCAGAAACGTCTCGGGGAGCGACCGCACGCCGTACAGACGCATCACCAACGCCTCAGGATCGTGCGCGATCGTGAAACTCAATCCTAAGGAATCCCGGTACGGCCGCGTCACCGCCGCGCCTTCAGAGTCCGTGGAGACCGCCAGAATCACGAACCCCTGACGGCGATACTCCCGGTAGAGACGCTCCATGTCCGGCATTTCAATCTTGCAGGGCCCGCACCACGTCGCCCAAAAGTTCAGGAAGACGACATGGCCGCGATAATCGGAGAGCCGCACCTCCCGGCCATCGAGCGTGGTGAGCACGAAATCCGGCGCCAGGTGGCCGACGCGGGGCGCCTCCGTGAGCACGGGCACGGCGAACGTCTCCGGATCTCCCGTGGCCTCGCTCTCTTGCACTCCGTCACAGGCGACCAGGGTCAACAGGGCGCCCAGCAGAACAACAGGGAGGGAAGCGTGTCGACGCGCCGGCCACAAGTTAGTCGGCCTGAACAGACTTGCGCTGCTTCTGCAGCAGTTGAACAATGGTCCCGATGCTTTCGGGCCTCGTCCAGTCACGGGGCCCGATAACCTTCTCCCGGAGCACGCCGTTCTGATCAATGATGTACGTCTCCGGCACGCCCATCAGCTTATACCGCTTGTCGGTCTGGCCCCAGGAGTCCGTGAAGATCGGGAACGTCAATTTCAGATTCTCGACGAACGGCGGGATGTCTTTCGTCGTTGTGACCCGGTCCATGCTGACGGCCAGCATGACGAAGTCTTCCTTCTTGAGGTTCTCCCAGAGCACCTGCATCGAGGGCATCTCTTCCTTGCAGGGCTTACACCAGGTGGCCCAGAAGTTCAGAAAGACGACCTTGCCGCGATAATCCGACAGCCGCTGCTTGTTCCCTTGGAGATCCGGCAGACTGAAGTCCGGCGCGGGCATGCCAACGACGAGCGGCTCGTATTTCGAGCTTTGGAGCCAGACGACGCCGAACGCCAGCGCAAGGATGGCCACCCCGACCAGCGCCACGAGGAGTTGGCGACGCGCCGGCGAGACCGACTTCACCTGCGGAGCGGGATTGGCGATGGACTTTTCAATCATAGGATGAAAATCCTCACTCATACAGGATGCTCAAAATGGTCATCCAACGAGGCCGCAGGAAGTGAGAACCCCGAGGCGTACATGAGAGTACGTTGAGGGGTTCGACGGGTACCCATTGCCTCGCTTCGTGCAATGGGTGATGAGAACAAAGTTGGGGGCCATTTTCAGCATCCTGCTCAGGCATAGGCGTGGAGCCCCGACAGCAGGAAGTTGACGCCCCAGAAACAGAAGACCACCATCAGCAAGCCGAAAATCTGGTAGATCGCCGCGCGATGGCCCTCCCAGCCGCGATTCATTCTGGCATGGATGTAGGCCCCATAGATGAGCCACACGATCAGCGCCCAGGTCTCCTTCGGATCCCACGACCAGTATCCGCCCCACGCATAGTTCGCCCACATCGCGCCCAGGATCGTGCCGAAGGCCAAGAGCGGAAAGCCGACCATGACCGCCTTGTAGCCCAACTCGTCAATCTTCTCGAGGCTCGGGAACGTGGCGTAGACCGACGTGGTCGCCATGCCCCGCCGCTCCGCCCGCTCCTTCAGCAGATACATCACCCCCAAACCGCCGGCCATCGCGAAGGCCGCATAGCTGGTGAGCGTGATCGAGACGTGGATGTAGATCCAGTAGCTGTTCAACGCAGGCACGAGCGGCTCGGCGGTTTGATAGCGGTAGGGCAACAAGGATGCCGCTCCCATCGCGATGAACCCGATGGACACGACGAAGGCCCCGATGGCCTTGATGCCGTACTTCAGTTCGAGCAACAGGTAGCCCGCGATGATCGCAAAGGAGACATACGCCATCGCCTCGAACTGATTGGACCAGGGCGCGAACGTGCCAGAGATCTGCATCCGTTCATAGGCGCGGGCGCCGAGAGCTAGGCCATTGACCACCAGACCGAAGAAGGTCACCCAGGTCGCCAGTTGCCCGAGCGGTTGCGCCCAGCCGTTGTCGTCCGATACCGTCGAGTGCCCGGCCGGAGCCAACTGTAAAATTGCGCGAGAGGCCATGAGATAGCCGAAATACAGGCAGACGGCCGCCAGATAGAGCCAGAACGTCACATCAAAGAGAAACAGCGAACGAAACATAGCTTCCCCCCTACCTTATTATACAGTCGGCTTCCCTTGCGCTTTCAGGCGCTCGGCGAATCGCTCGAACTCGCGGTCGAAATCAATCTGTCCTTTGTAGGCCGTGCCTCCCAGATACACCGTCACCCCGCGCGGCTCGGAGACCACCTTCGCCCACACCCGGCGGTGATAGATGAGCGCCGACAGTGTCACCCCCACGACCAGCAGCGTGGAGCCGCCCCAGACGATGAGTACGCCGGGATCTTTGGCGATCTGCAGACCGGTGAACTTCTTTGTCAGATAGCCGGTCAGCTCGAATTTGTACTTGGATCCCTGGATGTCGAACAGGTCCGGATAGTTGTAGAAAATCCACGGGGGCGGGAGCTGGTGCTCCTGCTCCGTGATGGCCAGCTTGATAGCAGGGTTCTCATGCTCAACTGTCTTCGAATAGACGCGACGGCCCTTGGCATCAAACCCGAAATCGGCCACGAAGTCCGTCAACTGCAGCTTGAGTCCCAGATCCTTGAGGACGGCTTCTTTCTTCCAGTCCAGAATGGCCTCACCGACCACTTTGTCCGTAGCCTTCTCCCGCACCACGACCCGCGCCTTCTCCACGCGGTCCCAGGAATCCCCGTAGCTGGACTGATAGAACCAAATCCCCTTGTACACCAGCGGATCGTTCACGGTGATCGTCTTGGTCAATTTACTCTCGCCGTTCTCGATCACCGTCAGGGTGCTGTTATAGGACTTGACCGCGCCGTTGTCGTAATAGTCGATCCAGAATTTGTCCACATGAAGATCGAAATTGCCTTGCGGGATGTGATAGGTCTCCCCTTCCAGGCAGACGCCGAAATCACGAAAGCCCCAGACGTTGCCGAGGAGCCCGCCCGCCACGATGATCGTCACGCTGAGGTGGGCAACATGCGCAGCGACCCGCCCCATGATTCCCTTCGTCGCATAGAGAGTCGTCTCGGTCTCGCCCTTGTTCACCAACACACGATAGCCTCGTTCGGCGAAGGCCATTCCGAGACTCTCGGTGACCTGGCCGCGGTCGGCCACCAGATCGACCGTGGCAGACCGCTTGAGATTCTGGATGAACGGGGCCGTGACGTTGACCTTGTCCTGCCGGATCGAACGCCAGATCGCGGGAAAGCGTTGATGGAAACAGGTCAGGGAATTGATGCAGAGCAGGATGAGGATGGTCGAGAAATACCAGGTGTGATAGATGTCGACGAACCCGAGCTTGACGAACCACCAGTAGGCGCTCTCGCCGTATTCCTTGATATACACTTCGGGCCGCTCGCCCTGCTGGATCACCGTCCCCACCGTCGCCAGGATGGCAAGGGTGATCATCAGGAAGATGGCCAGCTTCAGCGAGCTGAAGAATTCAGTCAGGGCGTCGCCGAACTCTTTGAAACTGAATGGCTTCGCCGCTTCGGTCTGTTTGGTGATGGCATCCATTGAGTATGTGTTAGCGCGTGGGTGACGACCGCATTAAAATCATCCAATCGTACAGGGCGGGCGCGCGCACTGTCAAGCAGCGTCAGCGGGACCTGATCGCTCATGAATACGGAATTTCCCCTTGACAACCGAGGACTTCCCTCGCTACTCTGAGGGCCTTGATCCGTCCATGAACGTGATCATCAGACTCTCCCGCTCCATTAATAGAGGGACCACGACCAATGAGCCGACATAACTTCCTGTTCACCTCCGAATCGGTCACTGAAGGCCATCCCGACAAGATCGCGGATCAGATTTCCGACGGCATCCTGGACGCGATCATGGCCCAAGACAAGCGCTGCCGGGTCGCATGCGAGACGATCCTGACCACCGGCATCGCATTCGTCGCCGGCGAGATTTCCACCAAGGCCTATGTCGAGATTCCCGACATCATCCGCGAGACGATCCGGGAGATCGGTTATACGGACGCCAC
The DNA here is from genome assembly GCA_036005325.1 of Nitrospirales bacterium. GTDB lineage: Bacteria > Nitrospirota > Nitrospiria > Nitrospirales > NS-4 > SCTG01. The sequence goes on along the minus strand of DASYQR010000132.1, from coordinate 15,213 downwards.
CTGGGGGTTCGATTTCCACACCTGCTCGGTCCTCACCTCGATCCACCAGCAGTCCTGCGACATCGCCATGGGCGTGGACTCGGGAGGGGCGGGCGACCAGGGTCTGATGTTCGGGTACGCCACGAACGAGACGCCCGAATTGATGCCCATGCCCATCGTCCTGGCCCACCGCCTGACCAGGCGCCTGGCGGAAGTCCGGAAAAAGAGCATCCTGCCTTGGGTCCGTCCGGACGGCAAATCCCAAGTCACCGTCGAATACCGCGACGGCAAGCCGGTGCGGATCGATACGGTGGTGGTTTCGTCCCAGCACAGTCCGGACGTCACCAGCAAGAAGATCGAACGGGACATCATCGAGCACGTCATCAAGCCTGTCATGCCGAAGGACATCTTCGACCCCCTCACCGTTAAATACCACATCAACCCCACCGGCCGGTTCGTGACCGGCGGCCCCATGGGCGACACGGGCTTGACAGGCCGCAAGATCATCGTCGACACCTACGGCGGGGTCGGCAGCCATGGCGGCGGGGCCTTTTCCGGCAAGGATCCGAGTAAAGTGGACCGTTCGGCGTCCTATATGGCCCGCTACATCGCGAAGAACATCGTCGCCGCAGGGCTGTCCGACAAGTGCGAGATCCAGTTGGCCTACGCGATCGGCATACCCGAGCCGGTCTCCATTCTGGTCGACACCAAAAACACCGAAAGAGTTTCCGTGGACCTCCTAGATAAGCTCGTCCGCAAGCACTTCCACATGACCCCGCGCGGAATCATCGACCAGCTCAAGCTCCTGCGGCCGATCTACAAGAAGACGGCGGCCTACGGGCACTTCGGGCGGAACGAGCCGGAGTTCACCTGGGAGAAGACCGACCTGGCAAAAACCCTGAGAAGGGATGCGGGCAAGTAACCTCCCCTTTCTCTGTTTCCCCTTTTACTGAATAAAGGAGCGCGATGGATTACGACGTGAAAGACCTGAGCCTGGCGAACCAGGGTCGCATGCGGATTGAGTGGGCCGAGGAATCCATGCCGGTGCTGCGCCTCGTCCGGAAACGGTTCGCGAAAGAACGGCCGTTGCGCGGCGTGCGCATCGCCGCCTGTCTCCACGTGACGACTGAGACGGCGAATCTCATGCAGACTTTGCAGGCCGGGGGCGCCGACACCCGGCTGTGCGCTTCGAATCCGCTCAGCACGCAGGATGACACGGCCGCCTCTCTGGTGGCCCACGATCACATCCCGGTATTTGCCATCAAGGGCGAGGACAAGAAGACGTATTACCAGCACCTCCACGCGGCGCTGGGCCACAACCCGACCATCACCATGGACGACGGGTGCGATCTTGTCTCCACGCTGCACAGCGAGAAGAAGACCACCCGCATCCTCGGAGGAACCGAAGAGACGACGACCGGGGTCATCCGGCTCCGGAGCATGGCGAAGAAGGGCGTCCTCAAGTTCCCCGTCATCTCCGTCAACGACGCCGACACCAAGCACATGTTCGACAACCGTTACGGCACGGGACAGAGCACGTTGGACGGCATCATCCGCGCCACCAACCGTCTCGTGGCCGGTTCGGTCGTGGTCGTCGCCGGCTACGGCTGGTGCGGGCGCGGCATCGCGTCACGGGCAAAAGGCATGGGCGCGGACGTCATCATCACCGAAATCGACCCGCTGAAGGGCCTGGAAGCCGTGATGGACGGCTATCGCGCCCTGCCGATGGACGAGGCCGCGCGGATGGGCGACTTCTTCATCACTGTCACCGGCAATATCCGAGTGATCCGCAAAGAGCATTTCGCCGCCATGAAGGACGGCGCCATCGTGTGCAATTCCGGCCACTTCAACGTCGAAATCGACATCCCGGCACTGGAGAAACTCGCCCGCCGGCGCAAGATGGTCCGCGACGGCGTGGAGCAGTTCACGCTCCCGAACGGCCGACGGATCAATCTCTTAGGCGAGGGCCGGCTCGTCAACCTGGCCCTGGCCGAGGGCCATCCCTCCAGCGTCATGGATATGAGCTTTGCCAACCAGGCGCTCTCAGCCGAATACCTGGTCAAGCACGGCCGCTCGCTTAAGAACCAGGTCTATCCGGTGCCGGCGGCGATCGACAAGGAGATCGCCCGGCTCAAACTCGCCGGCATGGGTGTGAACATCGACCGCCTCACCAAAGAGCAGGTCAAGTACCTCGCCTCGTGGGAGATGGGCACGTAAGCAGCGGTTGACTCTTCGGAACCTTATCGCCTAAGATTCGACTGACATGGCCATTCGCATCGGCATCAACGGGTTTGGGCGCATCGGGCGCAACGTACTACGCGCCTCACTGGGCGATTCGACACTCGAATTCGTCGCGATCAACGACCTGACCGACGCCAAGACCCTCGCCTATCTGCTCAAGTACGATTCCGTCCACGGCATGCTGGACGTACCGGTCGAAGCCAAGGACGATCATCTGGTGGTCGACAGCCGGCCCATCAAGATTCTGGTCCAGAAAGACCCGAAGGACCTCCCCTGGCGGGATCTCGGCGTGGACTACGTGATCGAATCCACCGGTCGGTTTACGAACCGGGATGATGCCGGCCGCCACCTCGCGGCAGGCGCCAAGCGAGTCATCATCTCGGCGCCCTCAAAGGACGCCGACGCCACGCTCGTCCTCGGGGTCAACGAAAAAACCTATGACCCCAAGGTCCATCGCGTTGTCTCCAACGCCTCCTGCACGACGAACTGCCTGGCCCCGGTAGCCAAAATTCTATTGGAGCGCTTCGGCATCAAGCACGGTTTGATGACGACGGTCCACTCCTATACGAACGATCAACAACTCCTGGACCTCCCGCACAAGGACCTGCGCCGGGCGCGCGCGGCAGCCATCTCCATGATCCCCACGACCACCGGCGCGGCCCAGGCCCTGCATCTGGTGCTTCCGCAGCTCAAGGGTAAGCTGGATGGCTTGGCCATCCGGGTGCCGACGCCGAACGTGTCCATGATCGATCTCACGGTCGAGCTTGAGAGCGACGCCACGCCGGCCGATGTCAACGCGGCCTTCCGGACCGCCGCGCAGGGCCCGCTCCAGGGCATCCTCCAGTATTCCGAAGACCCAGTGGTGTCCGTGGACATGAACGGGAACCCCCACTCGGCCATCGTGGACGCACCGCTGACTACGGGGCTGGATAAGCGCATGGTCAAGGTCATCGCCTGGTACGACAACGAGTGGGGCTATTCGTGCCGGGTCCGGGATCTCGTGAAATACATAGCCTCACGCGACTGATCGCCTCCGCCGCCGCCCATGCATCTGAACAAAGTCACCATCGAAGACCTGCCCCTCCAGGGAAAGCGCGTCATCATTCGCGCGGACTTCAACGTACCGCTGGATGAGAGCGGTCACATCACGGACGATACCCGCATCCGCGGCACCCTCCCCACCATCAATTACGCGGTGGACGAAGGCGCCCGTGTGATCCTGTGTTCCCACCTGGACCGGCCCCAAGGCAAGGTGGATCCGCGTATGAGCCTGGCACCGGTCGCGCGCCGCCTCCAGCGACTGCTCGGGAAGGAAGTCGGCTTTGCGGAAGATTGTGTCGGGGCGCAGGCCGAGATGCTGGTGAGCAAGATGAAGCCCGGCGACGTCCTTCTGCTCGAAAATCTCCGCTTTCACGCCGGCGAGGAGGAGAACGACGAACGGTTCGCCAAGGCCCTGGCCTCGCTGGCCGACGTGTACGTCAACGACGCCTTCGGGGCCGCGCACCGAAACCACGCCTCCATCGTGGGTATCACGAAGTTCCTGCCGATGGCCGGAGCCGGCTTCCTCATGCGGAAGGAAGTCGAATACCTCGAAGGGGCCGTGGCCAACCCCATGCGGCCCTTCGTGGCGATCCTGGGCGGAGCCAAAGTCTCCGGCAAGATCGGCGTCATCGAGAACCTCGGCAAGAAGGTGGACAAGGTCATCATCGGCGGCGGGATGGCCTTCACCTACATGAAAGCCCTGGGCTTAGAAGTCGGCAACTCGCTCGTCGAGAACGATATGCTCAAGTTCGCCAAGGAAATTTACGAGCATGCCCGGCGTCGTGGCGTCCGGTTCTACCTGCCGGTGGACTGCGTTGTCGCGGCCTCGCGGGACGACAGCAGCGAGTCCAAGATCGTGACCTCCCAAGAAATCCCAAAAGGCTGGTACGGACTGGACATCGGCCCGGCGTCGGTCAAGCTGTTCACCGAAGCGCTCGGCAATGCCAAGACGATCCTCTGGAACGGCCCGATGGGCATCTTCGAAAAGGACGCCTTCTCGCGCGGCACGATGGCGGTCGCCCACGCGGTCGCCGACGCCTATGCACTGACCATCGTCGGCGGCGCGGACACCGCGCTGGCCGTGCACCGGGCGGGCGTCTCGGAAAGTATGTCCTTCATCTCCACCGGCGGCGGCGCCGCCCTGGAACTGCTGGAAGGCAAGGTCCTGCCGGGAATCGCCGCCCTTCCCCACAAGCAGACATAATTTTTCACAGGGATCCTATGGCCCCACGCCAACGGCTGATCGTCGGGAATTGGAAGATGCACAAGACGGTCCCCGAGGCGCGGGACTTCGTGAAGCAGCTGACCGGCCTCTTACCGAAATCTCCTCCCGCCCACGTAACGATCGTCCTGGCTCCTCCGTTCACGGCTCTCCAAGCCGTTGCCTCAGCACTCACAGCGCATGGGCTTACCCAAAACCATCCCGTATTAATGGCGGGACAAGACATGCACTGGGAGGAGCTTGGCGCCTTCACTGGCGAGGTGTCGCCCCTGATGCTGAAGGATCTCGGCTGCCGGTACGTGATCATCGGCCATTCGGAGCGCCGCCGGGATTTCGGCGAGACCGATGCGACGGTCAACAAGAAGATGGCGGCCGCGCTCCGCCATGGCTTGCGCCCCGTCCTGTGCATCGGCGAGACTTGGGACCAGCGCACGAGCAGCCAGACCGATCAGGTGCTGTCGGCCCAACTGACGGCGGCGCTGGCCGGCATCGAGAAGGATCAGGCGGGCGACGTCGTCATCGCCTACGAACCGGTCTGGGCGATCGGGTCCGGCCGTCCGGCGACGGCGCAGCAAGCGCACGACGCCCATCGACACATCCGAGCGAGGGTCACGGCGCTATGGGGACAGGACGCCGGAGACCGCCTCATGATTCTCTACGGCGGCAGCGTGACACCCGACAACATCGGCGAATTGCTCTCACGCCGTGAGATCAACGGCGCGCTCGTCGGCGGGGCTTGTCTCGATCCACTTCAGTTTGCTAAGATGCTTTCTATCGCTGGCTCAGCCACGTAGGAGCGCACATTATGTATACGGCCTTGATCGTTCTGCATGTCCTCGTCGCCTTCATCATGATCGGCGTGATCCTCCTCCAATCAGGGAAGGGTGCCGAGATCGGAGCCGCTTTCGGCGGGTCCAGTCAGACCGTTTTCGGCGCGCGCGGCGCCAGCACGCTCTTGAGCAAGCTCACCGCCATCAGCGCGGCGATCTTCATGGTCACGTCGCTTTCCCTGGCGATCCTGTCCAAGCAAAGGAACTATTCCTCTCCGCTTGGACTGGACAAGCCCGTCCCCACACAGACCGCGCCGGCCGCTCCAGCTACGCAAGGTGCCCCGACTGTGCCAACGGCTCCGGGCGCTCCGGCGGCCCAGCCTCCGTCCCAGCCGGCAACAGACGGACACGGCACCCACGACTCCAACTCCACCACTCCCACCACACCAGCTCCAACCAAACCCTAGCGCGACCGCCAGCCTCGGGCCGACGTATGAAGCAGTCCGCGACAGGGAAGGTGTTCATCATCATGCTGACGGCGGCGTTCCTGGCCAGCGCTTCAGCAACGATGGCCCTGGACCCGGAGGCGTTGGACCTGTTCGATCACGCCATCCGGAAGGCAAAATCCGGTGACCACAAGGGCGCCATCGAGGACTTCACGAAGGTCCTGAAAATCGCTCCGAACGACTCGGAGGCCTATTACCACCGCGGCCTGTCGAAGGGAAAATCGGGAAACCCCAAAGGCGCGATTGACGACTTCACACGCGCGTTGGAGATCAGCCCGAAGCTTCCGGAAGCCTACCACCATCGCGGCCTCACCAAGCGAAAACTAGGGGACTTTCCAGGAGCCCTCGAAGACCTGAACCAGACCCTCACGGCAAACCCTAAACAAGCCGACGCGCTATATGAGCGCGGCCTGACAAAAACGGCGATGGGGAACTACAAAGGCGCGATGGACGACTTCACGCGCGCGTTGGAGATCAGCCCGAAGCTCGCGGAAGCTTACTACCATCGCGGCCTGGCCAAGAAAAAGCTCGGCGACGCCAAGAACGCACAGGACGATTTCACCCAGGCGCTCGCGATCAACCCCAACCTGGCGGAGGTCGCGTACACGCACGGCCTGAAGAAGCGCAGCCTGGGCGATCTCCATGGAGCGGTCGACGATTTCACCCAGGCGCTCGCGATCAATCCCAACTTGGCGGAGGCCTATTACGACCGCAGCCTGGCCAAAGAGAAACTGGGTGACGCCAAGGGCGCCCAGGACGATGTGGCAAAGGCGCGCGCCATTAGTCCGAAGCTCGCCGAGACCTACGAGGCCCGCGGCGTCAAGAAGCGGACAACGGGTGATTATGAAGGGGCGATCGAGAGCCTCACCCAAGCGCTTGCGCTCAACCCAAAGCTCGTCGACACGTTCTACGAACGCGGCCTGGCGAAGAAAAACCTGGGCGACCAGCAAGGCGCGATCGAGGACTTCACCAAAGCACTCGCGATCAACCCGAAGTTCGTCGACGCGTTCTACGAACGCGGCATGGCCAAGTGGGAACTGGATGACGTCAAAGGCGCGTTGGACGATCTCACGCAGACCCTCAAGATCAATCCCAACGAGCCCGTGGTCTACAACAACCGCGGTGTGCTGAGATGGCAGGCGGGCGACTCTCAAGGCGCGGTCGAGGATTACACGCAAGCGATCAAATTAAACCCTCCCCGAGCTGTTCCGTTTTACAATCGCGGCATCAATCGGCTGAGTGAGAAGGACTATCAAGGAGCGCTGGATGACTTCTCTCAGGCAATCAAGTTAGACCCCAAAGACGCAGATTTTTACTTGGCGCGCGGAAAAACTTACTTGGGAATGAAAAACCGGGACGCGGCGCTCGCGGACTTCAATCAGGCGGTGACCCTCCGCCCAAAATTGAACGACGAAGTACTCGACACAATCAGAACGTACGATCAATCCCTCAAACCGAAGTAGCGCGACTGAAGCTCAACGTTCGTCACAGCGAGCCCATGCTTTTCATAAACGGTAGGATCAGCGCGCGCGCTTGCACCAACGTGCCACAGCCAGTCCCGCCAAGCCGATACCAAACAGCGCTAGGCTCGCTGGTTCAGGAACGGTTCCTATAGGTGTGGGGGTACCTCCGACGATGTCAAACCAGATGTGGTGATTGTTCACAACCCCGGAGATATTGGGTTTGATGGATCCTACAAGCACTTCCCCATTACCCAACCCATCGCCGAAACCGACGGCACCTGGGGTACCCCCGAACCCTCCAGTACCACCACTGGCATCGCCCGTTTCCCACTGCATGGTCTTGTAGAAAAACCCAATGGCGCCTTCTCCGGCCGGAATAGTAAAGCCCGGCCCGCGAAGCACCAATTGAAAACTGTTCAGTTTATCGGCATGAGAGTTGTAGTAGCCCACCTGATCCCAGGTCACGATGATCTCATTAGGAATGTCATTCCTCAACATCATCACTCCGCTGGCCGCGTTTGTTGTGTCTACGTCAGCAAAGAAAGGGGAGATGATCGGTTGAGATGCCCCGGTTGGGCCGCTCGGCGTAAACTGCGAAATACCGGCACCAAAGCTAATGTTCCCATTGTTGTTTGCAAAAAACTGCGTATAGTTAGTGCCAAAGAAATTCAGGGTGAACCCCAAATTGATCGGCCCGCTGAAGCCGTCGTCATTGCGCCCCGAGGCTAGTCCCACATTGGCAGTGGCACCGCCGCCGGTCATGACCAACACCGAGCCAATTCCGCCTCCGATGCTATCCGTATAGTAGGTCGTCGAGGGTACCAAGGCGCTTTGTGGTATAGGTGTCTCCACAGCCTCAGCCGCCGTTGCCACTATTACCGCCCATGCCGCGGCTACCAGAATTGCTAGCAGTGCCTTGCCCATTTTTTTACCTCCAAGTATCTACAGGGTTACCGGTATCTTATGCACAAAAAATGCCAATTTGTCATGTCTTGATAAAGCAGTGGAAAGGAGGCAGGATTGCCGGAAAGCCTCTGGGAGTGTCAGCTTTGCTGTCAGTTATAAAAGAGGCAGGGATGAGGCTCGCAACAGGTGCGTAAGGCTTGGCAACGCAATTCGCTTTATTCTGACTGTACTTAGCACAGTACCTCTATCGAATTTAACTTTACTGTCCCCCGACTAAAGTCCTGTTAGATTCTCTGACACCTCAAGGGGTTGATAGCATTGACAGATAAGACCCTAGATGGAGGGCCTGAGGGCCTTACAAGGGCGAGAGCCAGGAGGCATGCTTGGCGTCGCGTCCCTGCACGATGTCGAAGAAGGCGGCTTGTAAATTCCGGGTGATGGGGCCCGGCTTGCCGGTGCCGACCATGCGGTTATCCACTTCTCGGATCGGCGTCAGCTCGGCGGCCGTGCCGGTCATGAACACTTCGTCAGCGATGTAGAGCTCGTCGCGGGTGAACCGCTCCTCCACGACCGTCAATCCCCGCTCGCGGGCGAGCTGCATGATCGAGTTGCGGGTGATGCCCTCTAGAATGGAGGTCAGCGGCGTGGTCTTCACGATGCCGTTGCGCACCAGGAAAATGTTCTCGCCCGTCCCTTCGGAGACATACCCGTCGGGGTCGAGCATGATGGCCTCGTCATAGCCGCTGTCTTTCACCTCGCGCTTGGCCAGGATGGAGTTGACATAGTGGCCCCCGATCTTCGCACGTGTCATGCTCACGTTCACATGGTGCCGGGCGAAGGACGACACCTTTGCCCGGATACCGTTTTTCAACCCATCTTCGCCCAGATAGGCGCCCCAGCGCCAGGCGGCGATCGCCACGCGAATCGGGTTGTCCGGTACGTAAAGCCCCATGTCACCATGGCCGATGAAGACGATGGGCCGGATGTAGCATTCGTCGAGCTTGTTGACACGGACAGTTTCGCAGATCGCGTCCACGATTTCCTTCTTGCCGAACGGAATCTTGATCAGCCCGATGTGGGCCGAGGCGAACAGCCGGTCCACGTGCTCGGTCAGACGGAAGATGGCCGAGCCCCGCGCACCTTTGTAGCACCGGATGCCCTCGAAGGCGGACAGGCCATAATGGAGGCTGTGCGTGAGGACGTGGACTTGCGCCTCTTTCCAGGGCACGAGCTTGCCGTCCAACCAGATTTTCTCGGATTCCTGCAACACCGCGATCCCTCCTCACGTCGATCGGATTGAACAAAAGGCATGATAGCAGCGGGTCCGGATCAAGTCAAACGCTCCTCCGTCCCTTGACTTGTAACAATCCACCATGCTAGAAAGACCTCTCCTGCATCACCAATTCACGCGGAGCACAGAGTCATGTACGCAGTGATCGAGACAGGCGGAAAACAGTATCGGGCCGAGCAAGGCGACATCCTGGAAGTGGAAAAGCTGGAAGGGGCCGTGGGGGCCACCGTCACGCTGGACAAGGTTCTGCTGATTTCCGGCGAGGAGGGGACCAAAATCGGGACGCCCACCGTCGCCAAGGCGAAGGTCACGGGGGAAATCCTGGCCCAGGACCGGCATTCCAAGATCATCGTGTTCAAGAAGATGCGCCGCAAGAACTATCGGCGGACGAACGGGCACCGGCAGTCGTTCACCAAACTCAAGATCACCGGAATCGTCGAGGGCTAGTCATGGCGCATAAAAAGGGACAGGGCGCGTGCCGGAATGGGCGGGACAGCAATCCCCAGTATCTCGGCGTGAAGTGCTACGCCGGTGAAGCCGTGCCGGGCGGGAGCATCATCGTCCGCCAGCGCGGCACCAAGTTCCATCCGGGATTTAACGTCGGCCAGGGGAAGGACGACACCCTCTACGCCAAGATCACCGGGATCGTCCGGTTCGAAGGCCCGAAGGACCGCCGCCGGGTAAGCGTGATTCCGGTTCCGAAAGCCGCCGCCGCGCCAGCCGCCAAAGCCTCCTAAACAACTTTTCGCTCGCCTTTGTTGCTGCACTAACTTATTGCCGATCCGCGAGGCGCTTGGCGAGGCGGCCTGCGATCCGTTTCATCCCCGGAGAGCGATCGGCAGGGTCCAGTAGGACGTTCAACACGTGCATCCGGCCCGTGTCGGCCAAGGCCGCACCGAGCGCCGAGACCAGCTCGCCGTGTGTGGCCACCCGGTGCCCCACTCCGCTGCCCAGCAGGTCACAGACCTTCTCGTACTGCCATTCATAGAGGTCATTGAACGACCCGTCCAGGATCTCCCGCTCGGTGGAATATCCCCGGTTGTTCAGGATCACCACCACAGGCGCGATGCCGTACCGGGCGCAGGTGGACAGCTCCGTTCCGGTCATCTGAAACGCGCCGTCTCCCACCAGCACGATCGAGCGCAGCGCGGGATCGGCAAACCCCACCCCCACCGCCGCCGGCACGGCGAAGCCCATGGACGTGTAATAGGCCGGCGACAGGAACTCGGCGCTCCGGTGCACGCGCAGATCGGCACCCGCGAACAGCGATTCGCCGACGTCGGCGATGATGAGCGATTTCTCGGTCAGCAATCCGTCGAGGTGGCCGAAGAGGCCGCTCAAGGTAACGGGCGCCGCGGGAGCGGGAGGTTTCGGCGAGATACCCTCACGGACCGGCATTGTCCGCGCGGCGAACGAGGGCATCGGTGCGGCCACCAACGCGCGCACGAAATCCGCGAACAGGACGCTCTCATAACGGTGGTGCTTGATCGTGACGGCGTCGGCCGTCGCGTGGACTGTGCGTCCCTGCTGGAATAACGTCGAGTGGGCGCCGACATCCTCGATGTCGGTCAGGATGGAACCGATCATCAGCAGGCAGTCCGCGTCGTTCACGAATCGCTGGACCTCATCGCGCCCGATGAGACCGCCGTAGACGCCGACATAGAGTGGGTGGTCCTCCCGGATGACTGATTTCCCCAACAGGGTTGAAGCGACCGGGACATTCATGCGCTCGACCAGCTTCGCCAGGTCGTCCTGCAGACCGAAACGATGCACTTCCGCGCCGGTCAGGATAACAGGCCGGGTCGCCGTCGCGAGCATCTCCCGCACTTCCGCGATAGCCTCGGCCAGCGCGGCCGAATCGCTCTTCTCCTCCGTCGCCATCGGCGACGGCGACGCAATTTCGATAGGCGCATGGACGAGATCGCGGGGGATTTCCAGGTAGATGGGACGTTTGTACCGCATGAGCGCGGCCAGCGCCCGGTCGATCTCGCGTTGGGCCGTGAGCGGATCGTCCAGGACGACGGCGGCGACGGTGATTTTTTCGAAGACCTCCTGCTGGGTGGAAAATTCGCGGACCATGTGGTGCATCAGCGGAGTACGTGTGCGCTCCGCCAGGCCCGGCGATCCGGAGAGCACCACGACCGGTGACCGCTCCGCATAGGCGCAGGCGATGGCATTGACGAGATTGAGCCCCCCGACGCAGTAGGTGACGCAGGTCCCCCCGATGCCGTGGATCCGCGCGTAGGCGTCGGCCGCAAAGCCCGCGCAATCCTCGCGCGTCGTGCCCACGTGCTTGATCGGGGACGCCTCGATCAGCTTGTACAGGGCGAGCACATAGTCCCCGGGGATGCCGAAGATGTGATGCAAACCCAGCTGGTACAGACGTTCCAGCAAGAAGGAGCCGATGGTCGCTTGGGGTCTGCTCATGGTCTCTCCTCCTGGCCGATCCCTGGGGTATTCATTATATCGCATCCACGCACGTGCGCCTACAGCAACGGTCACTGGGGGCCAGGCAGGAAGGTTTTGGCAGAGCTTAAGGACGTCAATCAAACGAGCGGGTTCTTGCAGGCGGCTTGATCTCCTCGGTTTGAGCGCGGGTCTGGGGGGTGAAGTTATTCTTGACGATCGTCAGGACGTAGCCACGCTTGTTCCACTCGACAATGACTTGGTCGCCGAGGGTGAGTCTTTGAATGACTTCTGCGTTCGAGACCGGGAGGGACTTCATCCCCATTTCAGTCTGGATGAAGACGCGCAAACCAGCCGGATCAATCCCTTCGATTGTGCCACTGAAGGTCTGGGGCATGAATACCGGGGGCGAGACCTTGGCAGCGGCCCGATCGCCGGTGGAAACATGACCGGCCTGACCGACTAAAACCCCCAAGTCTGAAAGCGTCATGCCCACCATCGCGATGGTCAGGTAGGACAGCACCACGAAGACCCCAATCGTCCACTTGCTCACCTTCATAGTGTCACCTCCTGATTCATATCAGATAGGGAGGGTCATCTTCGTCGGTGCCCTTTGTGATCTTGATGATCTGCAGGTTAGTGAAGGGAGGCAGGCCTCGTCCGATGTTCTCAGCGCTCATGTAGGTGATGGCTTCGTCAAGCGTGTCGCACCACACCGGCTCATCCTGGCCGGGATAGAGAGCCCATACTTTATGCAGCGGTGCGTCATTCATCGCTCAGCCTTTCGGTTCAGGCGCGGGCGACTCTTGGGGGAGAGGGGAAGTTTTGACAATCTTTGTGACTCTCCCATCCGCATAGACTTCGCATCTGACGCGGTCCCCTGGGGACAGTCCCGCCAATTCCGACACATTCATGACGAGGAGGTACTCTTTTTCTCCCAAATCGGTCCGGATGACGATACTCGAACCGGCCGGATCGACCTTCTCGACGGTTCCCCCCATCGCCAGAGCCAACATCATTTCCCCCGAGCTGGCTGGGCCCGCCTGGCTGGGCGTGATGACCATTCCCACAACCAACAGCAGGCTACCCAGGGTTATGATTAACGCTTTCATGGTCTGACCTCCTTGCTCCACCATTTCCTTTCGTCCCCTGGATTGAGCAAAGGGAATACCATGTCTGAAAAAGTCCAGACTTTGAATAAGTTATGGTGCCTAACAGTTGCAATGCCTTGGGAAGAGCATGGTAAACTGAAGGGAATCTAATTCAGGGTTTTTACCCTGATCGGTTGGATCTTTTTTATTTTCAATGGCTTGAGACTGTATGAAAACTCCTCTTTTCGGCACAAGAATGAATTCCCCTTTTGGATTACGCGCACTTCCCGCTTTCCTCCTGCTCCTGCTTCTACTGATTGCGTGGGGGGTGAACAGCTGTGCAGGTCGTCCGCAGAAAAATACAGTCTATCCTGCCGGCTATCCCGTCGGGTACGTCCAGCGCGGCTATGCTTCCTGGTACGGTCCGGGATTTCATGGGCACAAGACCGCCAATGGCGAAGTGTACAACAGTCATCAACTAACGGCGGCCCATCGGACTCTTCCGTTTGGCTCCGTGGCGCAGGTGCGATCACTCACCAATGACCATCGGGTCACGGTGCGCATTAACGATCGCGGCCCCTTCGTCAAGGGCCGCATCATTGATCTGTCGTTGGCGGCGGCGGAAGCCCTGGCGATGGCCGGGCCGGGGACCGATCAGGTTGAACTTCGGGTCATTGGATATCGCGGGGACGCCGGCGCGTTGGGGTATCTCAGGGTCCAAGTCGCCTCATTTGTCGAGCAGGCTAATGCACAGGCGTTGGCGCGAAGGCTCAAAGGAAAGTATTCTGACGTACGAATCGTGGCGGTCGAGCTGTCGTCAGGGCGGTACTACCGGGTGCAAGTCGGGCAATTCACCTCAGAGCAACAGGCTGAGGCGCTGGCCGAGCGACTGGCGTCCCAGTTCGATGCAGAACCCTTAGTGATCCGGGATGACTGACAGGAATTGAAGTCAGGGAGTGCGTTCTTCGAACTGTGGAGTCCGCACGTCCGCGTCAGGCGCGGGTGCATCGTTCTCGGCGGCCAGAGAGCGCAAAGTAAGCCCGCCCAGCGCAACATGCACGGCCCGGTCTCGACGCCTCAGCACGTTTCCCACGCGATCCGTCTCGCTGTTGGGCCATGGCGCGATCCGGTCCTGATTGCTGATGACGTCGAGAATCTCGACCAGAGAGACGCTCTCCGGCGACCGGACCAGGGTCACTCCCTCGGGCTGGGCGGTCCGACACAGAAACCCCTGTAGGACAAGCTCGTCGAGAAGTCCCTCCAGGCTTGAAAGGGGCACCTGCAGCAGCGTAGAGAGGTCATCCGGTCGATAGGGACTCTGGCCATCAAGGTGGCGCCTGGTAATGTGATACAGCGCGGTGAGCGCCAGCCATTCTCTGAAAACATGTGTGCCCCGCCTCCAGCGGACCCGGGTCAGATAGGCGGACGGATGCTGATGGAAGTAGGCCACCTGGGCCCCGGCCAGCACGATGAGCCAGGTCACATACAGCCAGATGAGAAACAGGATCAGGATCGCGAAGCTTGCATACACAGCCCCATAGCGTGCCGAGCCGACCACGAACGCGGCGAACGCCATTCCTGCCAGATCCCATAGAATGCCGGCCGTCATTCCGCCGGCCAGCGCCGACGTCAGCGGGACCCGGGTGTGGGGCACCAACTTGTAGAGAAAGGTGAAGACACCGCAGAGAATGACGAATGGCATCAGCTTGGCGACCATCACCATCATGTGGCCGAGCGGTTCAATCTTCACGACCTGCTGGACCAACCAATTACTTTGCACCGACGCGATCAACGCGAACGCTGCGAAGACCATGACCGGCCCGACGAGTAAGACGCTCAGGTAATCCGTGAACTTCCTCAACAGAGGCCTGGGGTGTCGTACACCCCAGATGGCGTTCAGGGCTTCCTCGATCTTGTCAATAAGCGAAAACGCGGTATAGAACAAACCCGCCAACCCGACAGCCCCCAGCACCCCCACTTTCATATTGTTCACAAAGCCGACCACCCGTTTGGTGATCTCGGCTCCCTGCGGACCGAGGGGCTCCACAATTTCGGCCAGAAAGGGTTCGATTTGTTGATGCACACCGAAGGCCTTCAGGACGGAAAACATGACCGCCAGGAGTGGGACCAGCGAGAGGAGGGTCGTGTAGACCAGGGCGGTCGCCCGCGCACTCAGGGCACTTTCACGAAACTCAAGGATCGCGACTACCGCCAGGCGAAGCAGCTTGAAGCCGAGCCGTGACGGGGCAGGAAGGGTGGCCAGGTCGGCCTCCCACAGGTCGCGTCGGAAGAATCTC
>DASYQR010000131.1:0-3073 GCA_036005325.1 Nitrospirales bacterium | reverse complement strand
TTCACCAAGCTGTCGTTGAGATAGAGCGTGTAGCGCCGGACGTGCTGCGTGCGGACCTCGATCCGGTTGGGGCCGACAACCTCGGCCTCCAGCCTTGCGTAGCGCCGGCTGGTGATGAGCTCATCGCGGCGGTCGATGAGGTTGTCCGAAAACTCGGCGATGCGATCCGTCGCGTCGATGCGCACCCAGCCGAACGGCAGGAGGTGCGATGCGTCCTGGACGACCGTGAGCTTTCGGGGATACGGTTCCCGATGCTGCCGGCCCAGCCAGACGACAAGGTCCGGCAACTCCTCGCGCGGAAAGAAGTGTCCTCCGGCATGCGGATGGACGCGGTCGTGCTCCCGGTAGACGTGCGCGTACCCCAACTCGGTCAAGGCCTCATCGATCGACCGGCTCAAGCGGACCGGCATGACCTGGTCCTGCTTGCCGTGGATGATGTAGAGCGGCGTCTGGCGAAAGTTTTCCAGAAAGGGTATGAGCACGTCGTCCAGGCCGCTGGCCATCGGCACGACGGCGGCGAAACGCGGAGCGTGATGCGCCCCGATGATGTAGGTGCCGATCCCGCCGTTGGACATGCCGGTCAAAAACACGCGATCGGGATCGACGTGGTAGCGGGCCTCCACCGCGCGGATGGCGGCCAGGACCAGATCCTCGGCGGTGCGGGTCCACCAGTCGCCCAGGGGCAGGGTCGGGCAGACCAGGAGATAGCCGTCCCCCAGCCGCGTTTGCCAGCGTTCCAGGTAGCTGTCGCCGGTGAAGGTGGCTCCATGGAGGCATACGACGAGTCCGTACGCTTTGTCGGGACTGTAGGAGTCGGGGACGTAGAGGGCGTACTTGAACAGTTGCGCGCCGACCCGGAGCACGCGGCTGGGCTGCGCGCCGACCGGTTCGTTGCGATATGAGCGGCCCGCGGCCAGGATGGAGGAGACCGTCGCGGGGGTGGCGTCCTTACGGGTCAGGATCTCGGCGAGGAGCTGGTCGGCCCGTTCGGTGTTGTGGGTCTGGATGTATTCCCGGATCAAGGTCTGCAGCGCGGGATCGATCGTGGGGGTGGCAGCGTGATCGGTGCGGAGAGCGGAACCTGCGTTGCAGCCGAGCGCCAGCATGAGCAGCACCAGAGCCGCGGCTCGGAGAGACATGCCCTACGCTAGCACGCACCTTGGGCCCTGTCAAAATCCCTTTTCTTTTCCGCTCCTCATGCAGTACTCTGGTAGCTGCAAGACCCTACAGGACGAAAGGAGCATGTGACCGCATGGCCGGATTTCCCATAGAGCCCGCGCACCGGATCAAGACCCTGCCGCCGTACCTGTTCGCCGCGATCGATGAGATGAAGAAGAAGGCCATCGCCCGCGGGCTGGACATCATCAACCTGGGCATCGGCGACCCGGATCTGCCGACTCCCGCGCCGATCGTTGAGCGGATGCGGCAGGAAGTCGGCAATCCCAAGCACCACCAGTATCCGGCGTATGAGGGGATGCTGAGCTTTCGACAGGCGGTGGCCGACTGGTACAAGCGGCGCTTCGGCGTCTCGCTCAACCCGGCCGACGAAGTCCTCACGCTGATCGGCTCAAAAGAAGGGATCGGCCACGTGCCACTGGCCTTCGTGGACCCCGGCGATATTGTGCTGGTGCCGAGCCCCGGCTATCCGGTCTATTCGGTGGGGGCCAGCTTTGCGGGCGGCACGCCATATGTGATGCCGCTGACAAAGGCCAACCGCTACCTGCCGGACCTACGGGCCATCCCCGCAGACGTCGCGCGCAAGGCCAAGATGATGTTCCTCAACTATCCGAACAACCCGACGTCGGCGTCGGCCGGGAAGGATTTCTTCGAGCGAGTGGTCGAGTTCGCCAACGAGCACCGGATCATCGTGTGTCATGACGCGGCCTATTCCGAGATCTATTATGACGGCCGGAAGCCGGCCAGTTTCCTCGAAGCGGACGGCGCCAAGGACGTGGGGGTCGAGTTCCACTCACTATCCAAGACCTTCAACATGACCGGCTGGCGGATCGGCTTCGCCGTCGGCCACAAGCAGGTGCTGGCCGCATTGGGCAAGGTCAAGAGCAACCTGGACTCGGGCGCGTTCCAGGCCATTCAGGAAGCGAGCATCACGGGCCTACGGGACGGGGATGCGCTGGCCGAAGGAATGCGATCGGTCTATCAGGAGCGGCGGGACGCGCTGCTCCCCGGGCTCAAGCGGCTCGGTTTGGAAGTGGAGCCGCTCCAGGGAGGGTTCTGTGCCTGGATCACCGTGCCAAAGGGCTTCACGTCCGTCTCCTTCGCGGCGCATCTTTTGGAGAAGGCCGGGATCGTCACGACGCCGGGCAATGGGTTCGGCGAGGCGGGCGAAGGCTATATCCGGATGACGCTCTGCACGTCGAAGGAACGGCTGCTCGAAGTAGTCTCGCGCATGGAGAAGGTCGGGTTCTAAGCGCTCCGATGATCGACGCGTACATTGGAATCGGGTCAAACCTGGGAGATCGGCGTGATCTCTGCGCGCGGGCGCTCGGCCTGCTGGGCATGCTGCCTCACAGCCGGTTGAGCGGGTATTCCGCCACATACGAGACGGAGCCGGTCGGTGAGGTCGGCGGGCCGTTTTTGAATCTGGTGGCGCGTGTGGAGACCGACTTGCCGCCCTGGCAGCTGATGCTGATCCTCCAGGAGACGGAACGGGGACTGGGCCGAGGCGTCGAGCATCGGCCGGGACCGCGTACGATGGATCTCGACCTCCTGTTCTACGGGAACCAGGTCATTCACGATCGCGGGCTGGAAGTGCCCCACCCCCGTTTACACGAGCGCCGCTTCGTCCTGGTCCCCTTGGATGAGTTGGCGCCAAGCTTCTGTCATCCGGTTCTGGGCCAGACCGTCTCCGCGCTGTTGGCCGCTCTCCATGATCCGCACGAAGTCCGGAGGCTGGAAGAATCCGTCGTGCCCTGGACACGTGAAGGCGGCGCCTGCGGCCTTCCCAAAGCGTGATGCGGCGGATCCAATCCGTCAAGGCCATGACTGCCTGGTCCGCAGGACTCCACCGCGAAGGGGTGACGATCGGCTTGGTGCCGACCATGGGAGCGCTGCA
>DASYQR010000130.1:0-52864 GCA_036005325.1 Nitrospirales bacterium | reverse complement strand
TCTCCAGAATCCACTTCACCGCTTCCGTCAGATCGCGGGCCACATGGTCCGGCACGAGGCCGCAGTCGGCGATGCGGGCCTGCTCTTCCTCTGAATGATTCCCGCTCAACACAAAGACCGCCGTCGCACCGATGTTCCGCGCCAATTCCATGTCACTGGCCTTATCTCCGACCACGATTGCATGGTCCGATGCCAGGCCCAATTCCTGCTGCGCACGGATCACCAGGCCGGGCGCGGGCTTGCGGCAGGAGCAGGCTTCCTCGGGCAGGTGCGTGCAGACATAGATCCCATCCAGCCAGGCGCCGTCCTGGGCCAGCAACTCGCGCAGCCGTTGATGGACGGCGTCCAATTGCTCCTTCGTGATGAGCCTCCTGCTCACTCCCGACTGATTGGACACCACGACCGTCTTAAAGCCGGCCCGGTTCAAACGCGCCACGGCCCGTCCGACTCCCGGCAGAAGGCTGAGCTGGTCAGGCTGACTCAGATAGCCGGGATCAAAGTTGAGCGTCCCATCGCGGTCCAGATAGACCACCGGCGCCTTCCCTTTTGAAGGATGACTGCTGAACGATGACTGGTTCGCGCCGGCCGTATTCTGCCTGGCAAGCTGCCGGACGGCTGCCGCGTGGACCATCTCCACACTAATCCCCTGCATGCAGCGGTGGTCAATAGGGCATTCCCGGAGCAGACACGGCGAGCACTCCACCGGATGGCGGGCGAGTTCGTGTCCGGAACCGTAGGGCGACGTGGTCGCCGGGTTGGTCGGCCCGAAGATTGCCACCAGCGGCACGCCGAACGCCGCCGCGATGTGCATGGGGCCGGTGTCGTTCGTGAGAAACAGCCGACACCGCTTGATCAAGGCCATCAACTGCCGTACCGTCGTGTGTCCGGAGAGTACGATGGTCGAAGCCGTCATCATGTCGGCGATCGCGTGGCCCAACTCCTCCTCGCCCCGGCCCCCGAAGACCAGTACGCAGGCCCCATGGTCGGCCGCCAGACGGTCCGCCACCTGGGCGAAGCGCTCCGGGAGCCAGCGTTTGGCCGAGCCGTAGACGGAACCAGGATTGAGGCCGATCACGACTTGATCGGGCTTAACACCGAACGCGTGCAGTTGCTCAACCACTGCCGCATCTTCTCCCGGCGTCGTTCGCAACATCGGAGTCGTCGGCACGACCGGGATGCCCAGAGGCCGGAGCAGCTCCAGGTAGTACTGTACTTGGTGTTTGCGCCGGATCTTCGGGGTCAGCGGCACCCGATGGGTGAGCAAAAACGAGCGGCCATCAGTGGCGTAGCCGTAGCGGTTGGGAATGCCGGCCAGTGCAGTGAGGACCGCGGCCTCGAAGGCGTTCTGGAACAGCACCGCCAGATCATAGCGCCCTCGGCTCAACTGGCGCGTCAGGGACAGCTTGCCGCCGAGCCCGGCGTGCGGTCCCGGATCGCGGTACAGCACGATCTCGTCCACGGCCGGATGGCCCGCCAAAAGCTCGGCGATCGCGGGCTTGACCAGTACGGCAATCTTCGCCTGCGGAAAGCCCGCGCGCAGGGCCGCCAGCGCCGGCGTGGTCAAGACCGCGTCGCCGATCCAGTTCGTCCCCCGCACCAGGATGCGTTTCACCGCCCCCGGCCGCATCAGCCTTGCAACACGACGCGCGTCCATTCCTCCAATCCCTCAAGCCATATCAGATCAATCCGGACCGCCCAGATCGTTCCCTGGCCGCCTTGGGCTTTCTCAAATTCCGCCAACTTGACCGCATCCTTCTCAGTGGTCACGATGCGGTCCACACCCAGGCGCTCCGCGGTCCGCTGTACGGATAACACATCTTCCTGAGAGTATGCGTGATGGTCGGGAAAGACGCAATGGTCCGTCACCGTCGCCCCGGCGGCGACCAACAGTCGTTGAAACGAACCCGGATGTCCGATCCCGCTTAGGGCCAGCACCCGTTCCCCTTTCAACACCGACGGCTCCACCGTGGCCGATCCCCCGACGCGCGTGACTGCGCTCGGCACAAAATCCGTGACCCAGATCGGCACCGCCGGCGCCTCTGCATGCACTACCGACTTGATCTCATCAAGATACCCGCTCTGCGACGCGCGTGTTACGAGCACCGCCGAAGCTCGCGCTATTGATGCGAGCGGTTCGCGGAGCCGTCCCCTCGGAAGCAAATAGCCGTTGCCGAACGGAGCACCGGCATCCAGAACCAGGATATTCACGTCCCGTTGCAGCGCCAGGTGTTGATACCCGTCATCCAGGATCAGCGTATCCACACCATAGCGATCGATCAGGTGCCGTCCCACGAGCGGACGGTCGGCGCCGACCGCCACCGGCACGCCCGGACACCGCTGCGCGATCAGAAAAGGCTCGTCTCCAGTCTCGCTCGGATGTCCCCGTACGACCTGGCCGTCGGAGACCTCCACGAGAGGATCCGCGCTCCGGCGCTTATAGCCGCGACTCACGACCCCAACCCGGCGGCCACGGTCCCTGAGCGCCGTGGCCAGCGCGATCACCACCGGAGTCTTGCCGGTCCCCCCCACCGTCAGATTTCCGATGCTAATGACCCGACAGGGCAGAGCCTGTTGGGGCAGCAGGCCGTGCGCGTAGAGCGCTGATCTGGCGCGCATGACAAGACCATACATAGAGGCCAGCGGGATCAGCGGAGCAAGCGCCCATCCCCAGGGAGACCGACCTTCTATCGAGAGCAGGTACTCCATGACCCTTTCCCGAGAACCTGTGCGATCAAGGCTACGGTTCGCGCCACGGCTCCCTGGTTCTCTAGGACGAGCTGATAGGCGGCCTTCCCTCTTTCCTCAAGACGGGCGCGGTCCTTGAGCAGAGCCGTCATGGCGTCGGTCATCTCGTCAGCATCGCGCACTTGCAGTCCGGCTCCCCGACCGAGCAACAACTCCGCCGCTTCAGCAAAATGGTCCATGTGGGGACCGAAGACGGGGGCCTTGCCCCAGGCTGCTGGCTCCAAAGGACTGTGGCCGCCCAACGCAATCAGACTGCCGCCCACAAAGACCAGCGTGGCCTCTCGGTACAAAGACGCCAACTCGCCCCTTGTATCCAGCACGATCACGCGTGGACCGCGCGATCTCTGACCCGTCATGTGGGATAACGACGTTCGCCGAACGGCTTCGAGACCGCGCGCACGCACCACCTGGCACACAACCTCCGCCCGTTCGATATGCCGAGGAGCCAGCACCAGGACCAGCGCGGGCGCAACGTCGAGCAGGCGGCGGTAACAGTCCAAGACCGCCTCCTCTTCACCCGGATGCGTGCTGCCCGCGACGAACAGCTCTTCCCCTTCCGTCAGACCCAGATCGTGCTTGGCAATCTGGCCCGGTGCAGCCTGCGTCAAGGCCGCGACCTGATCGTACTTGAGGTTGCCGGTCCGCACGACCCGCGCCGGCTCCACGCCGAGCTGGATCATCCGGTCCACATCCCGCTCAGTCTGCATGGAACAGAGCGTGAACGATGCCAGGACGCGTCGGAAAAACGGACGGAGCCGGAGATACCCGGCGAAAGAGTCGGTCGACAGACGGCCGTTCACCAGGACCACTGGGATTCCGCGTACCGCCGCTTCACGCAGAAAGTTCGGCCACAGTTCCGTTTCGACCACGACGATCAGACGCGGACGAGTCGCCTGGAGCACGGACCGGACCGCCCAAGGAAAATCCAGCGGGAAGTAGAGATGCTGCGCCTGCTCTGTCAGCCGACGCAGGACCGTCTCCTTGCCGGTCTCGGTCACGGTCGACACCAGGATCCGGGCGTCGGGATAGCGTGCTTTCAACTGCTGAACCAAGGGTACAACCGCCGTCGCTTCCCCCATCGACACGGCATGCACCCAGATCGTCCGGCCGTCTCTCCATTCGGCAGTCAAGTCCTTGGGAAGCCACCCCAGGCGCTGGCGCAGGCCTGGACGGCAGCGCTTCTTGGCCCAGAGCAGAGCCAGGATGACAGGCGAGGCGAGCACGAGGAGAAAGTTGTAGAGGCCGAACATGAGGCGTTCTTCGCTCTCCGACCCGGCGCTCATCCCTTTACCGAGCGATCCGCCTCATCACCGAGTTTGTTGAGCGCCGCTTCCACTTCCACCCGCTTCGCCTCAAGCTGCGCGCGGTCCGCATCGGTCGGCACCCAGATCGGCTCTCCCCACGCATAGCAGGCCTGGCTGAACGGCAGCGGGACTTCGAAGCGGTCCCAGCTCCCGAAGAGTTTTTTTTTGAGGCGGCGAAGGTGAAGGGAAGGATCGGCAGGCCCGTCAGCTTCGCCAGTTCCACCACGCCGGCCTGCGCGACGCACCGGGGGCCCCGCGGGCCGTCGGGGGTAACCGCCAGAGCGGCGCCGGACCGCCCCAGCCGCACCAACTGCCGCAACGCCCGTACGCCGCCGCGGGTGCTGGAGCCCCGAACGGTGTCAAAGCCGAACCACCGCATGATGCGGTGAATCAATTCCCCGTCGCGATGCTCGCTGATCAGAATGTACAGGCGGGACCCGCGGTAGCCTAAGGGCAGCATGAGCTGGCGGCCATGCCAGAAGGCGACAATGACGGGACGGCCCGTTTTCCAGAAGGCGCTGATGCGATCGACATGCAGCGTGCGGATTCGCAACGTCCGCCCCAGCGTCCGGATCGCCGCATAGCCGATCGGCGGAAGGAGCCATAGCTTCAACCGGCTCGCCATCGTCATGTCGGCATATCCTCACCGCCGTTCTGAAACTGCATCTGATAGAGGCGCTGGTAGGTCCCGGCCCCGGCGAGCAGGTCTTCATGACGGCCGATTTCGACGATGCGGCCACCGGCCAGCACGACGATCCGGCTCGCGCGCTGGACCGTCGAAAGCCGGTGCGCGATCACGAACGTCGTCCGGCCTTTCATGAGATTGGCCAGCGCCATCTGGACCATGCGCTCGGATTCCGTGTCCAGCGAGGAAGTGGCCTCGTCAAGGATTAGAATCGGCGGGTTTCGCAACAAGGCCCGCGCGATGGCTAACCGCTGCCGCTCGCCGCCCGAGAGCTTGACTCCGTTCTCTCCAATGAGCGTGTCGTACCCGTTCGGCATCCGCATGATGAAGTCATGGGCATAGGCCGCCCGCGCCGCCTCGATGATCGCGTCGTCGGTGACGTCGTCCCTGCCGTAAGCGATGTTGTGGCGCACCGTGTCATCGAACAGAAGCGTCTCCTGGGACACGATCCCGATCTGACGCCGAAGCGCCGCCAGACGGATCTCGCGGAGGTCCACCCCGTCGATGAGGATTGCGCCTTTCGTCGGATCATAAAACCGGGGGATGAGATTGACGAGCGTGGTCTTGCCGGCGCCGCTGCTCCCCACGAGAGCCAGCACTTCGCCGGCTTTGACCGTCAGCGAGATATCCTGCAAGGCCCAGGTCTCAACGCCTTCGTACCGGAACGAGACGTCCCGCAGCTCGATGGCGGACCGTACGCCGTCGAGGTCCCGGACGCCGGTATCCTGCGCGGCTTCAGTAGGAACATCCAGAACCGCAAAGACGCGTTCGGCGGCAGACAGGGCTTGCTGGATCGAGTTGTTGGCCGAGGCTAACCGCTTCACCGGGTTATACATCAGAAACACCGCCGTGAGGAACGAGAAAAATGTCCCGGAGGTCATCGTCCCGTGCATGACCTGCCACCCTCCATACCAGATGATGCCGGCCACGCCAAGAACGCCGACCGTCTCCAGCACCGGCGAGGTGAAGGCGGACACCTGCGTGGATTTCATCCAGGCGCGGAAATACGCCTCATTGACTCGCGCGAAGCGCCGATCTTCGGCGGCCTCACGCGTGAAGCCCTTGACGATGCGGATGCCGGTCAGCGTCTCCTGCAGGGCCGTGGACATATCGGCTGTCCGCTCCTGGCCGGTCGTGGCCAGCCGCCGGAGCCGAGCCCCGAACCGGACCATGGGATACACCGAGAGGGGAATCACTACAATTGAGAGTAGGGTCAGCCGCCAGTTCTGATAGAACACCACACCCAGCAGAACCAGAAACGTCAAGCTTTGCTGGAACAGGTCCTTCAACACACCGGACACCGCATTTTGAATCCAGTTCACATCGTTAATGACGCGAGACATCATCCGGCTGGACGGGTTTTTGAGGTGAAAGCTTATCGGAAGACGCATGAGATGACCGAAGAGCTGCTGGCGGATGTCCGTGACCACGCGGGTGCCGACATAGACCATGAGGTAGGTCTGTCCATAACTGGCCACGCCCTTGAGCACTGACACAGCCATCAAAACGACCGGTAATAGGATCAGCCATGTCTCGTTCCTGTTGATGAAGACCTCGTCAATAGCGGGCCGCACGAGCCAGGCATAGGCGCCCGTAAAGGCCGCCACCAGCCCCGAGCAGATGGCCGCAGCCACCAACCGTCCCCAGTAGAGCCGGAGGAACTGGAGCAATCGCAGGTACAATTGCATCAGACGCCTGCCTCTCTCCGTCGGAGTTGATCGAGCACGACCGCGGCCGCACGCGCGGAGGCTCCCGGAGATCCGAGCAACGCTCGGACACGGGCCATCTCTGCGCGCATCCATTCACGGCAGGACGCATCGTCAAGGATTCGCTTGGCCTCTTCGGCAAGACGGGCGGGTGTAGCCTGATGCTGGATCAGCTCGGGAATAAACGGTCGGCCGGCAACGATGTTGGCCAACCCGATGCTGCGGACACGCACCAGCAAACGCGCGAGCAGATACGTGAACCAGGAGTGCTTGTACGCAATCACCATCGGGGTTCCGATAATCGCCGCCTGGAGCGTCGCGGTGCCGGACGCGATGAATAATAGATCGGCCGCCGCCATGACTCCGTTCGGATCGCGCGGCACCAGCCGGACATCCAGCCCGGCTTCGTCGCACGTGCGCTTGATGGCTTCCTGGCTCACCGTATCGGCGACGGCCAGAATCAATCGAATCGGTCGGCCCTCTTGCTGGAGCAGACGGGCGGCCTTCAGAAAGACCGGCAGCAAGTCCTTTACCTCCCTGGTCCGGCTCCCCGGCAGGAGACCGAGCACACAGGCATCCCGCGGAAGGCCGTAGGCGGCTCGCACCTTCTCCCGGTCATAGGACTCGGCCACATCGTCCATGAGCGGGTGCCCCACGAAGCTGCAGGGAACGCCGGCCTGCCGGTAGAGCTCCTCTTCGAACGGCAGCACCACCAACACGTGATCGACCCGTCGCTGCATCCACCGCATGCGGCGAGGGCGCCATGCCCAGATCTGCGGCGCGATGTAGTACACCACGCGAAGTCCGGCCTGCTTGGCAATACGGGCGAAGTGGAAATTCAGGCCAGGATTGTCGATGAGGACGACGAGATCAAGTGAGCCCTGCCGCAAAATCCGTCTGATGGTGAGCATCCGCCGTGCCAGGGTACGGACGGCGGACAGCCCGATCAGCCCCATCACGTCCAGATGACCGATGTCCTGGACTAAATTTACGCCGACGGCCCGCATGCGGGATCCGCCCACCCCCAGGATCGCGAGATCCGGCGCCTGCGCCCTCAGGGCTAAGGCCAAATTGGCGCCGTGCAGGTCGCCGGAGGCTTCACCCGTGATGATAAGGATGCGTGGCAATTTCATTCATGATGGCATACGCGAGCTCCAGCGCAGCCATGCCCTCCTGTCCCGAAACCAACGGTGCGGCGCCCGTACGGATTGAATCGAGAAAGGCTTCCAATTCAAGCTTCAGCGGTTCGCGCCCATCGCCCCGGACCTGTTCCGTCAGAACTTCATGGCTCCCCGATGTCCCCATGGTCCGCCGGCCCACAACCGCAGTTTGCTTGGCCAAATCGATCATCACGAAACCTTCCGGCTCCCAAACGCGTACCTCGCGGATCTTGGATTCGGCCACGCGATTCGCGCTGAACGTCGCGACACAGCCGTTTTGGAAGACGACCCGCGCCTGCGCCACATCGGTCGTAGGCGAGAGCATCGCGAGTCCGTCTGCCTGCACTTCACGCACCGGCACGCCGATCAACCCCAGCACGAGGTCCAAATCGTGGATCATCAGGTCCAACACCACATCCACGTCCGCCCCGCGGAAAGTAAACGGCGCCCAGCGCTGACACTCGATAAGGAGAGGCGCTTTGATGGCTCCCTGCGTCGCGCGGAAGGCCGAATTGAAACGCTCAATGTGCCCCACCTGCAACGTCACATTCCGAGTCGAAGCGGTGGTGACGAGATCGCGTGCTTGCTCCACGGTTGCCGTGAGCGGCTTCTCCACCAGCACATGCAAACCAGCCATCAAGCAGGTCCGCGCGATCTCGTGATGGAGAAGCGTCGGCGCCACCACACTGACAGCGTCCACCTCCTCGATCAGTTTCCGATAGTCGGTCATCGCCTGACAGCCGTGCCTCGCGGCGACCGACTCGGCCCGTCCTTTGTCCACGTCCGCGACGCCCACCAAGCGAGATCCAGGAAGCTCCGCGTAGACCCGCGCATGGTGCTGCCCGAGTGATCCCACGCCGATGACGCCTACTCTGATTGGCTCCATAAATCCCGTTATTCGATATACGTTATTCGTTAATCGGGAATAGCCAAGACGTTTGACGATTAACGATTAACGTTTAACTTCTGTATCCCCACGATCGCGATGCCGGCCTGCTCGGCGGCATGAATGGCGTCTTCCCGATCCAAGAAAATCGCCTTTCCGGCTTCGATGGCCAGCACGGCCGCGCCGCTTTCAGCCATCGCCCGGATGGTCCCCGGACCGACGGCCGGCAGGTCAAAGCGTCGGTCCTGCTGAGGCTTGAACCGTTTCACGACCACAGCGCCCGAGCGCGCCAGCTTCCCGCCCCTCCGAATTGCTTCATCAGACCCTTCGACCGCTTCTACCGCCACCACCACCCGGTCCTTCACCACGACGCACTGACCGATGTCGAGGCGGCCGACGACCTCGGCCATCTCCCAGCCGAACTCGATGTCACGCCATTCCTTTTTGGTAGGCGCCCGCTTGGTGAGTGTGCCTTCCTCCATCAGTAAACCATCCAGACCGAACGTTGATTCCCGTACCTTGATGCCCTCATCTTCCAGCTCAGCTGCGAAGGCGCGCAGCAAGGAGTCGTCTTTGCGGACGGTCACACGCCGGAGGAGTGCAAGCGAGCGGAGGTCGAACCGGATATTGGAAAACAGGTGCGTCTTCTTGACGCCGCCGATCATGACAGCCTGGCGGACGCCATCCTGCTTGAAGGCCTTGATCAGCCGCCCAAGTTGGCCCAGTGCGACCCAGTGAATCCGGTCCACGACCCGCTCGAGCGACGGGTCAGCTTCCCCGCTCAAAGCCACCGCCGACACACGGTAGCCGAGCCGGCGGGCGTTCTCGGCGAAGAGGAGCGGGAAGCGGCCATTGCCAGCGATCAAGCCGATCCATTCTCTCTGCGTGTCCGGTACTCGTGCCCCGGCCGATCTTTCGGAGGCGCGAGCCGTCACGTCGTCTTACTCCTCCTCGCGCTCATCAGAACCCTTGCAGACGCCGCGCTTCGTGCCATCCAGAAATGCCAGCATGGCCTGCACATCCTCGGACTCGCCGAATTCGTCACGGACCTTCTTGACGGCTTCGGCCAGCCGGAGATCCGACCGGAACAGCGCCAGGTAGACCTGCTTGAGTTGCCGGATACGGTCATCTGAGAACCCATGGCGTTTCAACCCGATGGTGTTGACGCCGAAAAGCCGAGCGCGATAGCCGCCGGCCGCCCGCATAAACGGAGGGACATCCTGCCCGACCGCCGAACAGCCGCCGATCATGCTGTAGGGCCCGATCCGGACGAACTGGTGAATCCCGACGAGCCCTCCCACGATGGCATGATCGCCGATCGTGATGTGGCCGGCCAGCGTGGCGGCATTCGCCATCAAGACATGGTCGCCGATGTGGCAGTCGTGGGCGATGTGCACATACGCCATCAGCACATTGTGATTTCCCAGACTGGTCACACCTCCGCCAAACACCGTGGCGCGGTTGACGGTCACGTACTCCCGGAGAATGTTGTGGTGGCCGATCCGGACGTAGGTCTCCTCCCCGTTGTACTTCAGGTGCTGCGGCGGCGCGCCGAGCGAGACGAAGGAATGGATCTGGCAATGTTCCCCCACCTCGGTCCATCCCTCGATCACAACATGCGGATCAATGCGGGTGCTCCGTCCGATGCGCACGTGCTCCCCGATCACGGTGTAAGGACCCACCGTCACATCCTCGCCCAGCTCGGCCTTGGGATGCACGATGGCGGTCTGATGCACGCGGGAGCTCACGGTTCAACCTCCGGCGCTGATAACCCGTCCGTGATCATCGCCATCAGCTCGGCCTCGCAGACAAGGGTGTCATCCACGAAGGCCTCCCCCCGCATCTTCCAGTAGGGATGGCGGGCCCGCAGGACATCCACCACAAACCGCAACTGGTCGCCGGGCGTGACCGGTTTTCGGAATTTGGCCTTCTCGATTCCCATGAAGTAAACCAGCTTGGCACCTGCTTGATTCGCCGACTTGAAGGCGAGGATCCCTCCCACCTGTGCCATCGCCTCGATGATCAGGACCCCCGGCATGATGGGCCGGCCGGGGAAATGCCCCTGAAAGAACGGTTCGTTGATCGTCACATTCTTGATGCCGACCACCCGCTTGCCGATCTCCAGCTCCTCGATGCGGTCCACCAAGAGGAACGGATAGCGATGAGGCAGGATCGCCTGGATATCGGTGCTGCTCAGACACAAGACATGACTACTCTCCTGGTTCACTTGCCCCCCTTCGCGTCCAATTCCTTGATCACGCGGTCGGTGAGATCAAGAGAGGGATGACTGTAGATGATCAGCGCACCGGCGCCATTATCCCCCTTTTCCACCACCAAGGTGATTTTCTCCTTATCAGCGATTCCCCGGATGACCTGTTCAAGGCCCTTGTTGAATTCATCCAGCGTCTCCTTTTTCTTGACCTGGACCTCCTGGTTCAGTTGCTGGACTTTCCGCTGATACTCTACCATCTTCTGACGGAATTTCTCTTCCTTCTCTTTTTTGGCCTCGGCGCTTAAGACCGCGCCCTGCTTGACCAAATCCTCCTCCATCTTTTTAAGCTCTTCTTCTTCCATATCGATGAGCTTTTGGCGCGTCTTGACGTATTCCTGCAGCGAGTCCTTGATCTTCTTGCCGGACTTGGTTTGATCCAGCACTTTTTGCGGTTCTATCACGCCGATTTTTAATTCCGCCGCCCAGACCGGCGCCTCGCATACCAATGCAATCGCGAACACAACCGCCAAGATCCCGCTTCCGTGCTTCATGACCATGTCCCTTTCTCATCCATGGGGCAATCCACGCCCCCTCTAAAAAAGCGCGCCGACCGAAAACTCGAACACGCCCGTATGTTCTCCTGCGCGCGGAGAAAGATTAATTCCATATGCCACCCGGAGGGGACCGAACGGTGAGATCCACCGCACCTCCATGCCCACCGACTTGCGCAAGTTCAAGCTCAGCGACTCTCCGTCATCGAACCCCTTCCCGTAGTCGAAGAATAACACCCCTTTGACCTTCAATTCGGGAATCAACGGAAAAATGTAGTCGAAGTTGAAGATAAGCTGCTTATTGCCTCCCAAGGGGGTGAAATCAGGAGCCACGGGGCCGGCCCGACCGAAACTGAATCCCCGCATGGTCTGGATGCCGCCCACGAAGAACCGGTCGCCGACCGGAAGCTGACTGGCGGCTTCGTAGGCATGGGCGACTCCGAGCCGAACGCGCGGGTTAAACACGGTATCCCACAGCACCGGAAAGTACCACGAAGTATCCCCGATCACCTTGTAAAAATCGTTGCTGCCCCCAAGCACGCTCCCCGCAAACTCCGTCGTCAGGGCGTGGCGTGCTCCGGACTTGGGATCCACATACACGTCCCGCGTGTCGCGCGCGACACCCAGGATAATCGCGCTCGTCGTGGACGTCCCGAGTTGCTCTTGGACCAAGAGCGGAAGGTCGGAAACCGGAGTGTTCGTCGTCCCTCCCCCACCGAGAAAGAGCTGGCCGGAAAGATCGTTGGAAATCTCGAGCTTCTCAAGCAGGTAAGTCGCACTTCCGCTCAGGTATTCCGAGAACCACTTGCCCAACACAATGTCGGCGCCTTGCCGCCGTTCAAAGTACGAGGTGTAAAACGTCTGACGGGAGAACAAGTCAACCTGCGCCGACAGCGCCTCGTCGAACAGGTAGGGCTCCCGGAAGGTCACGACACCATACGTCCGCGCCTGGCCCAACTGGCCGCGAATTTTCAGGAGTTGGCCCCGGCCGAACAGGTTGCCCTCCGTGATGTCGGCCACTATTCCCAGCTTATCGAGCGAGCTGTAGCCACCGCCCACGCTGAAGGTTCCGGTGGACTTCTCCTTGACCTTCACGTCCAGATCGACCGTGTTCGGATCGACCTGCTTCGGGATGATCTCGACCGTCTCGAAGTAGTTCATGTTGTTGAGCCGTTTGAAGCTCAGTTTCATGGCCTCCGTATCGATCAACTCGGCCTCGTTCACGCGCAGTTCCCGCCGGATCACCTTGTCGCGGGTCTTATCGTTGCCGGAGATGTTGATGTGTCGGACGCGAATCAGTGCGCCTTCTTTGATTTCGAAAATGACCGCGGCGGTCTTGGACTCGGGGTTCGGGAGAATCTGGGGGTTCACATCCGCAAACGCGTACCCCTTCACGCCATACAGATCCGTGGCGCGGGTGATATCCTCGCGAACCTCCGCCATCCGGACGACGTCTCCCTCTTTCAACTTACTTCCCGCCCTGAGCTCCGACTCCGGAAAGAGCGTTTGCCCCTTGTAGCTGATCTTCGCGAACCGGTATTGCGATCCCTCTTCCACGGGAAAACGGATCGTAAACCACTGCTTGTCGTCGCTCAGCTCCACCTTGGGCGTACCGATCTTGACGTCGAGATACCCTTCGTCGAAGTAGGCCTGGCGCAGCCGCTCGACGTCGTTGGCGAGCTCGTCCTTTTTGTAAATCCCCGAATCGTCCCACCAGGAGATGAGCCAGGAGTACTCCCGTGTGAACAGCGGTTTCTTCAGTTTCTTGACCGGGATGGCCTTCGCGCCATCGAAGGCGACGGTCTTAATGCGGGCCCTGGGGCCTTCTTTGATGAAAAAGGTCAGCGACTTCCGCTCGCCGTCCAGGGACTTGATGACCGGAACAAGACGTGCGCTGAAATAACCTTCTTCCTCATACAACAATCGCAGACGCTCGACGCTATCCTTAATCTGCTGCTGATCAAGAAAAGACTGGGTGCGGACCGTCAGTTTCTCCGTGAGCTTCTCGTCTTTAATATTGTCATTGCCGTCGAAAAGGATTTCCGTCACGAAGGGTTTCTCCGTGACGATGAAGATCACGGCCATCCCCCCCGCCACAGGCTCGGTTTCCACGCGGACATCCTCGAAGTACCCCATCTGGTACAAGGCTCGAATCTGTTCTCGGATCCTTTCCGTGGTAAAGGGTTCGCCCTCCTTCAGCGTGAGGCGGCCCTTGATGGCCGGGACTTCGATCCGTTTGTTTCCCTGGATTCGAATGGACCGGATCTGCTGGCCGGACTCTTGAGCCATGGCGATCCCTTGGCCGATGACCCAGATGAAGCCTCCCACGAGCACGATCCAGACCCCCAATAGCGTAGTCACTCTAAAGACCGCACCAACTCCTGTAAGCAACGGCCACGCCATTTTTTGACCGGGACGGTCCGCCCCTTTCGTGCGGCAAAACTGCACCGTCCTCGAATCCCCCTCCCGGTCGCCATAACTGCCTCCGGCAGTGCACCGAAGACATGACTAAAACGGCGTAAAATGCGAGGAAATTCTACAGATTACCTCAAGGGAAGTAAAGGGAAAAAGGCTGGATGAGACCTCGGTGCTCAGCTTGACTTTGCGGGGTACCGCCCGTAAAATCCGATTGTTATGGCATTGTCCAAGGTCTCCAAGGCCATCATCCCAGCCGCTGGCCTCGGAACCCGCTTCCTTCCAGCTACCAAAGCCTCCCCCAAAGAGATGCTCCCGCTGGTCGATAAGCCCTTGATTCAGTACGCCGTGGAAGAGGCGGTCAGCGCTGGAATTCAGGACATCATCGTCATCACAGGTCGGGGAAAACGTGCCATCGAGGATCACTTCGATCTGTCGTTCGAGTTGGAGGAGGTTCTGAAAGAAAGTGGCAAAGAGGACGTGCTCAAAGAGATCCGCAGGATATCGGAACTGGCCAACTTCTCTTACGTCCGCCAACGGCAGGCCCGCGGTCTCGGACATGCCATCCTCTGCGCCAAACATCTCATCGGCGATGAGCCCTTTGCCGTCATCCTTGGGGACGAGGTCATCGATGCACCCATTCCTGCGATCGGACAATTGATAGCACTCTATGAAGAACTCGGCACCCCCATCCTGGGCGTGTATGAAGTCGAGCCGGAGACTGTGTCCAGCTACGGTATCATCGCTTCCAGGCCCGTCAGGCCCGGGCTTTTCAAAGTCACCGACTTGATCGAAAAACCGACGCCGCAGGAGGCGCCCTCCCGGCTGGCCGTGATCGGCCGCTATATCCTGCCCGCGACAATCTTTTCCGTTTTGGAGAAAACGCAACCAGGCAAGAACCAGGAAATCCAGCTCACTGACGCGCTGCGCACCATGGCGCATGCAGCACCGATGCACGCCGCCCTCGTCAACGGCACCAGGCACGACGCCGGCGACAAGCTCGGTTTCCTGAAAGCCACCGTCGATTTCGGACTCAAGAATCCCGAACTGGGTGCCCCTTTTGCCCAGTATCTGAAGGGGCTTCACCTCTAGGAAATAGGGTGTTCATGGCTGAGCAAGTTCAAGGCGAACTGTCCCGGACGGAGATTCCTGACCGTCTCCCTCTGCTCCCAATTCGTGACATCGTCGTGTTTCCCTACATGGTCCTTCCGCTGTTCGTCGGCCGTGAGATGTCGGTCAAGGCCATCGAAGCGGCATTGGCGGGGAATCGGATCATCATGCTCGCGGCCCAGCGCTCGCTGGAAGTCGAGAACCCCCAACCGGAGGATATCTATTCTGTCGGGACGGTAGGGATGGTGATGCGAATGCTCAAACTGCCCGACGACCGGATCAAGATCCTGGTCCAAGGATTGGCCAAGGCCCGCATCGAGGAGTTCGTACAGACCGAGCCCTTCTTCGAAGTCCGCCTGAAGCAGCTCCCCGAGGTCAAAGTTCAAGGCCAGTCCCTGGAGGGCGAAGCCTTGATGCGGACCGTGAAAGAGCAGCTCGAACGCCTTGTGAGCCTGGGCAAGATTCTGATGCCGGACGTGATGGTCGTCATCGAGAACCTCCAGGATCCCGGCCGGCTCGCTGACATGACTGTCTCGAACCTCGGGCTCAAGGTAGACGCCACCCAAGAGGTCTTGGAGATCGAGGATCCCGTCGTCCGCCTCCGACGCGCCAGCGAGCTCCTCGGGGCGGAAATCGAAGTCCTCTCGATGCAGCAGAAAATCCAGGCCGAAGCCAAAGGCGAGATGGACAAGACCCAGCGGGAATATTTCCTGCGCGAGCAGCTCAAGGCGATCCAAAAAGAGCTGGGCGAGCTGGACGAACGGGCCGAAGAGGTGGCCGAGTTCCGGAAGAGCATCAAAGACTCCAAGATGCCCGAGAAGGTCCTCAAGGAAGCCGAGAAGCAACTCAAGCGCCTGGAGAAGATGCATCCGGATACCGCCGAAGCGGCTACGGTACGGACCTACCTTGAGTGGTTGGTGGAATTACCCTGGAGCAAGAAGACAAAGGACACGCTCGACATTAAAGCCGCCGCCAAGGTCCTGAACGAAGACCACTACGACCTGGAAAAGGTTAAAGAGCGCATCCTGGAGTACCTGGCCGTCCGGAAAATGAAGGAGAAAATGAAGGGTCCGATCCTCTGTTTCGTCGGCCCGCCCGGTGTGGGCAAGACTTCGCTGGGGAAATCCATCGCGCGGGCTCTGGGCCGGGAGTTCGTCCGAATCTCGCTGGGCGGCATCCGGGACGAGGCCGAGATTCGCGGCCATCGCCGGACGTATGTGGGTGCCATGCCCGGCCGCATCATCCAGGGCATCAAACAGGCAGGCACCGCCAACCCCGTGTTCATGATGGACGAGGTGGACAAGGTGGGGGCGGATTTCCGCGGTGATCCGTCGGCCGCCTTGCTGGAGGTTCTGGACCCGGAGCAGAACCACGCGTTCAGCGACCATTACCTGGGCGTGCCGTTCGACCTCTCCGAGGTCATGTTTATCACCACGGCCAATCTCATGGACCCGATCCTCTCGGCCCTGCGTGACCGCATGGAGATCATCGAAATTCCCGGCTATTCTCAAGAGGAGAAAATCGGCATTGCCAAGCGGTTTCTGATTCCCCGCCAGCTGACCGAGCACGGCATCACCGAGAAGCAGATCACCTTCACCGATCGGGCGCTTCACCGGATCGTCGGAGACTATACCAGAGAAGCGGGAGTTCGGAACCTTGAGCGCGAGATCGCCAACGTGATGCGCAAGGTGGTCAAGAAGATCGCCGAGGGAGAGGATCAACTCTACGCCATCACGCCGACTGCCCTTCCCAAGTACCTGGGCGTGCCCAGGCACCACAAGGAAAGCGAAGAGAAGAAGGACCTGATCGGCGTCGCTACCGGCTTGGCCTGGACCGAAGTCGGCGGAGACATCATCCACATCGAAGCGACGATCATGAAAGGCAAAGGCACCCTGACCCTGACCGGCCACCTGGGTGACGTCATGAAAGAATCGGCGCAAGCCGCTCTCAGCTATGTCCGGTCGCGCGCGCGCCAATTGGGTCTCAAACCGGATGTCTTCGCGCAACATGACATTCATATCCATGTTCCGGCCGGTGCGATTCCGAAAGACGGGCCCTCCGCCGGCATCACCATGGCCACCGCGCTCACCTCCGCCTTTACCAACAGGCCGGTGCGTCATGAGCTGGCCATGACCGGTGAAGTCACCCTGCGGGGCCGGGTCCTGGAGATCGGCGGGCTCAAGGAAAAGATCCTGGCGGCCAAGCGGGTCGGCATTTTCAAAGTGATCCTTCCCAAGAAAAACCAGAAAGATCTGGCCGACATCCCCAAGCATCTCCTGAAGGGCATGACTTGCATTTTCGCCGAGACGATGGACGAAGTCCTGGGAGCGGCCCTGCGTCGCGCACCGGTTCCCGGTGGAGTTCACGCGAAGCCTGCCGCCCCCGCGCGCCGATCATCGATGAACCGGCGGCCCGTCGCCGCCGCTTCCTCCAGACAACACGGCTGATGCGCCGAAGCCGCATCGGCGAGTTCGAGCTGATCCAACGTCTCCGGCAAGCGACACGAGTTCCGCGCGCCTTAAGGGAATCGGTCGTGGCGGGAATCGGCGATGACGCTGCCGTCCTAAAACCCCAGCCCGGACATGTCTTGCTGGTGACCACCGACCTGCTTGCCGAGCATGTTCACTTCGATCTGAGGTGCACCTCCTACCGGCAACTCGGATACAAGGCCGCCATGGTCAATTTCAGTGACATCGCGGCGATGGGAGGTATCCCCCGCTTCGTGCTGATGGCCCTGGCCCTCACCCCTCGCGAGTCATCCCGTGATGTCGAAGCGCTGTATGCGGGAGTGCACACCGCGTGCCGAGGGGCCGATGTGGCAATCATCGGCGGCGACACCTCCGTCTCGCGCCGCGATCTGTTCTTGACGATCGTCGTGCTGGGAGAGACCGCGCCCCGCGAGGTGCTTCGGCGGTCAACCGCCCATGCCGGCGACTATCTCTATGTGACCGGCACAGTGGGTGATGCGCAGGCCGGATTGGAACTGCTGCAGGCGCGCAAGCGCACCAGTCCCTACCTGACTGGCCGCCACTTGGTGCCGACGGCACGGCTGCATGAGGCCCGGCTGCTGGCCGAGAACCGGTTGGCCAGCGCGGCCATTGATCTGTCGGATGGGTTGGCGGGGGACGTGCGGCACATTTGTGAGGAGAGCGGAGTCGGTTGCCTATTAGACGCCCGGAAGTTCCCGTTGTCGCCGGCGCTCCTCGCTCATGCACGGAGCCGACGACGGGATCCGATCGCGTATGCGCTCAGCGGCGGGGAAGACTATGAACTGCTGTTCGCCGTTTCCCCGCCCAAAGTTCGACGCGTCGAGGCGCTCATCAGCCGCCGGCGGCTGCGAGCGACCGCCATCGGCCGAATCGTCCCGGCAAGCCAGGGACTTCGTATCATTGGGACCAACGGCTCCGTTCGTCCGCTGGCCGCCAAAGGCTATGAGCACCGTGTGGGATGATATCTCTCACCGTCATCAAGGAGAAGCTCCATCAGATTCTGCATCTGGGCGACTCACCCCAACGCACTGCTCTGGCCTTTGCCGTCGGGGTCTTCATCGCTTTTTCTCCCACTTATGGCCTCCACTTTGTCACCGCGCTGCTCTGCGCCTGGGCCTTTCGCTTGAACCTCGTGGCCTTGATGGCGGGCAATCTGGTCAACAACCCTTGGACCTTCGTGCCGATCGTCGCCGGCAGCATGTGGGTGGGCTTGCTCCTGGACCCGGTCGGTCCCCCGCCCAACATTGATTGGATCGCGTTCAAGTCCCTGCTGTGGGTGGATAAGTTCCGGCTCCTGTGGGATCACTTCTATCCCTATCTGGTCCCCTTCGTCGTAGGACACGTGCTTCTGGGGACTATCGGAGCGGTCGTCGGATACATTCTGCTCTACCAAGCCGTCGTCCGATTCCGGGAGCATCAGGCACGGATGAAGCACCTTGCGCCCCCACCTTCATCGTGATAGATTTTTCTGGTGACGCCCCATCCCTCCCTCGGCAAATCCCACTATGACGGTTCGGCCCTGATCGCCGACCCGATCCACGAATACATCACCTTCACCGTCCCCTTCGCCCTCTCCGAGAAGAGCGCCGTTCGCAACGATCCGCAGGAGGCCACCGAGAAGGACCTCATCGATTCATCGTGGGCCCAGCGACTCCGATATATCTACCAACTCCAGAGCGCCCGGTGGGTCTATCCGTCGGCCGAGCATAGCCGCTTCGTCCACTCGCTTGGCGCCATGCACGTCGCCGGCCGGTTCGCACGGCACCTCTATCCCTTTTTAACCAAGGTCATCCGGGACGTCCCCTCGGCCAGCTACATCGAAGAGCTGCTCCGCGTCACCGCCCTCGTCCATGACATCGGACACGGGCCATTCTGTCATTTCTTCGACGAGAACTTCCTCGAGCAGTTCCACCTGACCCATGAGAAACTCGGACAACTCATCATTCGGGAGCACCTCGGCCCGACCATCCGGAGGATCCGCCGGAGCCCTTCGGGGCCCTTCGCCAAGGGCGAGGAGCTGGACCCCAACCAGGTCGCGCATCTCATCCTGAAGGAAAAAGGCAAGGACAGTTCGCGGATGCCGCGATGGCTGAACTTTCTCCAACCGATCATTTCCGGCAGCTATACGGGGGATAACCTGGATTATGTCCTCCGCGACTCCTACATGTGCGGCGTGGCCGTCGGCCCGGTGGACCTCAGCCGGCTCATCCATTACACGATGATCACCGGCAAGGGCTTCACCATCCACAAAACCGGCCTGCCCGCGCTCCAGATGTTCCTGAACACACGGATGTACCTGTACTCCAACGTGTACTACCACCGGACGACGCGGGCGATTGACA
Organism: Nitrospirales bacterium; assembly: GCA_036005325.1. Taxonomy (GTDB): domain Bacteria; phylum Nitrospirota; class Nitrospiria; order Nitrospirales; family NS-4; genus SCTG01. Next base: position 33,259 of record DASYQR010000130.1, on the reverse strand, counting down.
TCCACCTCCGCGAGATCTTCGGCGACACGATGCGGCTCGTCTTCCCGCACGACCCGCGCAAGAAGATGGAGGAGTACCTGCACCTCACGGACTGGTCCTTGCTGGAGGAAGTCCGGGGATGGACAAAGTCCCGGCAGGCGACGCGTCGACGGCTCGGCGAGGAGTGGGCCCTCGTCCTCGGCCGTGACGTCAAGTGGAAGATGGCCTACAACACGATCCTGAAAGAAAAGGGACAGGAACGCGGGATGGACTTTCCGAGCCGTGAGCACTTCGAAGCGCTGATCCAGAAGGAATTACCGGCCAAACTGCACAGAATTCCATTCCGGGTGGACATGGCCCCGCTGGACCCGCGTCCCGACCCAAAAGACACACGCGGCGTCCCCTTGTACGTCTACGATCCGGCCACGCAAGCCGTGTCGACCGAACCGCTCGAAGAATTCCTGGACCTCCTCCCGACACGCATCATAGTATTCCGCGTTTACGCGCCCAGCCACAACTATGACGCTGAGCTCTCTCGTGCCGCGGATGCGGTGCTCAATAAGGCGCCGTCCAGCATTCCGACCAACCTATAGCCCGGACTATTCATGAACACCTACTGCGGCAGCCGATCCTCTCGCCCGGCGCGGCTTTTCTCGCTCGGTCTCCTCGACGTACCACTGCGGGTACGCCTGCGTCGCCCTCACTTGCGAGAAGCCACGGCGGGCTTCGGTCTCAATTGCCTCGCTACGGCATTCACGAGTAATCCGGGCTTGCCTCATGCCAACATTTAAAAGCGGCGCCTTCGCGCAACAATGTTTCGCAGCCCATCCCCTCTCGTTGAGCTTCAAAGCCTTGCTGCCGCCGGACCGCGTGTCCGTGGCCTGCACCAACTGCCACATGCGACACCGGTTCACCTTCCGCTCGCTCACGACCCGCGAGGGCGAGGTCAGCGCGGCGGCAAAGGAAGCCACGGGTGATCTGGCGAAATGCGCCGCCGCGCATCCCGCCGAACTGCGCGTCAGCCTGGTGGACGTGGTACAGGACGCCGTCAAATTCCGCTGCGGCGAGTGCCGCCGGACCTACACGATCGACGTGTCCGCCTGTGAAACTTACCAGAAGGAAGGATAGCAGCAGTGCCGCGTATCATTGGAAGGCGCGAAAGGCACCGGCCAGCCCTTGCACGACTCGGGCCAGCGCGCCGTAGTTGACCTTGTCCGGCGTGTCCGTCGGCAAGTGATAGTGTGGGTAGCGGTACAGCGCAGTATCGGTGACCATGAACGCCGGATAGCCCACGCGCCAGAACGAGCTGTGGTCGCTCCAGTCCACGCCAGGAACAACCTCGAACGTGGAAATCGATTCCACCGGGAAATCGGAATGGGCGCGAAACAACGCCTCCACCCGACGCGTGACCACTCGTGAACCCCAGTTGGACGCAAAGACGACAAAATTGCCCCGGTCGGGAAACGCCAAATTATACGCCCACGACGGGAAAGGGAACTGCTGGCTGCCCGGCGCGTCGCTGTAATAGCCGATGGTTTCCAGAGAGACCATCGCGCGAATGTCGTCGCCCCGCTTGCGGGCCATCTGCGCGTACACATGACTTCCCATCTGTGCGGTCTGGAAAAAGGGCGACTCCTCATTCACAAATGCGACGAACCGCACGGACGCCGCCGGCTCGATGGCGGTGAAGCTGCGGGCGATCTCCAGCAGGGCCGCAACGCCGGTCGCGTTATCGTTGGCGCCCGGACAGCCCACGACCGAATCGTAGTGCGCGCCCAGGAGAAGGAAGGCGGCCGGCTGCTTCCGGCTGCGACGCGTGACTTCCAGGTTGGCCCATTTCTCGCCGCCGACGACGTACTCCTGGCGCGTAACCTCGTAGCCCTGCGCGCGCCACGTCTGTTCGATGTACTCCTCCGCGCGGCGCAGCGCCTTGGGCCGGAACACATTCCGCTCCCCGATCTCCCCTGCGAGCGTTTGCACGTGGGCTTTCAGGTTTTGAATGGAAATTCCCGGGGGAGGCATCTGGATTTGCTCGAACTGGTTGCGTACTTGAAAAAACCGACTCTGCCCCTAATTCTTCTGCCACTAATTCTTCTGCCTATTTCAATCTTTTGCGATATCGGATGATGAACCCAGCAATAAGCGTCACAACGATGAGCACAAGAAGAATTAAGGCCCCGCTATACGTAAATTCCACACCTGCCGCAGTCCTATAGGTGTCCAGACCATGACCGGATTGGACTTTCTTCAAAATGCTTACAGTGAAGGCAAACAAGCCAAGAACTCCGAGAATTAGGCCGATTGTAACAATCCATGAGGGGTAACAATTCTTACTTCTCCCCTTGCGCTCCAATACGGTTCGCGCCCATCGGAGACGATTGGCTTTATCTGTTCCACTTCGCCGCAAGTCCTCATCGTCGGGCTGCATGCTACTGCTCCCTTCTCTCTCATTTACGAAAGCCGTCGCCAGGAAACGGTGACTCGACTAGGTGGTTCCCCGCTGGAACTCGAACCCCTCTATCCCAGCACCATCGGCAGCGGGCGGAGTTCGCGGCGAAGTGGATCAAGGATGTAGCCCAGCGCCTCCAGTGAGACCATGCCGAGCAGCGGCGTGTCGCCTTTCTCGCCGAAGATGACAGGCGACGCGCCCGGAGTTTTTCGAAACGCGAACAGCGCGTTTCCAAACTTGCGCATGATCGGGGTTCCATCCGCCAACGTGAATTCTTTGCGCCCGCATGGCTTGATGCCCAGCTTCTTAAGAACCGCTTGAGGAACCACGCTGTACACAGCGCCCGAGTCAACGAGAAACTCCAGCTTCATCCGTTTCTTGCTATCGGCAGGATTGATGACAGTCGCGTTGATGTAGGTAAGCCCCATAAGCTTCATCCTTTCCCGTGTTGGTGGAGACGCAACGTTGCGCTTCTCTCTATGAGACACGGGAAGGAGGGAAAAGGTTGAAGCCGGGAGCATCATGCTAGAAAGGCTAGGCCACCGGGGTTACGGAGTCAAGCGGGTAGCGCCGATGGCGCCGGAGGCGGCGGGGTGGCGGCGGGCGCAGGGCTCCCGCCGCGCGCAGCTTTTCGGAGCACGGCGGGATGCCAAGCCGACAGGACCCCATAGACGCAGGCGACAGGATCTGCGTTATTTATCGAGCGGGAGTTTGGCGAGGGCAAACGGGTTCACGCGCGAGCCGTTGAGCCATGCGCCCCAGTGTAGGTGCGGGCCGGTGGCGCGCCCGGACTGGCCGACCGTCCCGATCACATCCCCCCGCTTCACGCGTTCCCCCTCCTTGACCGTGGCCGTGTCCAGGTGAAAGTACATGGTGAACAGGCCGAGCCCGTGATCGAGGATGACGCCCTTGCCGCTGAAAAAGTGGTCATCCACCATCTTGACGATGCCGTCGTTGGTCGCCTTGACCGGCGTCCCGAGCGGCGCCGCGATATCCTCACCGTTGTGCTGGTTGCGTGGCTGGCCGTTCAGGATGCGCTTGCTGCCAAACGCCCCTGACGCAGTCCCCTCCACCGGCACGATGAACGCATGGGCCCAGAGACGTTCAGTGGTCAAGGCTGCCAGCACCGCCTTCACTTTTTCCTTTTCCAAGGCAATCCGCTTCAACGCGGCGTCGTCCGGCTCGACCTGTTCCTTCGGGAGCGTCATCCGCTGCTCGCGAAAATGTTCGGCCGCCACGGCGACTCGAAACACCCGCTTGCGTACCCCGTCGGCATACGTGATCTCCGCCTTCAGATCGGCCGTGTCGGGAGCGTCGGCCATATCAATGCCGACTAACGCGCCGAATCCTCCCGCTGGCCCCGTCTTGAAAAATGGCACGAGACGGTCATGGAACCGTCCTTGGACGGACGTGGGCTCGCCCTCGACGTTCAGCGTGAAATAAATGACGTCTCCCTGCTTTGTCTTAAGGACTTTGTCGGCAGGCTCCGTGGCCCCAGGTTGGCCCGCGACGCTCAGACATACGAGAGGAACTGTGGCAAGGAAAACGGCAAACGCTCGCAGGCGCCCCGTAATCACATTATCGAAACGCACGCTGGCCTGAAACCTGGGAGAGGAGCTCTTCCACGCGACGGTTGGTCGAGCTGAAAGGGTCCATGCAGAGGATGGTCTCCTCCCAGTACCCGTTGAGTTTGAGATAGGTCCAGTCCACCGTGTAGGACCGATTCTTCGCGCGCGCGAACCGGATGAAGTCGCCCCGCACTTTGGCGCGCGTCGTCTGGGGAGGGTTCGTCATGGCGTGCTGCACGGCGTCCTCAGGCACCAGTCGTTCCGCCAGACCCTGCTTTTCCAGCAGATAGTACAGGCCCCTGGTCCGCTTTACGTCGTGGTATTGGAGATCCATCATGGTGATTCGCGGATCGTCCCACCCGCACTCTTTCTTGTCCATGTACTCGAGCATGAGCCGCTTCTTGATGACCCAATCCAGCTCATGGCAGAGCTGCATGGGGTCGTCCTCGAGGCGGATAAGCACGTCCTCCCAGCGACGCACCACGTCGGCGGCGACCGGATCATCGTCGAGGGACCAGAGATATTCCATGGCGCGTTCCAGGTAGATGCGCTGGATTTCGATGGCCGTCAACTCGCGCCCGTCCTCAAGCTTGATCTTCTTTTTGAGTGTCGTATCGCGCGCGATCTCCCGGATGGCTTTGACCGGGTCATCCAGTTCGATGTGGGACACGGTGTACCCGTCCTCGATCATCGAGAGCACCAGCGCCGCCGTGCCGACCTTGAGGTAGGTGGCGATCTCCGACATGTTCGAGTCGCCGACGATGATGTGCAGCCTCCGGTATTTCTCCGCGTCGGCGTGGGGCTCATCGCGGGTGTTGATGATGCTGCGGGACGACGTGGTGGACGAGGACGTCTTCTCGTGAATGTGCTGAGCCCGCTGGGCGATGAAGAGCTGGGCCTTGCCGGAGACCTTGAGGACCTTGCCCGCGCCGGCAAAGATCTGCCGTGTCACGAAGAAAGGAATGAGTTGCTCGGTCACTTTCCAGAAGTCCACGTCCCGCCGCATCAAAAAGTTTTCGTGACAACCGTACGTGTTGCCCAGCGAGTCCGTGTTGTTCTTGAAGATATAGATCTCGCCCGAGAGGCCTTCCTCGCGGAGGCGCTCCTCGGCGGCCGGCAGACAGGCTTCCAAGAGGCGCTCGCCCGCCTTGTCGTGCACGACCAGATCCTCGATGTTGTCGCACTCCGGCGTCGAATACTCGGGATGGCATCCGGTGTCCTGATAGAAACGCGCGCCGTTCACGAGGAACGCGTTCGAGGGCCAGCTGTTGGGGATGAGACCTTCGAAGATGTAACCGAGGATTTTTTCGATGGGAAGGTAGATGCGCCCGTTCGGGGAGAAGATCAGGCCGTATTCGTTCTCGAGGCCGAAGATGCGCGGCTTCATGGCGAATTCAAGAGCGATCTCGCTTCTGCGGAGGCGATCCGGCGAAAGGTGCGCCCGGGCTTGGTGCGGTCCAGCACCGCCACCTCGAGCACCTCCGGCCCCAGTTTCTGGTTTGTCACGGTCTCCAAGGCCTCAACGCTCAGCTTCAACGCATCCCGCAATGAGACGGTCGGGGCCTTCCACCGGTTTTTCAGGAACGTCATCAACGCCTCGGACTTCCCGCCGATCACTGCCACACCCCGTTCATCAATAATACTCCCGTCGAAGGAGATCCGGTAGATTTCGCTGGGCTTCTCTCCCTGGCCCACCTCGACGACCAGCAGCTCCACTTCGAGCGGCTTCGGCTCGACACTGAAGAGGCTTCCGATGGATTGCGAATAGGCGTTGGCCAGCGATTTCGCCGTCACATCCTCCCGGCTGTATGTGTACCCTTTGAGATCGGCGTGCCGGATGCCCGCCTTGCGGAGCATCTCGAACTCATTGTACTTGCCGGCGCCTGAAAACGCGATCCGGTCGTACATCTCGGAAATCTTGTGCAGCGACGCGCTGGGATTGTCCGCCACCAACAACACACCTTCCGTGAATTCCATCGCGATAATCGAACGGCCCTTGGCGATGCCCTTCTTGGCATACTCGGCCTTGTCGGCCATCATTTGCTCGGGGGACACGTAATAAGGGAGCGCCATCGTCAGGCCCTCTCGCGCCGTTCATCGATCAGGGTTCGGCAGGACTCAGCGATCTGGGATTCCTCCAGATCGCGGACGCCAGTTTCGGTGATCATCTTCACGGTGGGATAGATGCCGCGGACCAGATCGGGTCCTCCCGTGCCGACATCATCCTCGCCGGCATTGTAAAGGGCTTCCAGCGCGATGCGGAGCACCTGCGCCTCCGTGAGACCGCGCCGGTATAACTGCTTCATTGTATCGCGCGCGTCTTTTCCGCCCGATCCCGTCGCGTAGTATTCCGTTTCCTCATATCGACCGCCGGTCACATCGTACTTGAAGATCCTGCCTTCGCGGCGCTTCAGATCGTATCCCCCAAACAGGGGAATCACCACCAAGCCCTGGAACGCCATCGGCAGGTTTCCCCGGACCATCTGCGCCAGCTTGTTGGCCTTGCCCTCGTACGACAGGACATCGCCTTCCAGCTTTTCGTAATGTTCCAGCTCGATCTGGAAGAGACGCGCCAGTTCGACGGCGGGCCCCGCCGCGCCGGCGATGGCGACGGCCGAATGAGAGTCGGTCTTGAATACCTTATCGATGCGGCGCCCGGAGACCTGAAATCCCTCCGTGGCCTGTCGATCGCCGGCCATCAACACACCACCTTGAAACCGAATCGCCAGCACGGTGGTGCCGTGCGGAACGGCCGGCAAGCCGGCAGCCGCCGGCGTTCCAGAGGCAGGAACAGGGGACCCGATCTGAGGAGCCTGAAGAGGAAAATCCTGGCCGCGGGTCGTCAGAAAGTCGTAGAAACTGGACCCATGGTCGTCAAGGTGGAAGGGCACCGCCGTCAGGCCTTTAATTTGTCCAACAAGGCATCGACCGTCTCGGATTCGTCCAGCAGACTTTTGGTGAGGGCCTCGGTGCCGCGCAGCGGCTCCATCAGGGGAACTTTTTTAATCGTTGCATTGCCGATGTCGAAGAGCACCGACGTCCAACTGGCGGCGTAGACTTCCTGTGGCCATTTCTTCACGCATGCCGCACGGAAGTACGCGCGAGTATCGAGCGGCGCAACGGTCTCCGCCTTCTGGACCTCTTCATCCATCACGATACGCTCCACTTGGTTGGCGCGTTCGAGTGTAAAGTACAGCCCCTTCTCCGGACGGACATCGTGGTACTGCAGATCCATCATCGCCACACGCGGATCCTCCCAGCCGCAGCCCTTGCGGTCCAGATACGACTCGATCAGGGCCCGCTTGGCCACCCAGTCCAACTCACGGACGAGCTCGCGGGGATCGCGCTCCAGCTTGTCCAGGGTCTCTTCCCAGCGGATCAGAACTTCCTTCACCGGAAGGGTCAGCTCATGGCTCGCGTAAAAATCCTGCGCCGCCTTGAGATAGACGCGCTGCACAGCGATGGCCGTCGTGGTCTTGCCTCCGGCCAGCCGCAGCTCGGCCTTCACCTCCAGATCGCGCGAGACTGCCTTGATCGCCTGCACGGGGTCGTCCAGATCGACCGCCGGGAGCGCCCAGTTCTCTTCGATCAGATCCAGCACGATAGCCATCGTGCCCACCTTGAGGAAGGTCGCGCACTCCGCCATGTTGACATCTCCGGCAATGACGTGAAGCCGGCGGTACCGGGCAGGATCGGCATGCGGCTCGTCTCGCGTGTTGATGATCGGCCGTTTCACCATCGTATTGAGGTCCATCAGCGTCTCGAAGAAGTCGGCCCGCTGCGAGAGCTGATAGACAGCCGGCGCCGATTGATTCTCCGCTCCGACCTTGCCGGCGCCCGCGAAGATCTGCCGAGTCACCAGAAACGGCACAAGGGCGCGCGCGACGCGTTCGAAGGGAACATCGCGGGCCACGAGGTAGTTCTCGTGATAGCCGTAACTGTTGCCCTTTCCGTCCGTGTTGTTCTTGTAGACGAGCAGGCTCCCGGCTCCCCGCACCTGCTCCACCGCACGCAAGGCAGCGGCGAGGATGCGCTCGCCGGCCTTTTCGTACAGCACGACATCCCGGGCCGTCGTACACTCCGGCGTCGAGTATTCCGGATGCGCCCCGTCCACATAGAGACGGCCACCGTTGGCCAGCACCTTATTCAGCAACCGATTGTAGTCCGGTCCAGGCCGCTCCCGTTCCCCTTCGACTTCAAAGCCGCGGATATCCAGCAGGGGGTTCTCGTTTTCGTAATCCCAGAGGATCTTGGGCGAGGGGAAATTCGGGTAGTGATTGATCAGAAAGAGAGAATTGGACACGGGGTCCACGGACTCCGGGTCGCGGGTGGCGATCCCGAACTCCGTCTCACTACCGATGGCTCGCTTGGTCGTCATGCGTTGATCTTCCTGGGCATGGTGGATCGCGTCAGAGATAGTGGCCGGTGGTGACGGTCTCGATCCGACGCGATTCGTGGGAGCCGACCGTGATCGTCCGCACGTGGACGATCTTATCTGCTTTCTTGCCGGCGATCTTCGCCCAGTCGTCGGGGTTGGTCGTGTTGGGCAGGTCTTCGTGTTCCTTGAACTCATCCCGGATGGCGCGAAGCAAATCGTCGGTCTTGAGGCCCCGCTCGTCGGTCTTAAGTAACCGCTTGATGGCATATTTTTTGGCGCGCGAGACGATACCTTCGATCAGAGCTCCGCTGGAGAAGTCCTTCATGTAGAACATCTCCTTGTCCCCGTTGGCGTAAGTCACTTCAAGGTACTGGTTCTCCTCGCTGAGCGCGTACATGGACTCCACGGTCACCCCGATCAGCCGCTCGACGACCTTGGCGACATCCCCGCCGTCCCGCTCGAGCTCTTCCGGATGCCACGGCAGGTCCGACGTCAGGTACTTGGAGAATATGTCCCGAGCCGCAGACTTATCCGGCCGGTCGATCTTGATCTTGACGTCCAGGCGGCCTGGCCGCAGGACAGCCGGGTCGATGAGGTCCTGCCGGTTGCTGGCGCCGATCACGATGACGTTGTTCAGCCGCTCGACGCCGTCAATCTCCGAGAGAAACTGCGGTACGATCGTGGACTCGATGTCGGACGAGATGCCGCTGCCGCGGGTACGGAAGAGGGCGTCCATCTCATCGAAGAAGACGATCACCGGGTAACCGTCATCCGCCTTCTCTTTCGCCTTCTTGAAGACCTCGCGAACCTGGCGTTCCGACTCGCCCACGTATTTGTTCAGGAGTTCGGGCCCCTTGACGTGAAGGAAAAAGCTGCGAATGTCCTTGCCGGTCAAGTGTCCAAGCTTCTTGGCGATCGAGTTGGCGACGGCCTTGGCGATCAAGGTTTTGCCGCAGCCCGGAGGGCCGTACAGCAGGACCCCTTTCGGCGCCCGCAGCTTGTGCTCTTTGAACAAGTCGGCATGGAGGAACGGCAGCTCCACGGCGTCTTGGATCTGCTCGATCTGATCGCGCAGGCCGCCGATGTCGGTGTATTTGACGTCCGGGACTTCTTCCAGGACCAGCTCTTCGACTTCCGACTTCGGCAGTTTTTCCAGCAGGTAGCCCGAGCGCGCATCGAAGAGTAGATGATCCCCGACGCTGAGCTTCTGGGCCAGGAGCGGTTCGGCCAGCTCGGCCACTCGCTCTTCATCGGTACGCAGCGTGATGGTTGCCCGTCTCTCGTCCAGCGTATCCTTCAAGCGGACCACCTCGCCTTGCACGTCAAAGCCGCAGGCTTCGATGACGTTCAGGGCCTCGTTCAGGATGACTTCTTGGCCCTTCCGGAGGGTCTTGAGGTTGATGGTCGGATGGAGATTGACTTTCAGCTTCCGTCCGGTGACGTAGACGTTGACTGTCTGATCTTTATTGGCACTGGAAAAGATGCCATAGGTAGACGGCGGGGCCGTAAGCTTTTCCACCTCGGCCCGCATCGCCTCGATCTGGGTCTTGGCGTCCTGCAGAGCCTCGGTGAGTCGATCGTTCTGCCGATTCGTCTGCTCGAGTTGGTGTCGCGCCTGATGGAGGCGACGCACCTCTTCCTCCAACGAGCGAATCTGCACCAGGAGCTTTTCCTTTTCTCTCTCCTGCTCGTCTTTCATGTTGCCCTCTGCCGACTGACCCTCGGACAGGCCGGTCAGCTTCTTGACGGTGTTACGAATCGAACTCAGCCGACCCGGCGTCTTTTTCATCTCGGCCATCGTCGCGTCTCTTCGGCAATCCCGATCGTATGCTCATAGACACGGAGTCATTCTAGCATCACCCCCCTGACGGGTCAACCAAGCGGCCCTCACGGACACAGGAGGCATCAGCTTTCGAGCGCGTTCAGCAACTCACGAGACGCGCGCTCGACGTCTTCTGCCGCCATCACGCTCCCGATAACCGCCACGCCGCGCGCGCCGGCTTGCAGCACATCGCGGACGCGATGCGACGTGATGCCCCCGATGCCGAAGAGCGGAACCCGGCAGCGCATCCGCGCGCGCTCGAGTTCACTCAGCCCGATCGGGGGACCGAAGCCATGCTTCGACGGCGTCTCGAAGATCGGCCCCAGCACGACGAAATCGGCCCCGTCCGCTTCAGCACGGACCGCTTCCTCCGCAGAGTGCGCGGACACCCCGATCAAACGGTCCGGCCCCAGCACTCGACGAGATGCAGGAGCTGGCAATCCAGCCGCCGGTAACTGAACCCCGTCGCTCCCTGCCGCCAGGCAGACATCCGCCCGGTCGTTGACAAGAACCTTGGCCCGGTACGACCTGGCTAGCTCGGTTAGCTCACGAGCCAAGGCCAGTAAGGGGCGGGTCGGCAGATCTTTCTCGCGAAGCTGCACGACGCGTACTCCGGCGCGCAGCGCGGCACGGATCACATCATGAAGGGAACGGCCGCACGTCTGATGGCGGTCGGTGACGAGGTAGAGAGAGAAATCAACTCGGGCCATGCAGAGGGCTTACAACATTCCCTCGATGGGGCTGCTGGCGGTGGCGTAGAGCTTGCGTGGAATCCGGCCCGCCTTATAGGCCAGCCGCCCGGCCCAGACGGCGTGCTTCATGGCTTCGGCCATGAGGATGGGCTCTTTCGCGCCGGCGATGGCGGTGTTCATCAGGACCGCGTCGGCTCCGTACTCCATCGCCAGCGCGGCGTCCGACGCCGTCCCGACGCCCGCGTCCACGATAACCGGCACGCGCACGGATTCCATGAGGATTTTGAGATTGTAGGGATTGCGGATGCCCAATCCGGAGCCGATCGGAGCAGCCAGCGGCATCACGGCCGGACAGCCGACATCCACCAAGCGCTTGGCGACGATCGGGTCGTCGTTGGTGTAGGGGAACACGATAAATCCTTCCTTGACCAAGATCTTCGCCGCCTCGATCAATCCCGCCGTATCGGGGAACAATGTCCGCTCGTCGCCGATCACTTCCAGCTTCACCATGTCGGAGATACCGGCAGCGCGAGCCAGTCGTGCGTACCGGAGCGCATCCTCAACGGTGTAACAGCCGGCTGTGTTGGGCAGAATCTTGTATTTCTTGGGGCTGATGTAATCGAGAAGGTTTTCGGATTTCCGGTCCGTGATGTTGACCCGGCGCACGGCCACCGTCACCACCTCTGCGCCGGCCGCCTCGATGGCCTTTTGCGTCTCGATGAAATCCTTATACTTGCCCGTTCCCACCCAGAGGCGGGAGTGAAACTCGATCCCGGCAATCGTCAAGCGATCATCGTTCATCGTCGTCGTTCTTCCCCCCGCCGATGAAGCCGATGACTTCAAGCCTGTCTCCGTCGCACAGCGAGGTTCCCGTAAACGCCTGACGGTCCACAATCTTGAGGTTCAGCTCAACGGCGACACGCTCGGCGGGGATGCCCAGGTCGGACAGAAGGGATGACACCGAATGACCCTCCGTCACTTCCCGATTCTCGCCGTTCAGCGTGATACGCATCATGAAGGGATCATACCATACGGCTCTGAAACGCTGTCAACAGCGCCGGCCGCTAAGATTAGGCCGGTCCCTGTTGTATAATCCGGATGATGGGCCAACTTCGCAACCAGGCCATCGCCGCCGAATTCCGGCGCGTCGCCGCCGAGCTTGAAAAGCAAGAGGCCAATCCCTTCCGGGTCCGCGCCTACCGGCAGGCGGCCCGGCTGATCGAACGTCTCGCGGAGGACGCCGGGGAGCTCAGCCGCCGTGGGGAGTTGATCAAAATCAAAGGGATTGGAAAAGACCTGGCCCAGAAGATCGCCCTTTTCTGCGAAACCGGCCGGATTGAAGCGGGCGCTCCTGCATCCGAGCCGGTCTCCCCGGAATTCGCGTCCTGGCTCACACTGCCTGGCTTCAATCCCGCTCTTGTCCGCTACCTGTCCGAACGGCTGCATATTCGGACGCTCGACGACCTCGAAGCGCTAGTCCGTTCGCGCCTGCTGCGCACGCTGCCCGATGTGACGGTCGGGGACGATCAGATTCTGGAAGGGATCGCGCGGTTGCGCGCCGGGCTTCCGCCTTGACTTGACCGGAGCCCTCTGTTACCGTCCGTCGGAATTTGGAGACCGACCCATGGCCATCTCCGCGTTTATCTTGATTGAGGTCGCGGGCGACCACACCAAGAGCGCGTACAAAACGATCCAACGCATCGCCGGCGTTAAGGCTGTCTATACCGTGAGCGGCAACTACGATCTCATCGTGCAGGTCGAAGCCGAAAACCTGGAGACGCTCAGCACTCTGTTGCTGTCGAACATCCGCTCGGTGGACGGCGTCACGAAGACCAACACCTGCTTCGTCCTCAACATCTAGCACACAGCACGCAAGAGCGGCAAAAATGAAAAGGCCCCCGGAGGATGTCCTCCGAGGGCCTTCGTGCTTTCTCAAGCAGGGAGGGTTTAGTACATCCCTTCCATGCCACCGCCGCCGTGCTGGTGGCCCATCGCCGGAGCCTTCTTCTCTTCGGGGATCTCCGTCACCATGACCTCGGTCGTGAGCATCAGCCCGGCCACGCTGGCTGCGTTCTGCAAGGCGTAGCGAGTGACCTTGGTAGGATCGATGATCCCGGCCTCGAGCATATCCACATATTTTTCCGTGGCGGCATCGAAGCCCATCGTCTCCTTTTCCTTTTTGACGCGCTCCACTACCACAGAACCTTCCAGCCCGGCGTTCCCGGCGATCTGTCGGATCGGCTCTTCGAGGGCGCGCCGCACGATGTTGACGCCCACCTGCTGGTCATGCTCCAGCTTGACATTTTCCAGAGCGGAGATGCACCGCAGGAGCGCTACACCGCCGCCCGGCACGACGCCCTCTTCAACCGCCGCCTTGGTCGCATGCAAAGCATCCTCGACCCGCGCCTTCTTCTCCTTCATCTCGGTCTCCGTGGACGCGCCCACGTTGATCACCGCCACGCCGCCGACGATCTTGGCCAGCCGCTCCTGGAGCTTCTCGCGGTCGTAATCGGACGTGGTCTCCTCGATCTGTGCCTTGATCTGCTTGGTACGCGCATCGATCTTCTTCTTATCGCCATGCCCTTCGACGATGGTGGTGTTGTCCTTGTCGATCGTCACGCGCTTGGCCCGTCCCAGGTCCGTCAACTTGACGTTCTCGAGCTTGAGCCCGAGGTCCTCCGAAATCACCTGGCCCCCGGTCAGGATCGCGATATCCTCCAGCATGGCCTTCCGACGGTCGCCGAAGCCCGGCGCCTTGACGGCAGCCACGTTCAGCGTGCCGCGCAGCTTGTTGACGACCAGCGTGGCCAGCGCCTCGCCTTCCACGTCCTCGGCGACAATGATCAGCGGCCGTCCCATCTTGGCCACCTGCTCGAGGATGGGGAGCAGATCCTTCATGCTGCTGACTTTCTTCTCATTGATCAGGATGAACACATCTTCCAGGGAGGCTTCCATCCGTTCGGCATCGGTTATGAAGTAGGGAGAGATGTACCCGCGGTCGAACTGCATGCCCTCAACCACATCGAGCGAGGTAGACATGGACTTGGCTTCCTCGACAGTGATGACGCCATCCTTGCCGACCTTTTCCATCGCCTCAGCGATGAGATCACCGATGGTGGAGTCGTTGTTGGCGGAGATGGTCCCGATCTGGGAGATTTCCTTCTTGGTCTTGCAGGGCTTGCTCAGTTTCTTCAGCTCGTCCGCCACGACCTCGACGGCTTTATCGATGCCGCGCTTGATGTCCATCGGGTTCGCGCCGGCCGTGATGTTCTTGACACCCTCGCGGTAGATCGCCTGCGCCAGCACGGTCGCGGTGGTGGTCCCATCGCCCGCCACGTCGCTGGTCTTGGACGCGACCTCGCGGACCAACTGGGCACCCATGTTTTCATAGGGGTCCCTGAGTTCGATTTCCTTAGCCACCGTCACGCCGTCTTTCGTGATCAGCGGCGCGCCGAACTTCTTGTCAAGAATCGCGTTCCGGCCCTTGGGGCCCAAGGTCGCTTTGACGGCATCCGCCAGCTGGTTCACGCCCCTCAGAATCGCGGCTCTTGCATTCTCGCTATATAGAATCTGCTTACCTGCCATTTCCGTCCTCCTTCATTCTTTCAGTCCATAGGTCCCGTTGCAGGGAACTGATTATTTGTCGAAAATGCCCAGGATATCCTCTTCCTTGATGATGAGGTAATCTGTGCCGTCCACGTTGATCTTGCTTCCGGAGTACTTATCGAAGAGGATGATGTCCCCCACCTTCACGGCCTTCACGTCGGCTCCGATGGCTTCGATCTTGCCCCGCTGGGGTTTCTCTTTGGCGGCATCCGGAATATAAATCCCGCCTGCCGTACGCTCCAATTCCTCCGTGTAGCTGACAAAGCACCTGTCTTTTAGCGGCTTGAACCCCGCCGCTACCTTCGTCTCCTTCTCCTTCGTTCCCGCTGTCATAGTGCTGCTCCTCCTTTAATAAATTCAACCCTGCTCTTGTGTGATTTTCTCTTGGCAGAACCCGCTTCCATCCAACGAAGAGGGTCTCCGAACAACAATCCATCTGTCGAATAAGGCGTTTCTCGGCTCAATCAACCCCTCCCAAGCTGTTCCGGTCGCATTTTTTTACATCACCTTCTCGACCCGGTCGTCTCGCTTAAGAGGCCGTAAGTCCTTAAAAATCATCCATGATTTCAACAGCTCCACGGCCTTCTGGAGTTGCGGGTCGTCCTCGTCTTTGTCCTTCCCCTCTTTATCCTTGGCCGCCTCCTTGTCTTTCCGGTCGCCTTTGGATTCCGGTTTCGCGGCGGGGGGGGTCTCCACCGGAGGCTCCGCAGGAGGCACAAAGCCCTCGCGGTTAGGGTCGCGTAGGGACTTGTCCAGGTCCCGCTCCCGGATAGTCGGGGTCGCGGATGGCTTGCCTTTCACTAAGATATCGGGAGCGATCCCGACCCCGTGGATGCTTCGTCCCTTCGGCGTGTAATACTTGGCCGTCGTCAGGCGAAGACCCGATCCGTCCCCGAGTGGCAGAATGGTCTGCACCGAACCTTTCCCGAAGGTTTGCACGCCCACAACGACCGCGCGCCCCCAATCCTGCAACGCCCCGGCCACGATTTCGGACGCGCTGGCGCTGCCTTCGTTCACCAGAATAATGATCGGATAGTCATCCGGCTGGTCCTTGATGTGAGCGATGTAATCGTCCTTCCGCCCATCGCGGGTCTTGATGTAGACGATCAAGCGATTCAACCCGACGAACTGCTCCGACACCTCCACGGCGGAATTCAGCAATCCGCCCGGGTTGTTCCGGAGGTCCAGGACCAACGATTGCATCTTCTGCTCGCGCAACTTGCGGAGGGCTTCCTTCAAGTCCTTGGCGGTCAAGTCCTGGAACTGGGTCACCCGGACGTAGCCGATGTTGCCGTCGAGCATCTTGGACCGGACGCTGTCGATTTTGATGACGTCTCTGGTCAGAACGAAGACGAGCGGCTCCAGCACCGCCTCGCGCTGGATCGTGAGGGTGACCTTGGTTCCCTTCGGTCCCCGCATCTTCTGCACGGCGTCGATCAGGGTCATCTCCTTGGTGGATTCGTCGTTGACCTTGATGATGAAGTCCCCTGCCTTCACCCCCGCTTTATCGGCCGGGGTGCCGTCGATCGGGGCGATGACGGTCAGGCGATTCTCCTTCATCCCGATTTGAATACCCACCCCGCCGAACTCGCCCTTCGTCTCGACCTGTACCTCCTTGTACACATCGGGAGGCATGAACGCGGAGTGCGGATCGAGCGTCGAAAGCATGCCCCGGATCGCGCCGTAGACCAGATCTTTGGTCTTCACTTCTTCGACGTAGTGCTTCTGGACGTGAGCCAGCACCTCGGTGAAGGTCTTCAACTCTTCATACGTTTCGGTCGCCAGCACCGTCCGGTCCCAGCCCTTCCCCAGAAAAATCCCGATGATCAGGGTTCCGAGAAACACCGCCCCCCATCCAATCGTCGTTTTCAGCGTCTGTCTGATTCCGTCCATCACCATGCTCCTTTTCCTCGGACCCTTATCTTATCGCCGCTTGGTCAACCAAGCCAACGGATCCACGGCCTCGCCGCGCTGTCGCAGCTCAAAATACAGTGTGCTCTCGCCGGTCAGCCCGGTATCGCCGATTTCTCCGATCGGTTGATGGCTCCGGACGGTCTCACCGACATTCACCAACAGCTTCGATGCATGGGCGTACAGGGAGAAAAACCCTTCGCCATGATCCACGATCATCAGGAGTCCATACCCGCGCATCCAATCGGCGAACGCCACCACGCCGTCGGCGACCGACCAGATGACCGTCCCTTGATTGGCGCGGATCTCGATCCCCTTCCGCTGCACATAGGTGTCAAATTTCTGATGCTTCTGGCGTCCAAAGAAGCCCACCACATCCCCCTCGGTGGGCCAGCCGAGCCGGCCCTTGAACCGAGCCAATCCTTCTCCGGACGGCAGCATGCGTGTCGCGGCCGTCGTCTTGCGGCGCGCCTCGAAGTCCCGGAGCAAGCCTTCGATTCGCTGGGCGGACTTTTCCAGCTCGTCGACGGCCTTGACATACATCACTTTCTCGCTTCGCACCCGCGCCAGAAGACGGTCTTTCTTCGTCCGTTCTTCCTTCACGGCCGCCAGTTTGGCGGCGATTTCCTGCCGGTACCCCTGCAGCTCCCCGCGGGCCCGTAAGAGACGGGCCTCGGTTGATTCGAGCCTGGCCTGATCGTCGCGGTATCCTTCGACCAATTGGTACTCTCTCCGCGAGAGCCACCGCAATGCCGCGACCCGGACCTGCAGGTCGTTATAATCGTTGGACGCCACCAAGAGCTTCAACTGCCCGTTCGGCCCTTCCTTATACATCACCCGCAATCGGCCCCGAATCGAACCCTCCCGCTGGGCGATCCGCTCCCGCAGGCGTTGGAGGGAGATGTTTGTCTCCGCGATCTCGTGGTCCTTCTCCCGGAGTTTCTCATTCACCCGCACGAGACCCTCGCGCCGGAGCTTGATACGGCGATCTGCTTCATCGAGGGCTTGCAGCACCGAGGCTTCCTTGCGCTGGGCCTCCTCCGACCTCTGCTTTTTCTCCTTGATTTCGCTCTGGAGTTTCTCCAGGAGCTGCCGCTCTTTCTTGATCTTCTCCGAAAGCGGGTCGTTCCGATCGGACGGGGCGGCCAGCGCCGGCGCGCCCGCCAGAGCGACGGCCAGTACGGCCAACCCAACGCTCCGCATCAACTCCTCGCACCGCGCAGTTGGCTCAACGAGACCATGCTCCCCAAACACCCCAGCATGATCCCCAGCAACAGAAACGCGACCGTCACACGGTCCGGGAGAAACATCAATCCCCGTCCCATCCCCCAAAACGTTCCTTTGATCGCCAGCTTGCTTTCTGCCAGTCCCAATAACGTTCGCAGGAGAAAGAGCGCGCACGCAGCGCCCGCGCCGCCCAACAGCGCGCCCTCGAGAACAAACGGGGTCTTGATGAAGCCCGCCGTCGCGCCGATCAACTTGAGAATCTCGATCTCCTCCCGGCGCGCGTACACCGTCAATCGGGTCGTATTGGCAAGAATCGTCACCATGGACACCGCCAGCACCACGCCGATGCCTATGCCCAACACCCGCAGATACCGCAGCGCGGCTGCCACGTTCTCGATCCAGTCCTGACTATAGAGCACTTCTTCCGCCTCGGACAACATCTTGAGTTTTTGGACGAGCGCGCTCACTTGCTCCGACGACCGATACGCCTGGCCAACCTTGATGACGAGCGAAGCGGGAAATGGATTGTCGCCGAGTCCGCTGAGCAAGCGCTCTTCCGAGGGAAACTGCGCCCGGAACGTCGCGAGGGCCTGCTCTCTGGATACCAACTCGATTCCCGCGACGGCCGGATCGCGGCTCACCTCGGCCCGTATCGCCGCAATGTCCTGCGCAGTCGCCGAGTCCCGGAGATAGACGATGACCTTGATCTCCTCGCGCAATGACCCGAGTGCGTCCTGGATGTTCAGATACAAGAGCAGAAACACGCCCATGCCCAGCATCGTAAACGTCGTGGTGACCAGGGCAATGACCGTGGTGGTCCGGTTGGCCTTGACGTTGTCCACGGCTTCGCTCAGGAGGTAGCGCAGGGGAGTCATCGCTCGGGACACCCGTCCTCCACCACACGGCCCTGATCCAACTTCACCATCCGACGCAGCACGCTGCGCAACAGATCCCGGTTGTGAGTGGCCAGCAGCACCGTCGTGCCGCGCGCGTTCACGTTCTTCAACAGCTCCAGAATCTCTCCAGCCAGGGCGGCGTCCAGATTGCCGGTCGGCTCGTCCGCAAGAAGGATCTGCGGATCGTTCACGATCGCGCGCGCCAGACACACCCGCTGCTGTTCCCCCGCCGATAGCATCATGGGCAAGGCCTCCAGTTTATGCCCCAACCCGACGGCGCCCAGCGTCTCGACAGCCTTCACGCGAAGCACCCCTTCCGACACACCGCAGACCTTCAGCGCCAGCGCGACATTCTCGAACACCGTCTTTTTCGGCAGGAGCCGAAAATCCTGAAACACGAACCCCATCGTCCGGCGCAGATACGGGACAGCCGACCCCTTGATCTGCGACAAATTCCGGTTGTGCACCAAGATTTGCCCCTCATCCGGAGCCTCGGCGCAAAAGATCAACCGGAGAAGGGTCGTTTTGCCGGCTCCGCTGGATCCGGTGAGAAAGACAAACTCGCCTTTCTCAATCTTGAAACTGACATCCTGGAGGGCCGGTCGGCCATTATACGCCTTGGCGACATGAAAAAACTCGATCATGCGGATGAGCGGGTCGCCGGCGCTTCAAACGCGCCGGGCAGCAGTTCAATCCGCCGAGTCTTGGGATCATCGCCCCAGATGAGCACCACGTCGAACCGACAGGGCCGGTCTCCGAGCCGCCGCCTCAGTAGATAGTGTTGGGCGAGCCGCGCGATCCGGGCCTGCTTGGTGGGGGTGATGGCCGCGCCGGGCCCGCCGAACCGATCATTGAGCCGGGCTTTCACTTCGACGAACACCAGAGTGCGTCCCTCTTGCGCAATGAGATCAATCTCCCCACGCCGCGTCCGGTAGTTCCGTTCCACAATCCGGTAACCCCGGGCCTCCAAAAACTCTGCGGCCGCACGCTCACCTTCCGCGCCGAGGAGGCTCCGGGCGCTCATCGGGCGTCAGTCTCCAACTCCAAGACGGGACGAAAACTCCGCCGGTGCAGCGCGCAGGGCCCATGCCGTTGCAGCTGACGCAGGTGCTCGGCGGTCCCGTATCCCTTGTGCAGGAGAAACCCGTACTGCGGGTACTGGGCGTGCGCTCTGACCATCAACCGATCCCGAAGGACCTTCGCGACAACCGACGCGGCGGCGACGGACAGGCACAGCCCATCGCCTTTGATGACCGCCCGCTGTTCCGTCGGAACTCCCGGCAGGACGACGGCGTCGAGAAGGAGATAATCGGGCGGAGGAGACAAATGCCGGATCGCCTGACACATGGCAAGGCGGGTGGCCTCGAGAATGTTCAGAGCATCGATCAACTCCGCATCCACGACGCCGACACCGACATCCACTGCCACCGTGAGAAGGCTCGTGTACAGACAGTCGCGCTGCCGCTCGCTCAGGAGTTTTGCATCCCGCAGCCCTTGCAAGCGACACCGGCGGGGCAGGACCACCGCCGCCGCCACCACCGGACCGGCCAGCGGGCCGCGTCCGGCCTCATCTAGACCTGCCACGCGCCGAAACCCGCGCGTCCACGCCTCACACTCGAACGTGTCATCGGGATTCAGCGACACGTGCTCCTGCCGTCTTCAGGCGCCGGCCTTGACGGGCGCCGGCTCGACAGTGTCCGGTGCAGTCTCCGGCTTGGGCTTGCCCTCCGCCAAGTATTCGCGCTCGGCCACCCGGGCTGTCTTGCCTTTCTTGGATCGGAGGTAGAACAGCTTGGCCCGCCGGACCCGGCCTTGGCGAACCACGTCGATCCGCTCCACTACCGGTGAATGGATCGGGAAAATCCGCTCGACCCCAACTCCGTAGGACACTTTCCGAACGGTGAAGGTTTCGGCGCTCTGCCCGCCCTTCCGGCTGATGACCACGCCTTCGAACACCTGCACGCGCTCCTTCTCACCCTCCACGACCCTCACGTGGACTCGTACCGTGTCGCCGATCTCAAAACTCGGCATGTTTTTCTTTACCATCGCCGCATTCAACCGCTGGAGCCGATTCATGACTGTCTCTCCTCTCTCTTCTGTTCGCCCGTCAGGCGTTACCTTCGCGCGAAAACTCATTCAACACTTGCCGCTCCTCCGGCGTCAACTCCGCCCGCTCCAAGAGATCGGGCCGCTTGCTCAAGGTATTCAACAGGGACTGCGCCCGGCGCCATGACCGGATCGCGTCGTGGTCGCCGGACCGAAGCACCTCCGGCACCTCCAATCCTCTGTAGACCGGCGGACGGGTATAGTGGGGATAATCCAGCAAGGACCCCCCGAAGGAGTCCGCCTCCGCGGACTGCTGGTCCCCCAACACCCCCGGCACCAGACGGGCCGCTGCGTCGACGATGATCAGCGCCGCCAGCTCACCTCCGGTCAGGATGTAATCGCCGACGGACACCTCTTCCGGCGCCAAGCCCTCCCGCACCCGCTCGTCGATGCCTTCGTAGTGTCCACACAGAAACACCACGCGCCGCGTTTCTCGGGCGAATTCCTCCGCGATAGCCTGGGTGAAGCGCCGGCCCTGCGGCGACAGCATCACCAGACGCAGGTCACCATCCCGCGCGCGCAGGTCGTCCACGGCGCGGAAGACCGGTTCGGGTTTGATCACCATCCCCGCCCCGCCGCCGTACGGATAGTCGTCCGCGACCTTGTGCCGCCCTTCCGCGTACTCGCGCAGATTCACCACGCGGATATCCAGCAGGCCTTTCTCACGGCCCCGTCCCAGGATGCTGGCGCTGACCACCGCCTCCACCATGTCGGGAAACAACGTGAGAATGTCGCATTTCATTTTACGTTTAGCTTTCCAGTAAGCCCGCGATACGGCGGATGGTCATCAGCCGGCCCGGCACGTCCACCCTTCTGACTACTTCGTGGGTTGCGGGAATCAGGTGCTCTTGACCAGCCTCCCCGCGTATCACAAACACCGCATTGGCCCCCGTCGGAAGAATATCGGCAAGCGTCCCGACTGGCGTCCCCTCTTCCGTCCGCACCACCATCCCCAGAAGGTCGTGCTGATAGTATCGGCCATCCGGCAGTGGCGCCAGCCGCTCTTCCGGAATCTGCATCAGGCTTCCGACCAACGAGGCCGCGGCTTCGGGCGTCTCGATCCCCTCGAAGGTCACGAGATAGTCGTGCGCCATTTTCCGGCACGCGCGGACATCCAGCTCCCGCCGCGCGCCGGCCGGGCTCGCCACGACAACCTTCGTCAGTGTTTCAAACCGGTGCGGCATGTCGGAGAGCGACTGTACCTTCACCTCGCCGCGCAATCCGTGAACGCGCAGGACCTTCCCGATCGCGACCAGTTCGTGCTCGGCTATTCCAGAATTTCCAATACGCACCGTTTTCCCAATTTCGTCCCGGCCGCGTTTAGGATCGTCCGCATCGACCGGGCCGTCCGCCCCTGCTTGCCGATCACCTTGCCCAGATCATCCTGAGCGACCCGCAGCTCGATGATCGTCGTTTTCTCTCCATCCGTCTCCCGGACCGATACGTCATCCGGTTTATCCACCAGGGCTTTCGCCATGAGTTCGATAAGCGCTTTGAGCTCGTCCATCGCCGCACCTCCTCCCCGGTAGGGATGCGGACGCCAAGATGTCGTCTACGCTTTGGCGGGGGTCGCCTTCAGCTGCTTGAGGACACCGGCCCGACGCAGCAGGGTATGGACCGTGACCGACGGTTGGGCCCCTTTCTTGAGCCATTCCATCACCCGCTCCTGCTTGATCGCGACGGCAGCCGGCGTCTTCAAAGGATCATACGTGCCAAGGACTTCGATGTACCGCCCGTCTCTCGGCATCCTGGAATCCGCTGCCACGATTCGATAGAAGGGCCGCTTGTGCCGCCCCCCTCGCGTAAGTCTGAGTCGCACCACGTGGTTACCTCTCCTCTCTCTGAAAGTTATGAGATATCATGAGAACGCGCGCATCGACCGGCCCAGCTTCTTACGTCCGGCCTGCCCCGACAACATTTTCATCATCTTGCGGGCTTCCAGGTACTGCTTGATCAACCGATTCACGTCCTGCACGCTGGTCCCGCTGCCCTTCGCGATCCGCTGCTTGCGGCTGCCGTTCAGCAGCGTGTGATCGCGCCGTTCACGAGTCGTCATGGAATCAATGATGGCCGCCACGCGCGCCACCTCTTTCTCCGCCGCCCCGCCGCCCGCCGCTTCTTTGAGACGCTGCCCACCCGGCAGCATGTCCAGGATCTGCTCCAGCGAGCCCAGCTTGTTGACCTGTTTGAGCTGCTCCCGGAAGTCCTCCAGCGTGAGGCTCTCCGACCGGAGCTTCTGGGCCATCCCCTCGGCCTGGTCCCGGTCGACCACCTCCTGCGCCTTCTCGATGAGCGAGAGGACATCGCCCATCCCGAGAATACGCGCGGCCATGCGATCCGGGTGGAACGGCTCCAAGGCCTCCAGCTTCTCGCCCGTGCCGAGGAACTTGATCGGCTTGCCGGTGACGGCCTTGATCGAGAGCACCGCCCCGCCTCGGGCATCACCTTCGGCTTTGGTCAGGACCACGCCGGTCAGCCCCACCCGCCGGTCGAACTGTTCGGCCATGGCCACCGCATCCTGCCCGATCATCGCGTCGGCGACCAGGAGCACTTCCTGGGGCGTTGTCTTGGTCCGGATCGCCGCCAGTTCGTTCATCAAATCGTCGTCGATATGCAGGCGCCCGCCGGTATCCAGGATCACGACATCAAACCCTTGAGTGCGGCCCCGCTCGACCCCCTCCACGCAGATGGAAACCGCGTCACGACCCGTGGAGTCGGCCCGATGGACCGGCACCTCGAGCTGCGCGCCCAGCACGGCCAACTGCTCCGCGGCCGCTGGCCGCCGCGGATCGGCCGCCACCAGCAGCACGCGCTTACCGTGCGTCTTGAAGTGCCGTGCCAGCTTGCCGCACGTCGTGGTTTTGCCCGCCCCCTGGAGCCCGACCATCATGATGACCGTCGGGGGCATCGGTGAGAGCGCCAGGCCGGTCTGCTGCTGCCCCATGAGCGCGCAGAGTTCCTCGTGCACGACCTTGACGACCTGATGTCCCGGCGTCAGGCTCTGGAGCACCTCCTGGCCGATCGCCTTGATTCGGACGCGCTCGACAAACTCCTTGACGATTTTGAAGTTGACATCCGCTTCAAGCAGCGCCAGCCGCACCTCCTTCAGAGCCTCCGCAATCGCTGCCTCGGTCAGGACGCCGTGGCCGCGAAGGCGCTTCAGAATGTCGTCAAGTTTGGCTGACAGGGCTTCGAGCATAGATGCCTCTATTTACCGAAAAAACCTAAAGATTTTGATTTTCAAGTGTACTGGAATGACGCCGGAACTGTCAAGGCGATTTCAGTATGAATCGGTCTCCTTGCGACAGGGATTCCAGGATTGGTCATCATTCGTCTTGGCCGAGGATTTAGGCTTGACAGCAGGGAAAGTTACTTATAGAGTGCGGGACGTGCGTAAATCTCCCTGGGTCTTGGTCATCTGTGTCATCGTCGGCGGCTTGCTCGGCGGTTTGCTCGGAGAAACTCTCGCCGCGGTCTTCCGTCCCGGCATCATCCAGAACATCTTCACGCAGGCCTTGAACCTCGGCATCACCCCGCCGTTCACGGTCGATCTCTGGCTGCTGAAAGTCAGCCTGGGGTTCACGCTGAAAATGAACCTGCTCACCTTCATCGGCATCCTCCTCGGCGTCTTCGTCTACAAGCAGATTTAGAAACAGCTTCAATACCCCCTTGACGACGGTTTTGTACCTCTGGTATATATATATTAGAGTAGGTTTAATTACTACAGGTGTATCTTAAAAAGGAGACCTGGATGAAAACGAATAACAAACCGCCATTCGATCCCCAGGTCTTTCTGACCAAGGTCGGCGAAGGAAGGACGATTGCCGACTACCGGAAGAACCAGAAGGTTTTCTCCCAAGGTGACCCGGCCGACGCCATCTTTTATATCCAAAAAGGCAAGGTCAAGCTCACGGTCGTCTCCAAACAGGGCAAAGAAGCGGTCGTCGGCATTTTAGGGACCGACGACTTCTTTGGCGAGAGCTGCCTCTCGGGCCGGCCGGTGCGCATGGCCACCGCCACCGCCATGTCCGCGTGCGAGATCGTGCGGCTGGAGAAACAAAACATGATCCGGGTGCTCCACAACGAGCCCACCTTTTCCGAGCTGTTGCTCGCCCATCTGCTTTCCCGCAACATCCGGCTTGAGGAGGACCTGGTGGATCAGCTCTTCAACTCCAGCGAGAAGCGACTGGCGCGGGTGCTGCTCCTGCTGGCCAACTTCGGGAAGGAAGGCAAACCGGAGCCGGTGATTGCGAAGATCAGCCAGGAAACGCTGGCGGAGATCATCGGCACGACGCGCTCACGAGTCAGCTTTTTCATGAACAAGTTTCGCAAACTGGGCCTGATCAGCTACAACGGCGGCTTGAAAAACGGCTTGCACGTTCACAGTTCCCTCATGAATATCGTCCTCCACGACTAACGGCCACCGCCGCCGACGGCGGCACCGAACCCTGAATTCACAGACTGCCGAGCAATTGTGAACAGCCGCCACCCGTTTGTAGCTGGTACGCTGCGGCATGGCAGAGGGGGAAAGGCGGTACAATAATTCGGGGCAGGTCAACTGATGGGAAAAGAATATTATCGAATACGAAAGTATCTCGTATACTTGAGCCTTCTCGGAATGCTCTTGGTGTCATCTGCAGTTGCATCACCAGCTGATGACGCTTATCTGCATACCATTGATCATCTGTTACGGTATGTAGAAAAGTCCGGTTGTGTCTTTACAAGAAATGACAAAGAATACAATTCCGAAGAGGCTGCGAAACATCTACAGTCGAAGTATGACTTCTTCAGGTACGACATTAAGACACCCGAGGAGTTTATCGAGCTGGCTGCCTCAAAAAGTAGTGTAAGCGGCCGACCTTACTGGGTGCGATGCGCTGATCATCCCCCAACATCAAACGCAGATTGGCTCACGAAGGAACTATCCAATTACCGTAAGTCTGTGCATGACAAGACGTTCACAAAATAATGCGACTTTGGGCCTACCCCTCGTAAAGCAGTACGCCTTCATTCTCCCAGCAACTCAGCCAAGGGCTGGAGTTCTTCTATATGCTGGGAGACGACCTTCACCATGCCAATGATGGGAATAGCGAGCAACAGGCCCCATACCCCCCATAGCCATCCCAAGAAGAGCAACGCGATAAACACCGCCGCTGCATTCATTTGTGCGATCTTGCCGGTCATCCATGTGATGACAAACATGCCGACGAAGGTGGCAATCGCCAGCGAGCTGCCCGACACCAACAGCGCCATCCAGGGCGACTCGAATTGCAAAAAGCCCGCCATTCCCGTAGCTACTGCGATAAGAACGGGCCCGAAGTAAGGAATGACATGCAGTAAACCCGCAGCGACCGCCCATGCGCCTGCATTTTCCAGACCGATCCAGCGGAACGCGGTCCAGGTAAGGAGTGCCAGGAGCACGTTGGCCACCAGCAGCGTAAACATATAGCGCTGGATGGATACGTTGATGTCGTCCAAGATTTGCACCGTGATTTTCTTGTTCGACAGCGATGGGCCGGTCAAGCGCACCAGCTTACGTTTGAACGTGTCACCAGCCAGCAAGAGGAAGAAGACCAAGATAAGCACCATAGTGGCTTGGCTGATGAATGCTAAAGCCCCCATGGAACCCGCCCACAAGAAGTCGCCCAGATTGAACGCGGGCCGGTCAACGACGACGTGGGTCGCAGTCTGTTTGGGCGTCGCATGGGCATCCGCCGCCTGGCTTGTCGCCTTATCGATCTCGCGCGCGGCGGCTTGCACTTTCTGCATGGTGGTGGGCTGACCCTTCCGCATGGCGAGGAGCGTTGCAGAAATTTTGTTCGTCGCTTCGGGCAACTGCTCGAGTATCGTCTGCACCTGGCCGCGCAGCGACATCGTCGTAAAGGCGGCCGCGCACAGGAGGGCAATCATCACAATGGTGGTACCCACCAGGCGAGGGATCTTAATGCGCTCCAGCCAAACAACGAAGGGATTGAGGGTGTATGCCATGATGATGCCGAGCAGGAGCGGTATGAAAAACTTCTCCGCCCACTGCAGCGCAAATACCACGGCAACGGTGGCCAAAATGGCAAGTGCCAGGCCTCGCGCGCTCACCGGTATGCGGACGGTGAGTTGGGTAGGGTCCGGCGACGACGTCCCTTCCGTGGGAGGGGGCTCTCCTACGGAACCGGCCGGGGTACTCTGCAGTTCAGAGTTCACGTCACGTGGCAAACCGTTCAGGGTTTTAATGGAAACCACTTAATCTCGACAATACGACCAGATCCGAAACTGAGTTCCATCACTTGATCGCGGACCACATACGTCCAGCGTGACGCAGAGGAAAGGTTTCCCTCCTTAGGAGATTTGGGCGGTCCGGCGAGCGTTAAGACTTCCGTGTCGGACATGCCGATCGTCAATCGGTTCGCAATCGAATCGTCGATTTCCCCGGACGAAGAAGGTCCGCGTGTTTCCGGGACGGATGGCGGTTGAATCTTCGGCGGTTCGGCGTGAGCTACGCCAATCTGGATGGCTATACTCGCAAGCACCGTCATTACGGTCGCAAGATGTTTCATCGGCATACCTCAACTTGGCAAGGAATTATATTCGTTCCGTCTTCATGGCCTCTCGGCCGGCCTCTTTTGTAGTCTGGTGACTATTGCTCACGAGATGAAATACAATAGGTTGAACAGAAAGACCATACCGAATAGCCACTTCAGAATCCGGTCTGACGGCATCTTTCGTTGCGTGGGATCTCGCAGATGCGCAAGTAGGGAGAGCCGGAGATCTTGTACATTGGGTGTCATGGCAAGCCTCCTTTTCGATACGGCCATCAGAGGATGGGCACTGAAGCCTCATCGAAATGACATCGCGTAGAGCACCAGCTCCGGGAGTTACGCCTCAGAGTTGCTGGTGGAAACGCCGACGGTTGTTCACTGGTTGCGGTCTCTGGTTGCGATGCTCCAGAATAAGAAGGTCAAGAATCTCCCCGCAATTGACACATCGGACTCCTTGGAAAGGCAGGCCGGCGACCCCCCCGGGGAAGTCATCGAACCTTTCCTGCACCATGAATCCGCTGCACCGGGGGCACAGGCCGGCGTCACTCGCCTCCGCGCTGGCCATCCTGGTCATCATGGAAGTTTTTCCCATGATACGGTCCGCTACAGTCTGTTTCTGTGCCATGGCTCCTCCTTCGCTATGTCCTCCCGCCAGCGTGGGCCAAGGACTCGGAGGCACGTAGCTTGTAGTTGGGCGTGCTGGGCGAGGGTCAGCGGGCAGCGGGAAAATCCGAAAAACCGCATCCTCCAGGCTAACCGGAGATTCTCCTGCTCAACCAGTGGATCCAGCATTTCATGGGCAATATCGTCGATGAGCATCGTGCTCATGGGGGGCCTCCTGTCAGAACGGCATCTTACGTAGTAACTGGGCGTAGTGTGGATAGGCTTGGCGGTCATTCGACCGCAGCGCCTTGGGCCAGCAGAGACCTCGGAACCCGAAAACGAGAAGGATCGCGAGTGCGGTAAGAACGAAGACGCCGGCGAGAACATGGACGGATTGAATAATCTCGAGCATGAATGACCTCCCAGGAAAAGCCTTCAGTTGGCCTATTATCGATGCTCGAATCTAACAGCTACATCATGTGTAGTCTGTTCAAAATGGATCACATCTAAATTTATTTAGGGGCAGAGAATCAGAGATTAAGGGAAGCGAATTAAAAGCTCTGGCAGGCCATACGATAACGATATGAAGTACTTAGGGCATGGCTCAGAAGCGGTCATATCCATAATCATCAATCATCGTCAAACCTGAGCAATGTTGACCAGACAGCGCACGGTAGAGCTGTTAGGTTAGAGCCTCGACGTCGGCATCATCATCGGCACGGCGAGGGGCAGAGGGTACTAATGAGACGTCCACGCTCACATATGAGTACGGAATAAAGGAGGGTCATCCAATGGCGGCAGAAGACAACGGATATTCGGCAGGGTCGATGGGGTTTGCCTTTTTAGCGGGGGCCGTAATCGGTATAGGAGCGGCATTGCTGCTGGCTCCTCAGTCTGGGGCAGAAACCAGGAAACTGCTCAAGACCTACGCTGGGAAGGCCGAGGAAGAAATGCGGGAGAAGGCTAAAGAGGTCAGGGCTACGCTGGATACCACCATCGAACAGGGCAAGCAGTTCATCAAAGAGAAGAAGTCAGACCTGACCGCTGCCTTCGAAGCGGGCAAAGACGCCATGAAGAAGTATACTGCCCCACTTCAAGTTGGATAGGTCGGTTCTCGTTTTGACCTTCCATTCTGCGTAAACTGCGGCGGCGCCCGCATCCCCAAGGCGATGTGCGGCGCCGCTGAGTTGATCGAAAGGCCTCTCATTAGAGTTTTCCCGCACGTTTCTTCTGCTACCGACGCCGCGCTTGACAGGTCCCCAAGGGTCGTTTAGCCTTGCGGCCGTTATGCACTGGAAAACGGCTCAGCCGGAGGAGAAACTGCTTGTGGGGATAAACAGCGGTTTGGGATCGTGAGCGGATCCCGACATACCGGTGGGCTTTACTGGGCGCTCCTCGCCGGCGTCTTCGCACTCGTCCTCGCAACGCAAGGTGCAGGCTTCGCCGAGGAGCCCGCTGCCGCACCCATGACGCCGGGGGCCGCTCCCGCGCCCGCCCGCTCTGAGGTGCCGAAGACCGTTCTGTCCTGGGAGACGGGAGCCGGCAGGAGCTACGTCATCCCGGCGGTCGAGGTCATCGGGTACCTCTTCCTGCTCAATCAGTTCGACCGGCACTTCGTCGAGCCGAAGGAGGTGTACCGTACTGGCACCGAGTCGTTCTGGAAGAACTTGACCGATTCCAAGTGGGTGGTTGACAGCGACCCGTTCGCCACGAACCAGTTCCTACATCCGTATGGGGGGTCCGTCTACTACGGATTGGCGCGATCGGCCGGCCTCAACTTCTGGGAGTCGTTCGCGTATGCCGCCGCCGGCAGCTTTCTCTGGGAGATGGGGGGCGAGACCGGACCGCCCTCCATCAACGACCAGATCTCGACCCCGATCGGCGGCAGCTTCTTGGGCGAACCGCTCTTCCGGATGGCCAGCCTGTTGCTCGAGAGCGGCGGCGGCACGCCCGGGTTCTGGCGCGAACTGGGCGCGGCGGTGATCTCACCGCCCACCGGCTTCAACCGCCTCGTCTTCGGCAACCGGTTCGATGACGTGTTCCCGAGCCGAGACCCGGCCGTCTTCGCGCGGTTCGAGCTCGGCGCAAGCCTGAGCGCGCTAGCGCACGCCCCGAACGTTTCGCGCGGCATCAGACAGAATGAGGGGACCGCAGATTTCTCCATTGCCTACGGGCTCCCCGGGAAGCCCGGCTATAGCTACACGCGCCCATTCGACTATTTCGATTTCCAATTCAGGGCCGCCAGCGCCAATACCTTCGAGAACATCATGACCCGCGGCCTTCTCTTCGGAACGGACTACGCGGCGGGCGATGCCTATCGCGGGGTGTGGGGTCTCTACGGGAGCTATGACTACATCGCTCCGCAGATCTTCCGTGTCTCGAGCACGGCCCTCTCGCTCGGTACCACCGCCCAGTGGTGGCTCTCGGACGCAATCGCGCTCCAGGGCACGGCTCTCGGCGGCGTCGGCTACGGCGCGGCCGGCTCGATCCACGGCACAGGTGAACGCGACTACCACTACGGCGCCACCCCGCAGGGGCTCCTCGCGCTCCGCCTCATCCTCGGCGACGTGGCCATGCTCGACGTGACGGGGCGAGAGTACTATGTCAGCGGCGTCGGCTCCACTGAGAACCGTGGATCGGAAACCATCGCCCGCGGGACGGCGTCGTTCACCCTCCGCGTGTACGGTCGCCACGCCCTCTCGGTCCAATACATCGCGTCAGCGCGGGATGCGCACTATCCCGATATACCCGACCGGCACCAGACGGTGGGAACCATAAGTCTCGCCTACGTTTTCCTCGGCGACACCCGGTTCGGCGCCGTCGAGTGGCGCGACGTCGCCCCCGCCGGCCGTTGAACCCGCCCCCGCCCCTCAATAAATTAACAGGCTCTGAGCAATTGTGAACAGACGGCAACCGAGGTAACTGTTAGGTTAGAGCGTTGCCGATTTCATCGGCCGGGCCTTTGCATACTTAACTAGACATAGAAGGGAGTTTCAGATGCTGAACTACGCTCTGACTCTGAATAGGGAGAACGCGACATGCAGCTTCTCGCGCTAGTCCTGGGACTGGTTGTCTCCACGTTCTTCGGCTGCATGAACCTTCCCGCAACCCCACATGATCCATCCACTGAGAGAGGAGTCTTGACCCTGGAGCAGCAACTGGAGGCGTACCATCTGGAGCTCGTGAGGCTGGTTGGGGTAGGAGAATTAAATACGGAACAGGCAGAGAAGTTTTACCAGATCGCACGCCTGGAAACGGCGCGGCGCAACGCCAGGCTGGACGACCAGCAACACCACACGGCGATAGACGCCAGTTCCGCCCCCGCCAGCCGGCAGCCGGCGACGGTGTTCCCGCTGGGATTGGGTTACAGCCCGCCCTGAACGTGCTCGGCATCGCCGCTGGACTGCCTACCTCAGACTTAACCTGTCCCCTTTTAACTGGTCCAGAGTCTATAGTAGGCATCGGCTGCTGTGACTAATAGTCAGACTGTTACAACAGCTGGGGATTAGGTCAGCCGCTTTGATGAAAAATATAAACCGAACCAAATCACCACCTTACGAAATAAACTCTAATAAATTCACAGACCGTGAGCAATTGTGAACAGACGACAACCGAGGTAGCTGTTAGGGTGAGCGCCTCACTGTAAGTCGTTGCCTTCAACAGAAAGGAGCTTCAGATGTTGTACTATGCCTTAGTGTTCTTGCTGGTAGGACTGGTCGCAGGAGCCCTGGGATTGGCGGGAATCGCCGCCGTCGCCTCCCAGATCTCTTGGATTCTCTTCCTGATCGGAATCGTGTTGCTGGTGATTCACCTGGTCTCGGGACGCTCTACCCGAGTCTCTTGACCCGAGCGACACGAGGATCGGAGAGATCTCCGGGAGGATCGGCCGGCACTGACGCCCTCTGGCCGGCGGCGGTGGCATCGAACCCTGAGTACAAAGACTTCTGAGCAATTGCGAACAGCGTATTAACTGACGTACCTTAAGACGCGGGGCGTGTCGTGGTTTCTGTCGGCACCCGTTTCAACTTGAACTCTTTTCCCGGCTCACCGGGCGGGATGATCTTCTCGCGAATGCGCGTGTACCACCACGTTCCCTGAGCGAGTGAACGATCGGGGGATAACACTAACTCGAATCCGCCCTGCCGGTCATTGCCCGGCTGTACCCAGTTTCCGGTCCACTTGCCGTCCGAAAAGCTTGTCGTCTCGATCCGGCCATTCTGCCAGTTGTATCCGCCGTTTCCGTAGCGATCCAACGTGATCGTATCGAACGTGGCTTCGTCTTGGATCTCCCACTCGCTGCTGAGGTCGCCTTCAATTGCGGGCGCGACTGCCGCGTGAGGTTTCTGCGCGCCGGCGCAGCCTGCGAGCAAACTCGCCAGCGCAAGAAGGCACACAACGAGGCCCGTAGTTTTCATCGTTATCGGTGGCTTGTTCATAGAGCCTCGTGATGGCTACAATTTCCGGCGCGCTTATGCCTGCATGACGTATACCGGAGTCGAGGTGCCCCGTCTGTTCCAAAGTGCTCACCCGGCCGCCCCTGACGGTGGAAGCTTCACCCCGAACTCCGTCAAGCCGCGACGGTTTCATAGTAAAATTAAAGACTTGAGCAATTTTGCTCAGACTACACACGATGGAGTTGTTAGGTTCACGCTCGAACGTCGTCCATCGATATATGAGTCACTGGGCAAAAATCTCACGTTATGTAAGGAGGACCTATGCGATACGTACTGGCTATAGCGATCTTGGTTTCCGGGCTGTGCTTCAGCGATGCGTGGGCAAAATCGGACAAGCAGATGGCGCTTGAAGCGACGATTTCAATGGAACAGGCCATCAAGACAGCTGTAGACTCGGTGCCGGGAGGCAAGCCCTACGAAGTCGAAATGGATAAGGAAAACGGGCGCATCACGTATAAGATTGAAATTGTTGACGCTGCGAAGAAAACCTATAAAGTTAAGGTCGACGCTCAAACTGGGAAAATTTTAGAGAAGAATTAACGATCGCACGCGGCGAACAGAAATGATCTTCAGGTCCAGGCGAGAGGATCTATTCGTACCTCTCGCCTGGACGACATTTTCTGACAGTTCTGAGGAGGACAACCAATGAAAGTGTTTCACTACGCGCTGTTTGGTTGTCTTATTGTTGATGCCCCTCGGGTGTGAGTCCATCCGCTCCATCAGTACCATTACGACCAGCGCGCTGACCGAACACGATTTACCTAGCAGGTATGGCATCACGCTTGGGCGAGAGGGCGGCTTCAAGGGAGCAACGAGCTCGATAACAGACGGAAAGCTTTCTCTCACCATCAACAGTAAGAAGCTGAGTAACTGAGACAGCGAGGGAGAACCGCTGCAATATCCCCTTCTTGTACAACGATCCCCGCCCATGGTATTCATATAGTGCCACAGGAGCCTAAAACAGGAGTCCTGGATGACACCGAAGGCAAAACTGCCTTTCGATCCCCATCTCCTTCCGGCCAAGGTCGGCGAAGG